>NZ_JBKGUN010000019.1:0-34977 GCF_046462195.1 Paracoccus sp. (in: a-proteobacteria) | reverse complement strand
GAGGCATCTCGGCTTCCAGTTTTGCCTTGGCGCATTTGTCCGTTGAAATGCATGCCATATGTGGTTGAGCAGGAATCATGGACCGTCCGGCACTGCAACCGGCTCGTTCAGTCTGGCGCTGCCCCTTAAAGGCTCAGGCTGATCTGATGAAACAATCCTCCTGTCAGATCAGCGTAACCAACTGGTTCATGGTCTGACTTGCATCCCCTTGGATCTCCAAGCACTGGCACCATCATCCAGCGCATCCCCTTGCCCGACGTTAGCCCTCTTTGTTTATAATGAAAGCGGCGACCACCCTGTGCGCGGCTGGCGCCTCAGCCGTAGCGGCGAAGGAGGGCGTCGCACACTGGTGGCGTGACGAACTTGGACACATCCCCGCCAAGTCGCGCGATTTCCTTGACGAGCTTCGAGGCGATGGCCTGACGACGCGCATCCGCCATCATGAAGACCGTCTCGATATCGCTGTCCAAGGCGCGGTTCATGCCGACCATCTGGAACTCGTATTCAAAATCGGCAACCGCCCGCAGCCCGCGCACGATGATCGTAGCCCCCACGTCGCGGGCGCAGTCGATCAGCAGGTTCTCGAACGGATGAACCAGGATCTCGCCGCCGGTGCGTAGGGTGATGGCGTCACATTCGGCCTGTACCATGGCCACACGCTCCTCCAGATCGAACAGCGGGCTCTTGTCGCGGTTGATCGCGACGCCGATCACCAGCCGGTCGACCAGCGCCATGGCACGCTGGATGATGTCGATATGACCCAGGGTGATGGGGTCGAATGTGCCGGGATAAAGGCCGATGCGCATGAAGCTTGCGTCCTTGGTCAGGGTCTTGCCACCCTAGGCAAAGCCCATTTGTCCCCGGATTGCAAGAATGTGATCAGCGTCCGCGCGGCCTCACGCGCCCATGATCATCCCTGTCAGCGCCTCTTTCTCGGCCGCAAGCTCCTTGAGGCGCCCGCTGACCGCATCACCGATCGAGATGACGCCCAGCATCTCGCCCTTCTCGTCCACCACAGGCATGTGGCGGAAGCGCCCTTCGGTCATGCGCTCGAGGATGGTCAGTGCGTCCTCGCCCGTGGTGCAGGTCTGCACGGCGCGCGTCATCACCTCGTTGATGGGTTGGGACAGGATATCGGTCCCGTGACGCCCAAGCTGGCGGACAATGTCACGTTCCGACAGGATACCGTCTGGCGTCCGCCCGTTGGCCGAAACGACGACAGCGCCGATCCGCTTTTCCGCCAGCAATGTCGCAGCCTCGCCCAATGTGGCCTCGGGCAGGATGGTCACGATCGATCCGGCCTCGATCCACGGCTTGGCCGCATCGGATTTCATCGACAGCAACTGTTTGACCAGCATCGCGTATCCCCTTCCGCCTTTTTATCTGGTCATCATTTTCGCCGAATCGGCCCGCGTCAAGTCAGACCATTTGAAAAGCTGCCTTCCAATCGCGCGACCTCGGCACGAATGCCTTGGGCCAAAACCTCGGCCAACAGGGTCAGGCGGCGCGACGCACGGTCGTCGGCATGCCGGATCAGCCAGAAGCTGCGCCGCAGGGCGACGCGTTCTGTCAGCACCGGCCGAACACCGGGCGCAAAGGGAATGGCGAAATCATGCACGATCCCCAACCCTGCCCCCGCACGAACCGCCTGCATCTGCACGGCCACCGAGTTCGAGCTGATCTGAGCCACCTCGACCCCTGTCGCCGACAGATAGTCCAGTTCACGGTCAAAGATCATGTCGGGTATATAGCTGATCATCCGGTGCCCCTTCAGATCTTCCAGATCCTTCAGGGGCGGATGTTGAACCAGATAATCTTCGTGACCGGCCAGATGCAGGTGATAGTCGGTCAGGCGCTGGACGACCAGCCGTCCCGTGTCCGGGGGCGACACGGCGATGGCCATGTCGGCCTCACGCCGGGTCAGGTTCACGACGCGCGGCAGGGCGACGATCTGGACCTCCAAGCCCGGATGCGCCTCGCAAAGGTCGCGGGCCACCTGCGGCAACAGGTAATTCGCGCAACCATCCGGGGCGCCGATGCGCAATTGCCCCGTGAGGCCGGCATCGGACCGTACCCCCTCGGCCGCCGCGGCCACTGCCTGCTCGGCCGCCTCGGCCGGTGCCATCAGCCGCGTGCCCTCGGCCGTCAGTTGATAGCCTTGCGGTGTTTTCAGGAACAGCGCGGCCCCGATCGCCGCCTCCAATCGCACGATCCGCCGTCCCACGGTCGAGGCATCCAGCGCCAGCCGGCGTCCCGCCCCCGACAGGCTCTCGGTCCGTGCCACTGCCAGAAAGATGCGCAGATCATCCCAATCCATCGCCTGCCCTTGCAATTTTGCAAAACCCTTTTGCCAATCTGCCCCTTTATCCAGCAAATCCGCAAGGCTAACCTGCGCCAACGGAACCTGAGGAGGACGCCATGAAAGAGATTCACCACTGGATCGACGGCAAGGAATACAAAGGCACGTCGGGCCGCTTTTCCGATGTCTTCAACCCTGCCACCGGGGAGGTTCAGGCCCGCCTGTCGCTGGCCAGCAAGGCCGAGCTGGACCACGCAGTCGAGCGTGCCACCGAAGCTCAGGTCAAATGGGGCGCCACCAATCCGCAGCGCCGCGCCCGCGTGATGATGGCCTTTGTCGGACTGATCAACCGCGACATGGACAAGCTGGCCGAGGCCCTGTCCTCCGAACATGGCAAGACCTTTGCCGACGCCAAGGGCGACGTCCAGCGCGGCCTCGAGGTCATCGAGTTCTGCATCGGTGCACCGCATCTGCTGAAGGGCGAGTTCACCGACAGCGCGGGTCCCGGCATCGACATGTATTCCATGCGCCAACCGCTTGGCGTCGTGGCGGGCATCACGCCCTTCAACTTTCCGGCCATGATTCCGCTGTGGAAGATGGGGCCTGCCTTGGCCGCCGGAAACGCCATGATCCTGAAACCGTCCGAGCGCGATCCCTCGGTGCCGCTGATGCTGGCGCAGTTGTTGCAGGAGGCCGGCCTGCCGGACGGCGTGCTGCAGGTGGTGAACGGCGACAAGGACAGCGTGGACGCGATCCTCGACAACCCGACCATCCAGGCCGTGGGTTTTGTCGGGTCCACCCCGATCGCGCAGTACATCTATGAGCGCGCCGCCCAGAACGGCAAGCGCGCGCAGTGCTTCGGCGGCGCCAAGAACCACATGATCATCATGCCGGACGCCGATCTGGACCAGGCCGCCGATGCGCTGGTCGGCGCAGGCTATGGTGCGGCCGGCGAACGCTGCATGGCCATCTCGGTCGCGGTGCCCGTGGGCGAGAAGACCGCCGATGCGCTGATCGAAAAGCTGGTTCCGCGGATCGAAAAGCTGAAGGTCGGTCCCTGGACCGCCGGCAACGACATCGACTATGGTCCCGTTGTCACCAAGGCGGCCAAGGAGAACATCCTGCGCCTGGTGCAGTCGGGTGTCGACCAAGGCGCCGAACTGGTCGTCGACGGCCGCGACTTCAACCTGCAGGGCTATGAGAACGGCTTCTTTGTCGGCCCGCACCTGTTCGACCGCGTGACGCCCGACATGGACATCTACAAGACCGAGATCTTCGGGCCCGTCCTGACCACCGTCCGCGCCGCCAGCTATGAAGAAGCGATCGGCCTTGCCATGGACCATGAATACGGCAACGGCACGGCGATCTATACCCGCGACGGCGACACGGCCCGCGACTTTGCCAGCCGCATCAACATCGGCATGGTCGGCATCAACGTGCCGATCCCGGTGCCCTTGGCCTATCACACCTTTGGCGGCTGGAAGAAATCCGGCTTTGGCGACCTGAACCAGCACGGACCGGACGCGTTCCGCTTCTACACGCGCACCAAGACCGTGACCGCGCGCTGGCCTTCGGGCATCAAGGAAGGCGGAGAGTTCAACTTCCGGGCAATGGACTGATCCCTGCCCGGAGGAAAGACGCCGTGGAAGCCGGGCCTGGTCCGGCTTCCACGGCCCTGCCTCCGGCGCCCCCGTTCACGGCCCGAACGATGGGACCATCATGACGACCGAACCGGACTTTACGCTTGGCATCGAGGAAGAATACCTGCTGGTTGATGCCGAAACCGGCGACCTTGCTCCCGCGCCCGAAGCGCTGATGGCATCCTGCAAGGCGGATCTGGGCGATCAGGTCAGCCCCGAGTTCCTGCGCTGCCAGATCGAGATCGGCACGCCCGTGGCCGGCGACATCCGTCAGGCGCGCGACCATTTGCGCAAGCTGCGGGCCACCGTTGCCCGGCATGCCGCCGATCATGGGCTGGCCCCCATCTCGGCCTCGTGCCACCCTTTTGGCGACTGGCGCCGCCAGGATCACACCGACAAGGACCGCTACAACCAGTTGTCGCGCGACATGGGCGGCGTGGCGCGTCGAATGCTGATCTGCGGGATGCATGTCCACGTTGGCATTCCCGACGCGGCGCAGCGGATCGACCTGATGAACCAGATGTCCTATTTCCTGCCGCATCTGCTGGCGTTGTCGGCCTCCAGCCCTTTCTGGATGGGCGAGGATACGGGCCTTGCCTCCTATCGCACGACCGTCTTCGGTGACATGCCCCGCACCGGCCTGCCGCCGGCCTTTGGCAGTTGGCCCGAATTCGAACGTTCGGTCGATGCCCTGACCCAGCTTGGCATCATCGAGGACAGCAGCAAGATCTGGTGGGACCTGCGTCCAAGCTGCAAGTTCCCCACGCTGGAGACCCGCATCTGCGACGCCTGCCCCCGGATCGAGGACTCCCTGACCTTGGCCGCGCTGATCCAGGCCACCTTGCGCATGTTGTGGCGCTTGTCGCGCAAGAACCAGCGCTGGCGCCAGTACGAGCCCTTCCTGCTGAACGAGAACCGGTGGCGCGCCGCCCGCTACGGCACCACCGAAGGTCAGATCGATTTCGGCGCCGGGGCGATCATTCCCTTTGGACAGGTGGCCGAGGATTGGTTGGCCCTGATCGCCGAGGATGCCGACGCGCTGAACAGTCAGCCCGCCGTTGCCCGCCTGCGCGAGATGGTCGCGCAGGGCACGGCTGCCGAAAGCCAGCGCGCCGTCTTCCAGCGCACCCGTCATGCGGGGGCCAGTCGCGACGAAGCGCAGCGCAGCGTCGTCAACCACCTGATTTCCGAATTCAAACGCGACCTCTGACCCCTTGCAACATTGTGGCAACAAGCGTCAATTAAACCCTTGTTCAATTCACGCCGATCCGGGGAGGGATGCCGCATGGATTTTGCACTGACCGAGGAACAGGACGCCATTTTCGAGATGGCGCACGACTTTGGCCAAGCGCGGATCGCGCCCCATGCGCGACAGTGGGAGGCTGATGGCACGATCCCCCGCGACCTGTGGCCCGCCGTGGCGGAACTGGGCCTTGGTGGCATCTTCGTGTCCGAAGAGCATGGCGGCAGCGGCCTGTCCCGTCTGGACGGCACGCTGATCTTCGAAGCATTGTCGATGGCCTGCCCCTCGGTCGCCTCCTTTCTGTCGATCCACAACATGTGCGGTGGCATGATCGACCGCTTCGGCGGGGCCGAAGCCAAGGAACGCTGGCTGCCCTCGCTCTGCCGGATGGAGCGGATCTTCAGTTATTGCCTGACCGAACCCGGCAGTGGTTCGGACGCGGCTGCCCTGCGCACGCGGGCCGAGCGGAGCAACGGGGGCTGGCGGCTGAACGGCACCAAGGCCTTTATCTCGGGCGGCGGATATTCAGACGCGTATATCACCATGGTGCGTACCGGCGGCGACGGCCCCAAGGGCATCAGCACGGTCGTCGTCGAGAATGGCACGCCCGGCCTGTCGTTCGGCGGGCTGGAGGACAAGATGGGCTGGCGCGCCCAGCCCACCGCGCAGGTGCAGTTCGACGATTGTGTGGTCCCGGGCGGGAACCTGCTGGGCGAGGAAGGTCGCGGCTTTATCTATGCCATGGCGGGATTGGACGGGGGCCGGCTGAACATCGCGGCGGCAGCCTTGGGGGGCGCACAGGCGGCGCTGGATGCAACACTGATGTATATGGGTGAACGGCGCGCCTTTGGCCAGCCGCTGGATCATTTCCAGGCCCTGCAGTTTCGCTTGGCCGAGATGGAAACCGCTTTGCAATCCAGCCGCATCTTCCTGCGTCAGGCCGCGTGGAAGCTGGACCAAAAGGCGCCCGATGCCTCCAGGTTCTGCGCCATGGCCAAGCTGCATGTCACGGACCGCGCCTTCGAGGTGGCCAACCAGTGCCTGCAGCTGCATGGTGGATACGGATATCTGGCCGATTACGGGATCGAGAAGATCGTGCGCGACCTGCGCGTCCACCAGATCCTGGAAGGAACGAACGAGATCATGCGCATGATCATCAGCCGGGCAATGCTGGCGGAACGGAGGTAAGATTGGACGACCTGAACATCCGCAAGACCGGCCGCTCGGGCCGCATCACCTTCACCCGGCCCAAGGCATTGAACGCGCTGAGCCACCCGATGGCGCTGGCGATCCACAAGGCGCTGGACGATTGGCGGCATGATCCGGATGTCGCGCTGGTCATCATCGACGCCGAGGGCGATCGCGCCTTTTGTGCCGGCGGCGATATTGCGGCCGTTTATCACGCCGGACGTGCCGGGGATCATCAGCTGGGGCGCGCGTTTTTCCGCGACGAATATCGGATGAACGCGGCCATCGCCGATTATCCCAAGCCCATTGCGGCCTTCATGCAGGGTTTTGTCATGGGCGGAGGCGTTGGCGTCGGCGGTCATGCCAGCCACCGGATCGTGGGTGACACGACCCGCATTGCCATGCCCGAATCCGGCATCGGACTGATTCCAGACGTGGGCGGCAGCTGGCTTCTGGCACATGCGCCGGGACGGATCGGAGAATATCTGGCGCTGACGGGTGCGCGCATGGGTCCGGGCGATGCCCTGCACGCAGGCTTTGCGGATACCTATATTCCCGAGGCGGAGTGGCCCGTGCTGATTACCCGGCTGGAGGAAAGCGGCGACCACAGCCTGGTCGCAGGGAGGGCGGCGCCAAATGCCTCCCTTGAAAGCCGTGATCTTTCCGCCTTTGGCGGCCGCCACCTGTCCGATATCATCGACACCCTTCGGCAGGCCGAGTATGCCGAAACGCTGGACATCCTGTCCCGGAACTCGCCGCTGTCGATGGCAGCCTCGCTGGTGCTGGTGCGGGCCGCGCGTGGGGACCGACGGATGCAGGAAGCGCTGAGTCGCGAGTTTCGCTTTACCGCCCGCGCGACCGAATCCAGCGATTTCCTGGAAGGCGTCCGGGCGCAGATCATCGACAAGGACCGCAACCCGCACTGGCGCGCCGATGCCTCGGCCGAGTCCGTGCAGGCAATGCTTGCGCCGCTGGAACAGGACGAACTGACATGGGAGATTGCGCAATGAAGATCGGTTTCATCGGCTTGGGCAACATGGGCTCACCCATGGCTTCCAACCTGATCAAGGCGGGACACGAGGTGACCGGCTTCGACACCGCGACTGCCGGACCTTCCGGCCTTGCCCTTGCCGCCAGTGCCGCCGAGGCGGCACGGGACGCCGACGTGGTCATCACGATGCTGCCGAACGGACAGATCCTGCGCGGCGTCGCGGCAGAGGTGATCCCAGCGATGCAGTCCGGCGCCGTGTTGTGCGATTGCTCGACCGTCGATGTGGACAGCGCACGCGCTGTTGCCGGAGATGCACGGGCCGCCGCACTGGGCGCGCTGGACGCGCCCGTGTCGGGCGGGATTGGTGGCGCCCAGGCAGGCACGCTGACCTTCATGGTGGGCGGCAGCGCCGAGGATTTCGCAACCGTGGCCCCCCTGTTCGCCGTCATGGGGCAAAAGGCCGTGCATTGCGGCGACAGCGGCGCGGGTCAGGCGGCCAAGATCTGCAACAACATGATCCTTGGCGTGACGATGATCGCCACTTGCGAGGCTTTTGCCTTGGCCGACAAGCTGGGCCTCGACCGGCAAAAGATGTTCGATGTCGTCTCCACCAGCTCTGGCTATAGCTGGAGCATGAACGCCTATTGCCCGGCCCCGGGGGTTGGACCCAAAACTCCGGCCGATAACGATTATGTTCCGGGGTTCGCTTCGGAACTGATGCTCAAGGACCTGAACCTTGCGCGACAGGCCGCCGAATCGGCAGGGGCGACAACCCCCATGGGTGCTCTTGCCCGCAACCTTTACGAGGAATTCGTGGAGCATGAGGGAGGACGGGGTCGTGATTTTTCCGCCATGTTGCCCCGGTTTTCGGCCCTGAACGGGTAAACTATTTCGTTCACTTCGCCCGCAGCATGGGGAACTGTTAACCTTTCCCATGGTTGAATGCGCGGCAGCAGAACCAGGATGGGGCGGCGGCATGTTCAATCGGGGCAAGGGTGTCGCCGTGCTGGTGATCATTGCCGTTCTGGCGCTGATCACGATCATTGCCTTGCGCGACCATGGCTGGACTCCGGCCCTTGCCGAAACCGTCGCCACCCGACCCGTTGTGGGAGAAATCGTTTCTCCTCAGGATGTTCAGCCCATCAGGAACCTTGGATCCTATGGATTGGGACCGCATCTGCCCGGCAGTGTTTATGCCATCACCGCTGGTCATCTGGTGCGGATCGATGCAAACAGCGGCAAGATCCTGTCGGTGCTGCGCCCCCTGCCACGTCCGGTACCACGTCCGGCGCAGTGACTGCTCCTGTTGCGCGCCTGCACATCCCGGCAAAGACCTCTACGAAGCATGGAACCCTGATGCTTAGGCGGGGTTGGTTTTTACCTGCACATGAGGAATTCGATGACGCCGCTGCACCCCTTCGCCGCCGCGGTGGCAGGGCTGGCGCTGAGCGTTGCGGCCCTGACCGCCGAACCTGATCAACAGCCGGAAGCTCACGTTTCCTGGTCCTGTCACAGCATACCGGATTGCCAGCCGTTGCCCACCATCGGTTTCGACGTGGGAGACGTTGCCAAGGCAGCGGATCTGCACCTCATCACCCGCCCCGGGCGCTATGGCCTCAGCAAGGCACCCGAAGGGGACCGGTATGCCATTCTGGATGGCCGCATCGTCCGGATCGAGGCCGACACGGCGCAGGTTCTTTCGATTCTCTGGGCCGCGCCCCGCGTTCTGGATTAACCGTCCAGAAGGGCGCGTGCAGCCTCGGTTGCGGCGTCGGTCACCCGATCCCCTGCCAGCATTCGCGCAATTTCCTGCACACGCTGCGGTAACGAGAGCGCCGTTACCGTTGACGTGGTCATGCCGTCCGTCACCGATTTTGCCACCCGGAAATGCACGGCCCCCAAGGCTGCAACCTGAGGCGAGTGGGTGATGACGAGAACTTGCGCTCCTTCGGCCAGAACCTTCAGGCGACGACCCACCGCATCGGCCGTGGCACCCCCGACGCCGCGATCGATCTCGTCAAAGATCATGACCAATGCATCATTGCCCTGTGCCAGACACACCTTGAGCGCCAGCAGAAACCGCGACAGCTCGCCTCCGGATGCGATCTTGTCCAGCGGGCCCGAAGGTGCGCCCGGGTTGGTGGCGACTGTGAAAGCCACAAGGTCGCGCCCTTCAGGTCCGGGATCGGAGACCGAAATCCGGGTTTCAAAGACCGCACGTTCCATCTTCAGGGGCTTCAGTTCGGCCATTACGGCTTGGTCCAGCCGCAGCGCGGCCTTTGTCCGGTCCTCCGTCAGCGCAGCGGCAGCGGTGTCGTAGGCGGCCTCGGCATCACGCGCCGCACTCCGCAGCGCACCGATCCGCGCCTCCCCCGCATCGATCCGCCCCAGCCGTTCGCGCAGGTCGTCCGCGAGCCCGGCCAGGTCATCGGCCAGAACGCCATGCTTGCGCGCCAGAGCCCGAAGGGCAAACAGCCGTTCCTCCGTGGCCTCCAGTGCCGATGGATCAAAGTCCAGCGCGCGAAGCGTGTCCTCGATCCCGCGGGTGGCGTCCCCCAGTTCGATCAGCGCGCGAGATAAGGCTGCCAACGGTTCGTCCAGCCGGCCCTCGGCGCGATCGGACGCTCCCTCCAGCCAGCGGGCGGCATCCACCATTGCGCTTTCGGCCCCGTCACCTCCCAGCATCTGCAGAGCGCGCGCGACATCGTCGCGGATGCGTTCAGCGCCTTGCATGCTGCGCCGCGCAATATCCAGTTGCTGTTCTTCGCCAGGCGCGGGCGCCAGCTTGTCCAGTTCCTCGACCGCGTGGCGCAGAAACTCCTCTTCCTGACGCGCCGCTTCCAGTGATGCCTCAGCCTCGGCCAAGGCACGTGCAGCCTCGCGCCGCGCTGACCAGGCGGCACGGACCGGCGTGAGGTCCAGCACTGCGAACGCATCAAGAAGCGCGCGATGACCGCGCGGATTCAGCAGGCCCCGGTCGTCATGCTGGCCGTGCAGTTCGACCAGCGTTTCCGACAGCTGCCGCAAGACTTCGCCCGACACGCGACGGTCATTGACCCAGCCTGTCTTGCGGCCGTCCAGACTGTTCACCCGACGCAGGATCAGTTCGTCATCGTCAATGCTGATGCCCGCCTCGCTCAGGACAGCGCGGGCCGGATGCGCCGACGGCAGGTCGAAGATCGCCTGGACCTCGCCCTGCGCTGCGCCTTGCCGCACCAGCTCCGCACGGCTGCGCCAGCCCAGGACAAAGCCCAGGCAGTCCAGCAGGATCGATTTGCCCGCCCCGGTTTCACCAGTCAGCACATTCAGCCCCGGACCGAAGTCAAGCTCCAGTCGGTCGATCAGCAATATGTCTCGGATGTCGAGGGTTCTCAGCATTGGCCGCAGGATGCGCCGGAGCGCATCATATCTCCCTTACAGCCAGCGCCCCTGAATGGTCTGGCGATAAACATTGGTCAGCCAGCTGTCGCCCCGAACTTCGGCGGACAGACCGCGACCGCGAAGCTGGCGGAACGCATCCTCGTAGAAGGGCGAGGACTGGAAGTTGTGCCCCAGGATCGCCCCTGCGGTCTGCGCCTCGTCCAGCAGTCCAAGCGCCAGATAGGCCTCGACCAGACGCAGCAGCGCTTCGGGGGTCTGGGTGGTGGTCTGGAATTCCTCGACCACGACGCGGAAACGGTTCACCGACGCCGCATAATACCCGCGCTTGAGGTAGTAACGCCCGATTTCCATTTCCTTGGCGGCCAGATGGTCAAAGGCCAGATCGAACTTGAGGATCGCGCTGCGGGCATATTCGCTGTCGGGATATTGTTCGATCACCGTGCGGAGCCCCTGCAGCGCCTGAAAAGTCAGACCCTGATCGCGGCCCACATCATCGATCTGGTCGTAATAGGACAAGGCCAGAAGATACTGCGCATAGGCCGCATCCTCGTCCCCCGGATAGGTATCCAGAAAGCGCTGCGCCGCGCCTCGCGCTTCTTCATAGTTGCGGGCCTTGTGATTGCCATAGGCCTGCATGATCAGGGCACGCTTGGCCCATTCGGAATAAGGGTAAAGACGCTCGATCTCGCTGAAGTAATAAACGGCATCACCGGGCTTCTGGCTGTTCTCCAGCTCGAACTCGCCGCGCTTGTAGATCTCCTCGGCGGTAAACTGGTCCAGATTCTCGCGGGCAACCGTGTCGCGATTGCCCGAGCAGGCCGTCAACAGCATGCCCGACAGCGCCACAGCCAATACCGATGCCGAGATTTTCGAGGCCGCCATCTTAAACCTGTCCTACCATTCTGACCTGCGACGGCCCCCTTCGAGCAGCGCTGCCGGCACCTCCTAGCACAGAACATCAGGGGGAGCAAAATGGCAATCCGTTGATTTCCGCGCGGCTTTCACGGCGTCCGCCTGTCGCACCAATCCCGGCACGACAGGGCGGACTGTCCCGTTATTCGGCGGCAAACAGGGCCATATCCATCATCGGCCGCGGATAATCGGCCACACCCGCGCCGGGCAGGCGATCCTCCAGATCAGGAGTGCACAGCTCCCACCGCCAGGCGGCCGGATCCGCGAACAGGGCCCGCAAAAGGCGGTTCGTCATGGCATGACCGGCACGGTGCCCGGTGTAACGGGCCAGCAACGGCGCGCCTGCCAGTGCCAGGTCGCCGGTCGCATCCAGCATCTTGTGACGCACAGCCTCATCCTGATGACGCAAACCGCCCGGAGACAAGACATCGGCGCCGTCGAAAACGACCGCGTTCAGATAGGTTCCGCCAAGGGCCAAGCCGTTGCGACGCATCGCTTCGACATCAACGGCGCGGCAGAAGGTCCTGCTGTCCGCCAACTCGCGCAGGAAGGCGCCATTGGCCATGTCCAGCCGCTTTTCCTGATGCCCGATCGCGGCATCGACGAAGTCGATCTGAAAATCGATCTCCAGATGATCGGCAGGCGACAGGCGGGCGAATGCTTCGCCCTCGCGCACCTCGACCGTGCGCAGCACGCGGATCGCACGCAAGGGCGCGGCCTGACGAGCAATGCCGGTATCAAGAATTGCGGCAACGAAGGGCGCGGCAGAGCCATCCAGAATCGGCACTTCCGGTCCATCGACCGTCATCAGGGCGTTGTGGATCCCAGTTCCGGCCAAGGCGGCCATGACATGTTCGACGGTGGACAGGGTCACGCCCGCGCCGTTGTCCATCAGCGTGCACAGCTTCGACGGGGTCACGTAATCCCACAAGGCAGGAATATCCACGGCTGGTGAAAGATCGGTTCGCCGAAAGACGATCCCATGTCGGACATGCGCAGGATGAATCTCCAAACGAGCCGGAGCACCCGAGTGGAGCCCCACACCGGTGAAAATCACCTTGTCTTTCAATGTCGCCTGCATGACCGCCTGCCCCCGAATTCGCCATTTGTGGAACCGTTCGGTTTCCTGTTAGATCAGCTATGATCGTGCAGGGCAGCATTCAATTAACGTTTTGTGACGGCGTGAAACATTGGCGTCGACAAGAGGCACAACCGGCAGATGTAGCAGCAGAAGGTCTTGTTTCTGCAAAACAAAAGGGCCGCAAGAAGCGGCCCCAGTGTTGGTCTCATGTATCTGTTTCGTGAACGCTGTCAGTTGGCTTGGCGGCGCAGGAACGCAGGGATCTCGACATTGTCCTGGGCGCTATCGGGGCTGGCCAGATCGTCGAAATCGGTATCCTGCTGGCGCGCGCGCACGGCCACACGCTCATTCACGCGCTCGGCGATCGAGGATGCGGCGGGCTTGTTGCCGCTCGGCTGGTCTGAACCATGGCCTGCCATCCGCTCCAGCATCCGGCCCAGGCCGCTCATGCGGTTCTGGCTGCGGGTGGGTTCCGGAGCCGGCTGCGGAGCGGCGGCGCGGTTGCCCTGCCCATGGTTGTCCACTGCACGGCGCAGGCGATCCATCACCTCAGGGGCCGGCTGACCAGGACGCGTGCCGGCAGGGGCACGCGGTGCGACAAAGGCCGACGCATCGTCGTCAATGCGCACGGCTGCCTGACGCGCGGTGTCGCGGGGCTGATAGGCCGGCTGCGGCATGTCCTCCTCGGCACGGGCAAGGGGCGCCTGAGGGGCTGCAGCCGAAGGTGCAACGCGACGGGCAGGAACTGCCGGAGTTTCATCCTGCGCTGCAGGGGTGGCGGAAACCGAGGGGTTCTGCGTCAGCGGCGCTGCCATGGTGCGACGGGGCGAGGGAACCTCGGCCACGGCAGCGGCGGCATCGATACCGGTCGCAACAACCGAAACGCGAATCGAACCATCCATATCGGGGTCCAAGGTCGAGCCGACGATGATGTTGGCGTCGCTGTCGACCTTGTCGCGGATGACATTTGCGGCTTCGTCCAGCTCGAACAGCGTCATGTCATAACCGCCGGTGATGTTGATCAGCACGCCGCGGGCGCCATTCAGGCTGATCTCGTCCAGCAGCGGGTTGGCGATCGCACGCTCGGCCGCTTCCTGGGCGCGGTTATCGCCCGAAGCTTCGCCGGTGCCCATCATGGCCTTGCCCATCTCGTCCATGACGGCGCGCACGTCGGCAAAGTCCAGGTTGATCAGGCCGGGGCGCACCATCAGGTCCGTCACGCCCTTGACGCCTTGATACAGGACGTCGTCCGCCAGCGCGAAGGCGTCGGTGAAGGTGGTCTTTTCGTTGGCCAGACGGAACAGGTTCTGGTTGGGAATGATGATCAGCGTGTCCACGACCTTTTGCAGGGCCTCGACTCCCTCCTCGGCCTGGCGCATCCGCTTGGTGCCCTCGAACTGGAAAGGCTTGGTCACGACGCCGACGGTCAGGATGCCCATCTCGCGCGCGGCCTGAGCGATGATCGGCGCGGCGCCGGTGCCGGTGCCGCCGCCCATGCCGGCGGTGATGAAGCACATGTGGGCGCCCATCAGGTGATCAACGATATCCTCGATGGTTTCTTCGGCGGCCTTGGCGCCGATGACGGGCTTGGCGCCGGCGCCCAGACCTTCGGTGACCTTGGGACCCATCTGGATGCGGCTGGATGCGCGGCTCTGCTGCAGGGCCTGTGCGTCCGTATTCGCCACAACGAATTCGACGCCGTCGAGCTGCTTCTGGATCATGTTGTTGACCGCATTACCGCCCGCGCCACCAACACCGAAAACGGTGATGCGCGGCTTCAGCTCTTCTTCGTCGTTCATCATCAGATTGAGGTTCATGGTTTCCGCCTGTTATCGCTGCTTCGCTTTTTTGGACACGGGCTGCCCGCTCGAATCCTCGGAATTGCAGGTGATCCTAACGATTCCTTAAAGTTGCGTCACCCGAAAAAGGCGGAAAACGCTCAAAATATGGCATGGGTTCCGGTCCCGATTGGCAATATCTTGCCGCCGCTTCTGCCTGCGGCAGAAGCACCTCCAACAGCGCATTGACGATGGCCCGGCAGCCTACCAATTGTTCTTGAACCAGCGATAGGCGCGCCGCAGACTGCGCCCCGGATAGCTGTCCGCCGGCATCTCGAAATCCCACCATTCGTCCTGGGGATGTGCCGCGAACAGGGCCAGCCCGACAGCGCTGGAAAAGCTGGGATCGGTCAGCTGGTGGGCCAGCCCGTCGATGCGCAGGGGACGTCCGCACCGGATGTTCGGCCCCAGGATGCGAGCCGCCAGCCCATCCAGACCGGGGATCTGGCTGCCGCCACCCGTCAGCACGATCTGCTGGCTGGGCATGTAGTCGAATCCCGCGGCATCCAGGACGCCCCGCACATTTTCTAGGATCTCCTCGACCCGGGGACGCATGACGCCAATGACGTCGGCGCGGCTGACCTGGCGGCGGTCGGCCTCCCAGTCGCCGGTTTCGCCACCCACATCGATCATGTCGCGGTCATCGCGTCCGGTCGCCTCCACTCCGCCGTTCAGCGTCTTCAGGCGTTCGGCCACGGGCAGGCTGACGCGCAGCCCTTGCGCAATGTCCTGGGTGATGAGGTTGCCGCCGATGGGCACGTGGTCGGAAAAGATCATGTGCTTCTTGATGAAGATCGAAACGCCTGTTCCGCCCCCACCGAAATCGATGCAGGCCCCGCCCAGTTCCTGTTCATCCTCGACCAGGCTGGCGCGTGCCGACGCATAAGGAGCCGAGGCGATGCCTGCCAGTTCAAGGTCGCAGCGGCGGATGCACTGGACCAGATTGCCGATCACGTCGCCATCCACGGTCAGCACATGCATGTCGCAGAACAGCTTGTTGCCCAGATGGTCGCGCGGATCAGCCAGGCTGGGCCGGTTGTCCACCGCAAAGTTCACCGGCTGTGCATGCAGAACCTCGCGCCCGCGCCCGAAATCCGGCGCCTCGCACGCGGCCAGGACCGAGGCCACGTCGTGATCGCCGACCTTGCCCGAGGCCAAGGTGATCTCGCCGGCCAGGCCATAGGACGCAGGACGTCCCCCCGACATGCAGGCGATGACGTGATCGACCCTGACGCCTGCGACCTTTTGCGCGGCAGCGACGACAGTGCGGATCGCGCGCTCGGTTTCCGCCATCGTCTCGATCTCGCCCCGCCGCATCCCGCGCGAGCGGGTCGAGGCCGCCCCGATGACACGAAAGTTCACCTGCCCCGCCATCGGACCCACGCCGTCCGTTTCCCGAAAGGTTCCGGTGCCGTCGAAGCGCAGCACCAGGCAGGCCATCTTGGACGTGCCGATGTCCAGAATGCCGATGACGCCCCGTTGAAGGGCCGCCCGGCGCATGTTCCGCATTGCACGCTGCGTTTGATACAGTTCCGCCATTCGCCAGTCCTCCCCCTTGTCAGCCTTCTGTTTCTTCGGGCAGCACATTGCCGTCCGGCCCCAGCAGGGGCAGCCCGCGCGCCAGCCGGATCGTGTTGCGGGCATCGATCCCCAGCTTCAGGACCGGACGCGTCGGGTTGCGCAGATCCACATTGGCAATGTCGCGGCCCAGCATGTCCTCGGCCCGGTCCAACGCGATGGCTGCCTCCAGCGCGATGACGGCCCCGTCCTCGGGCAGCAGGATGCGCTGTCCATGGTCCAGGACCAGGTCCCAGCGCCGCTCGCCCCGGCGCACCAGGCCACGAACGCGGGGCAGGATCGGCCCTGCCGCATCGAACAAGGCCAGCGCCTCCCCGGTCAGGAGGTCCGCCCCCTCGCCCGAGATCAGCGGCAGTTCCGGGCGCACCTCGCGCGAGGTGACGCTGGCGACGCGATGGCCGCCCGCATCCAGGATCTCGATGCCGCGGGCATGGCGCCACAGGATCGCAGGCTCGCGCTCCTTCACGACGGCGGACAGGATCCCGCCCGGCTTGATGCGCAGATCGATCGTTTCGACCGCATCCAGTTGCATCACCTGCAACCGCAGCGCCGGCAGGTCGATGTCAAAGCTGGAGGCCGGCAGATCGACCGGCAGCATGGCGCGCAGCGCCCGCTCCACCACCGGTGAGGCACCCTCGATCGTCATGGTGCGGACCTGGAATTCCTCCCGGCTCTGCACCTTTGTCACGACCGAGGCCACGCTGTCGCTCAGCCGCGCCCGCCGATCCTCGTCAGACAGCCACAAGCCCGCGATCATGACCAGCGCAAAGGCCGGCAGGCCCACGCGCAGGATGCGGCGGTAAAGGGGCGTCAGCCACATCCGCTCCAGCCGGTACTTCAGGCGGGACGGCGCCGGGTCACGCCGCTGGCGCGGCTGCGGGATCGCCTGCTTTCCTGGACGGTGATCGATCACGACCGGCACAGGGCCTCCTCCACCATCCAGGTCATCAGTGCGGGAAAGTCGATGCCGACATGGGCCGCCTGTTCCGGGGCCAGCGAGGTGGGCGTCATGCCTGGCTGGGTGTTCACCTCGAGGATGATGAGCCCTGCCAGGCCCCGCGCCTCGTCCCAGCGGAAATCGGTCCGCGTCAGACCGGTGCAGCCAAGGGCCTTGTGGGCACGGCAGGCCATGTCCAGGCAGGCGTCGCGGATCTCGGTGGGAATGTCGGCAGGGATGACGTGGCGCGATCCCCCGACGCTGTATTTTGCGGCATAATCGTACCAGCCCTCGGTCAGGATCTCGGTCACTCCAAGCGCGCGGTCGCCCAGCACCGTGGTCGTCAGCTCCCGGCCCGGCGCATAGGTTTCCACCATCACCCGGGCGGGCATGTCAGGGGACAGTTGCGGCGGCTGGTTGGCGCCGTCATGGACGATGTAGACGCCGACCGAGGACCCCTCGTCGTTGGGCTTGACCACGTAAGGGGGCGGAATCACATGGCGGCGTCGCACCTCGTCGGCATCGGCTATGACGCTCTCGACTACCGGCAGGCGGGCAGCACGAAAAGCCTCCTTGGCACGGGTCTTGTCCATCGCCAGCGCCGAGGCCAGCACGCCCGAGTGCGTGTAAGGCAGCCCCATCCATTCCAGCAGGCCCTGAACGCAGCCATCTTCGCCCCAGCGGCCATGCAACGCGTTGAAAACAACATCGGGCCGCGCTTCCGACAAGCGGCGCACGATATCCTCGCCGCGCCCTGCCCCCAGTTCGACCTCGGTCACATCATATCCCGCCACCCGCAGCGCTTGCGCGCATTCGCGCCCCGACGACAAGGAAACCTCGCGTTCAGCCGAGGGTCCTCCCATCAGAACAGCAACAGAGTGGGCTGTCCTGCTCGACCTGCCCGTCACGATTCCGCCTCTCGATGTCCGGTTGATCCGGACTTGATCCGTCCTGCGCAGCCTTGGATGGCCGCGTCATGGGTGACAGGATACAAGCAAAGGGCGAACCGCAAAAGCGCCTTTTGGTTGATGGGACCCAAATGTTGTGCGAAATGCCGCCGTTTGCGTCAGTCGGCCTCGAGGGCGGGGTCGCCGACGCGCACGACCTCCCATTGCAGGTCATGACCGCTGTCTTCCAGAACACGACGCCGGACCAATTCGCCCAAGGCTTCCAGTTCGGCGGCGGTGGCGCCTCCGGTGTTCAGCAGGAAATTCGGATGCTTTTCCGACATCTGCGCACCGCCCCAGCTGTGCCCGCGAAGACCCGCACGGTCGATCAGCGCCCATGCCTTGAGGTCGTGCGTGTCATCCGCCTGTCCGGTCGAACTGAAGCCTGCCGGGTTGCGAAAGGTCGATCCCGCGCTGCGTTCGCGCGTGGGCTGGCTGGCATCGCGGCGGGCGATCTGGTCCGCCATCCGGCTGTGCAGCACATCGGGGTCGCCGGCACCGGCGCGGAAACGGGCACGGGTCAGCACCCACCCTTCGGGCAGTTCCGAGTGGCGATAGCCGAAGCCGAGATCATCTGCCGTCAGTGTCACCTGTTGCCCCTCGCGGGTCACAGCCTGTGCATCGATCAGATGATCGGCGACATAGCTGCCATAGCAACCTGCGTTCATCCGGACAGCCCCGCCGATGCTGCCGGGGATCGTGCGCAGAAAGGTCAGGTCCAGTCCTGCATCGGCCGCCCTTCGCGCCACCTGCGCGTCCAGCGCGGCGGCACCTGCGGTGACGACGTCGCCGTCGATCTCGACCGTGTTGAAGGCGCGGCCAAGCCGGATCACGATGCCCCGGATCCCGCCGTCGCGCACGATCAGGTTGCTGCCGACACCCATGGGAAAGACGGACACGGCGGGCGGCAGTTCGCCCAGAAAAGTGGCCAGGTCGTCATCATCGGCAGGCTGGAACAGCCAGTCGGCCGGTCCTCCGACCCGCAGCCAAGTCAGGCTGTCCAGGGGACGGTCGGGGATCAGGCTGCCGCGCGGGGTGGGAAGGGTCAGGCTCATGTCCGCTGTCGTATCCAGCGGCAGCAGGGTCGTCAACCAAGGCAAGGACCGCCAGCGCGGCGCCCTTGCCCGCCGCGTCAGATCACGAAGGTGGCCGCGATCAAGCCCGCCGCCGCCAACAGCGCACCGGCAGTCAGCAGCCCTGCCCCGCTGCGCCAGCGGATGCCGTAACCGCGCAACCGGGCTAGAGCGAGGCCCGCGAGAAGACCCAGCAGCGCAGGAGCCGTGGTGAAGCTTTGCGCCACGATGGCCGCAAGGTCATGAAACCCTTCGCGCCCCTGGACGGCAAGGAAAAGCTGTGCCGCGATGGCGGACAAGAGCAGCGACAGCGCCAGCAGCGGCCAGCGCAATTGCAGGCGCGCGGCCCCCCACGCGACAAAGCCCGCACCCGCACAGCACATGGCCGCAATGATCCAGTGGTTCACGCCTGCCCCTCGGGGCCCGCCGCCGAAGGGACGGAGGCACCGCGGCGGACCCGTTGGCGGCTCAGCAGCAGCCCCAGCCCCAGTCCCAATCCAAGCACACCCAGCCCCGGTCCCCAGAGAAGCGTCAGCCAGCCCAGGATCGGTACGCCCAGCACCACCAGCCCGGCCAACAGATGCCGACGCCAGCGAAAGGGCAGCCGCGGCAACCACCAGGCAAGACACAGCCAGCCACCCGCCAGCACCAGTGCCGCCACCGGCTGCGACAGGACCAGACCCGGCGGCAGCGTGATGGGAAGCACAAAGGGGGCCGTCACCCCCTGCACGGGCGGCAGGCCCGTCACGCAGCCTGACCCTGCAGGCGCGCCGGAAGGGCGATGGCCCAGGTCGAGATGGTGCCTGCCCCCAGGCAGACCACCATGTCGCCCGGCCGTGCCTGTTCGCGAACCAGTCGTTCCAGATCATCCTCGGACAGGATGGCACGGGCGTGACGGTGGCCATGGGCAATCAGTCCCGCAACCAGATCATCGCGCGAGGCGCCGGGAATCGGGTCCTCGCCCGCTGCATAGACCTCGGCGATGGCGACAACGTCCGCCTCGTTGAAGCAGGAGCAGAAATCCTCGAAAAGCGAGGAAAGGCGCGAATATCGATGCGGCTGATGAACGGCGATGACGCGGCCGCTGCCGGCCTGGCGCGCAGCCTTCAGCACGGCCGCGATCTCGACCGGATGGTGGCCGTAATCGTCGATGACGGTCACGCCGTTGACGGTGCCCACACGGGTGAAGCGACGGCTGACGCCGCCGAACTTGGCCAATGCGTCGCGGATCTCGGCCTTCTTGATGCCCAGATGACGGGCGACGGCCACGGCGGACAGCGCGTTCGAGACGTTGTGATCGCCTGGCATAGGCAGGCTGCAGCCTTCGATCATGCTCAGGTCGCCGGTCTCGGTCGGCCCTTCGCCCTGAAGGGCGATGTCGAAATGGGCGATGCCGTTCTCGTAGCGCAGGTTCATCGCGCGCACATCAGCCTGCGCGTTGAAGCCAAAGGTCACCACACGGCGGTCGGTCAGCCGCCCCACCAGCGCCTGCACCTCGGGGTGATCGGTGCAGCAGACCGCAAGGCCATAGAAGGGAATGCCCGAGGCAAAGTTGTAGAAGCCCTGCCGCAGGGCGTCAAAGCTGCCCCAGTGCTCCATGTGCTCGGGGTCGATGTTGGTGACGATGGCGATGTCGGCGGGCAGGCGGTTGAAGCTGCCGTCGGATTCATCGGCCTCGACCACCATCCACTCGCCCGCTCCGGCGCGCGCGTTCGAGCCATAGGCATGGATCACGCCGCCGTTGATGACGGTCGGATCCAGACCGCCCGCATCCAGCAATGTGGCGACCATCGTGGTGGTCGTGGTCTTGCCATGGGTCCCGGCGATGGCGATGTTCGACTTCATGCGCATCAGTTCCGCCAGCATCTCGGCGCGGCGGACCACCGGCATGCCGCGAAGACGCGCTTCCTCCAGCTCGGGGTTGCCCTTCTTGATCGCGGTCGAGATGACGATGACGCCGGCGCCGCGCACGTTTTCGGCATGCTGACCTTCGAAGACGGTGGCACCCAGGGTTTCCAGGCGGTCGGTGATCTTGGACCGCTTGAGATCGCTGCCCTGAACGCGGTAGCCCAGTGTCAGCAACACCTCGGCAATGCCGGACATGCCGATGCCGCCGATGCCCACAAAGTGGATGGGACCCAGCTCACCGGGCAGTTTCGTCGCTGCGTTCATCGCACAATCTCCTCGACGAGGTCGTAAAGGCGCCGCGCCGCGTCGGGCCGGGCCAGGGTCAGCGCAGCCTGGGCCATGGCCATGGCCTGCGCGGGATCGGTCAGGATCGCGCGGATGTCGCGCGTGAGACTTTCCGCGTCAAGCACGGATTCGGGATGGATATGGGCCGCCCCGACGTCGGCCAATGCCTGCGCGTTGGCGGTCTGGTGATCGCCCGCGGCGGCGGCAAAAGGGATCAGAATCGAAGGCCGCCCGATCACTGTGATATCGGCCAGAGACGAGGCGCCCGATCGGCTGATCACCAGCTGCGCCTGCGCGATGCGGTCGGGAACATCTGCAAAGAACGGCTGGACCTCAGCCGTGATGCCGGCAGCCGCATAAGCATCCGTCACGCGCGGGCCGTCCTCGGACCGGGCCTGGTGGCTGACGCGCAGGCGGCTGCGCAATTCTTGGGGCAGTGCGGCAACAGCAGCGGGCACGATATCCGACAGGACGCGCGCGCCTTGGCTGCCGCCGATGACCAGCAGATGCAGCGGCCCTTCGGCCGGGGCGGCATAAGGATGGGCGGCGCGGTCCAGAACGGCCGCGCGCACCGGGTTGCCGGTATGGGTGCCGTCCACTCCAGCCGGCAGGTCGGTCGGCCAGATGCCGCAGGCCACGCGCTGGACGCGTCCTGCAAAGAGGCGGTTCACCCGACCCATCACGCCGTTCTGTTCGTGGATCATGCGCGGCAGACGCATGGACAGCGCCGCCGACATCGCGGGGATCGTTGGATAGCCGCCAAAGCCGATCACCACCGCAGGACGGTCACGGCGGAAGGCCCGGCGTGCGGCCAGAACGCCCGAAGCGATCCGGAAAGGGGCAACCGCCTTGCCCACCAGGCCGCCGCGCGCCGTTGTGGCCGAACTGACGACCTGACGCTCGACCGCGGCAGGAAAGCCGCCGGCATAGCGCGCGCCCCGTTCATCGGTGGACAGCTTGACCCGCCAACCCTGCGCCAGCAGCAATTCGGCCAAGGCCTGGGCGGGAAACATGTGGCCGCCGGTTCCTCCGGCGGCGATCAGCGCAAGGGGGCCGGACATCAGCGGCCCCGGCGCAGGATTTCGGCGAATTCGCCCTGCGGACGGGTCCGGGTCAGGGCCAGCAGCATCCCAGCTGCGATCCCCGAAGCGATGACGGACGACCCGCCATAGCTGACAAAGGGCAGCGTCATGCCCTTGGCAGGCAGCAGGCGCACCGCAACACCCATGTTGATCAGCGCCTGCACGCCAAAGGCGCAGGCCAGGCCCGTTCCGGCAATGCGCGCAAAAGGATCACGCTCGCGCAGCAGGCGCAGCAGCGACCGGGTGACGATCGTGCAGTAGAGAAGGATGATGGCCAGCACCATCACCAGCCCGTATTCTTCGGCCGCAACGGCAATGATGAAGTCAGTATGCGCGTCCGGCAGTGACCACTTCACCGAACCCTCGCCCACACCGACCCCGAAAAAGCCGCCCTCCTGGATTGCGTTGGTGGCATAGCCGATCTGGGTCCGGGGATCGATCTCGGGCGAAAGAAAGCCGTTGATGCGGCGGGCAAAGTGCTCGGAGGCGCCATAAGCAAACATCCCTCCCACCAGCGTCAGCCCCGCTACGCACAGCAGCAGCAGCATCGCCGCCCCGGCCACGAAATACATCACCAGCCAGGAAAACAGCACCAGCGATGCCTGCCCGAAGTCAGGCTGCAAGGCCAGCAGGAGGACAATGATAACTGTTGTCAGGAAGGAATACAGTTTGCCCGGCGGGCCGCCGATCTCGAAGCTGGCCGCCATGAACCAAGCGCAGAGCGCGACAAAGCCGGGTTTCAGGAACTCGGACGGCTGGACCGAGACAAAGCCGAGCGACAGCCAGCGCGTTGCCCCCTTGCCGAAGTCCGTGCCGATGATGGGCAATGCCAGGATCATCAGGAAGGCCAGCGCAAAACCCAGAACGCCGATGCGCCGGATCTGGCGCGGCGGCAGCATCGAGATGATCAGCATCACGACCAGCGCCAATCCGCCAAAGACCGCTTGGCGCTGCACATAGTAAAAGCGCGGGAGGTTGTTCTTTTCGGCCAGCGGCACCGAGGCGGCCAGCCCCAGCAGCAGACCCATGGCGAACAACCCGATCACGCAGGCCAGCGCCCACTTGTCCAAGGTCCGCCACCAACGTGGAAGAATCGGGTCGCCCGCCCGTACGGGCGCCGCGCCAAAGACCATCTCGGTCATGGAAATACCGCCGTCACTGCCTCTGTCCTGTCCGGTTTTTCCCGGATCTGAAGAAGAGGATAGCGCGAATGTTGCCTTCGCGCCACAAAAGATTCCGTTTTCGAGGCACGCAGGTTCCCGACCCCGCAGGGGGCTTGCCGTTTGCGCCCTTTTGGACTTCAGCCCAGCGCCGCAAGAGCCGGGAAGGTTTCCAGCAACCAGAAGCTGAAGGTTGAGAAGGCGCCGGTCAGCAGCATCACCCCCACTGCCACCAGAAGCGCGCCCATGACCCGCTCGATCGTTTTCAGCCAAGGCTTGATGCGGTTCATCAGGCCAATCGCCCGGTTGATGAAGATCGCTGCCAGAAGAAACGGGATGCCGAGGCCCAGCGCATAAATGGCAAGAAGGGCCGTGCCGCGTGACAGTTCCCCTCCCGTGGCGGCCAATGACAGGATCATCCCCAGCTGCGGCCCGATACAGGGCGTCCAACCGAATGCAAAGGCCAGGCCCAGTACATAGGCCCCGAACGCGCCGCCATCCTGTTTGCCGGCATCCATCCGTGCCTCGTGATCCAGGATCGGGATGCGGATGACATGCAGGAAATGCAGGCCCATGATGACGACCATCACGCCCGCGACGCGCGCCAGGATGTCCTGATACTGCAGAAAGGCCCGCCCGAAGGCCGAGGCTGCGAGGCCCATGACCAGAAACACGGTCGACAGGCCCATGACAAAGAACAAGGCGGGCAACACGGCACTGCGCTCGCGGGTCTTGAGGCCGTTCACGCCCACCCCGGTCATATAGGCCAGGTAAGGCGGCACGATGGGCAGCACGCAGGGTGACAGGAAGGACAGGATTCCCGCGAGCAGCGCCACAAAGGCGGCGGGCAGGAAGGCGGCAGTGGCGAGTTCGATTCCCAACATGGCCCGCAGCTTAACGCGGTGAAGCGCGAAGGACAGGGGCCAAGGCGTCACGCCTTCGTGGAACAGATGGAAAAGGGGCGCGGTGTCCACACCGCGCCCCTTTCAAAGTCCGGTCAAAGCCTCAACGGCCGGACCACCAACCGCGGCGCTTGGGCTGCGGCTGCTCCAGCGCCGGTTCGGGCTGGTTGGCCGGCTGGGGCACCTCCTGCACCGAGATATCGGCTGCAACCGCTTCGGAGTGATGCGCGGGCTGGTCTTCAGCCGCATCGGCTGGCGCATCAGGTTCCGCAGGCGCGGAGGGCTGTTCGTCAACCTGACGATCAACTCCGGCGTCGGCAACCGGCGCGGCCGATGACTCGACCAGCGCTTCGGCAATCGCCTCGACCGGGGTATTCGCCAGAGCTTCCGCGGCTTCCAGATCGCCCTGAGGACCATCGGTGGGAGTGACAACGGCTTGGACCGACACCGGAGCGGCGTTCAAACCCGGTAGCGCGTCGGCGCGCCCATCCTCGGCACTGTCGGCCAGATCGACCACCTCGGGCAGCGCTTCGGTATCGCCATCGGCCGATTTGCGCGACCGTGAACGGGACCGCGAGCGAGAGCGGCCCGAACCTGCGCCATCGGCTGCATCGGCCGGTGCCTCGACGGGTGCTTCCGCGATGGGCTCGTCCTGTTCTTCCACGTCGTCCGAACCTTCGTCACGCGCTTCGGCGCTCTCGTCCTGTTCGGCGCCCTCGGCACGCTCACCCGACTTCCGCCGACGACGCCTGCGGCGGCGGCGCGTACGTCCGCCCTCGCCTTCTCCCTCGTCCTCTTCGGTCGCAGAGGCCTCGGTCTCGGCTGCCTCGGCTGCCGAATCAGGGGCTTCGGCGGCTTGCGCCACCACAGGAACCTCGTCCAGTTTCTCGACCTCGTCGATCTCGTCCTCGTCATCGATGCTGGCCATCAGGTCGGCATTGACCCCAAGCGGCACCTGCGAGGGTTCGGGCACGACGCGTGTCGCGGTCTTGAACTTCTCGATCGCATAATCGGGCGAAACGAGTGCCGGGTCGGCCTCGACACGCACGGACATGCCATAACGCGCCTCGATACCCGCCACATGCTCCCGCTTCGCATTCATCAGGAAGTTGGCTACAGCGACGGGTGCCTTGACCAGCACCTCTCGCGACCGCTTGCGGGTGCCCTCTTCCTCGATGGCGCGCAGGATGGTCAGCGCCAGGCTGTCATCGCTGCGGATCAGGCCGGTGCCGTGGCAATGCGCGCAGGGCTGCGTCGTGGATTCCAGCATGCCGGGACGCAGGCGCTGGCGTGACATCTCCATCAGGCCAAAGCCCGAGATGCGGCCGATCTGGATGCGGGCGCGGTCGGATTTCAGCCGTTCCTTCATCCGCTTCTCGACGGCAACGTTGTTCCTGCGCTCGTCCATGTCGATGAAGTCGATGACGATAAGGCCAGCAAGATCCCGCAGGCGCAGTTGGCGCGCCACCTCGTCGGCCGCCTCGAGATTGGTCTTGAGCGCCGTTTCCTCGATCGAACCTTCCTTGGTGGCCCGTCCCGAGTTCACGTCGATGGCCACCAGAGCCTCGGTCACGCCGATGACGATGTAACCGCCCGACTTCAGCTGCACGACCGGGTTGAACATGCCGGCGAGATAGCTTTCCACCTGGAAGCGCGCGAACAGCGGCATCTGATCGACATAATGCGTCACGTTCCGGGAATGGGACGGCATGATCATCTTCATGAAGTCCTTGGCAACGCGGTATCCGCGCTCGCCCTCCACCAGGACCTCGTCGATGTCGGCGGAATACAGATCGCGGATGTTGCGCTTGATCAGGTCGCCTTCTTCATAGATCGGCGCAGGCGCGATCGACTTGAAGGTCAGGTCGCGGATCTGCTCCCACAAGCGCAGCAGGTATTCATAGTCACGGCGGATCTCGGTCCGGGTCCGCTGGCTGCCGGCGGTGCGGATGATCAGGCCGGCGCCCTTGGGCACCTCCAGCTCGTTCGCGATGTCCTTCAGCTTCTTGCGGTCGGCCGCATTGGTGATCTTGCGGCTGATCCCGCCACCACGTGCGGTGTTGGGCATCAGGACGCAGTAACGTCCAGGAAGCGACAGATAGGTGGTCAGCGCGGCGCCCTTGTTGCCCCGCTCTTCCTTGACCACCTGGACCAGCATGATCTGGCGGACCTTGATCACTTCCTGGATCTTGTAGCGACGGGCCCGGGGCTTGCGGGGCGCGCGGACCTCTTCGGTCACGTCCTCTTCGGCGACCGATTCGATCTCGTCGTCCTTGTCGGAGGCATCCTGGCCTTCGGCGTCGTCATCCGCGACCGCTTCGTCATCGCGCGCGGCGGCTTCGGCGCGTGCAGGCTTGCGGCGGCTGCTGCGCTCGTCCTCGGCATCCTGAGCCTCGGCATCGGCGCGCTCTTCGGCCATCAAGGCCTCGCGGTCGGCAGCCGGAATCTGGTAATAATCAGGGTGGATCTCCGCGAAGGCCAGAAAGCCATGGCGGTTTCCGCCGTAATCCACGAAAGCCGCCTGCAGCGAAGGTTCGACCCGCGTCACCTTGGCGAGGTAGATGTTCCCCGACAGCTGACGCTTGTTGACGGTCTCGAAATCAAATTCCTCGACCTTTGTTCCGTCGACCACGACCACCCGAGTTTCCTCGGCATGGGTGGCATCGATCAGCATTTTCATTGCCATTGATATGTCTTTCGCGCAGCCGTTGCCCGGGCGGAGCCAGCGGCATTCCCGGGTTCGGTCTGCGGTGTGATGAGGACACGGGCGCGTCACCGTCGAAGACTTCGCAACCGGCGACGCCCATGGCCCGCCTGTTCTGAAGTCTGCCGTCCAAAGCGCGCGTCATCGCGTCTGTTCCTTCGAATGACCCGGTGCCACATGGCCGGCCGGGCCGCTGTCTGTCGGCACCCCCGGGCGCAGTCCCGATCGGGCGGCGCAACCAAGAGGCGGGTTTTCCGCGTGGCCCGTGCCTTGCCGACCTGTCGGGTCGGGATCAGTGGGGCCGCGCTGCGAAACTGTCGGCACAAGGCAACCCAAGGTTGAGGCTGTCCGGCGCATCCCCTCACCATAGAGGGTCGCACACGGAAATTTCAATGCCGAAAACGACAGCTCATCCTTTGCGGCGATTTCCGGCCTCGGCGCGCGATGCCGGAATGGCCCCGTTTGCGATCTTTACGCCAGGCACATCCTTGCCAAAGCAACGCGCAGGTTGTTCCTGCCTGCACCGGCCAATGATTATTCAGGCAAGGCCCGACCACAGACGGCCATCCCTCTAAAGGGTCATGCCCGATCAAGCGGCTGCCCGGAACGGCCCATATTCTTGAAGCAACCGCTGGGGTTCGCGATGCTGCAGGTGTCGGCATGGCGCGGCCAGCCAATGACGCTAGGCATCAGTAACACTCGCAACGACTGGCCGCCTGTGTGGAATACCTGAGCGGAGTCTTCCAGCTGCGCCGCTGCTTGATCGTGCCGGCAGCGCTCTGGGGCCAAGGGCTTCAAGTCTGCTCCGGAGGCAGGTTTGAAGGCAACTGCCCGTTCTCCTTTTGCATCTGGCCACACATGATGCCCTTCAGAGCGAAACGCGGTACTCGCTGCTGACCGGTTCGATAATCACAACATGCCCAGATCCCCTTGCATGAGCGGTCCATCGGAATGGATGCCTGCCATCCGTTTGTCCCGAAGCGTATGAAGCATGGCTGAAGGGGAGACCGGACGAGGCCTTGACCGCGCCCTGTCCCGAGGATCAAACGGTCATCCACCGGCAGGGCGGCGGCCATTGTCCAACATTGTCGAAACCGGTGCAGATAAAGGACCGGCGCAGGCTGTCTGTTGGGAACGTGTTGCCATGTCACGTTGCCTTAACAGGTTCTTCATTCTGCTGTTGCACCCTTGGACTAGGCACGCCCCTGACGGGGCGGCGACAAGGGTGCAGAATGGCGGTCGTGCAGGTCAACGCTGACGAAGTGGTTCCGCAACCCCTGCTGCGCAAGGCTGCCCGCCTGCCACACGGGGCTCCCATCGTGGTGATGCTGCACGGGTACCGTTATTCACCCCGCCACCCCCTGCACTGCCCGCATGGCGACATCCTGTCCCCGGTGGATCTGCCCCATGTCGCCTCTTGGCCACGGGCGTTGGGCTTTACGGGAACGCCCGGCGAAGGGCTGGCGATCGCTTACGGGTGGGAAGCGCGTGGACGCCTCGGCGCCGCCTATGATCGTGCCGGTTCGGTCGGTGCCGCCCTTGGAAGGCTGGTGTCGGACCTGTCGCAACAGGCAGGCCGACCGGTGGGACTGATCGGTCATTCCCTGGGCGGGCGGGTCGCCCTGCAGGTCATGGCCACCGCCCTGCCCGGCGCAGTGGGCCGGGTCGTTCTGCTGAATGCGGCCGAGTTCCGGTGTCAGGCAGCAGCTGCACTGGACCGCCCCGGCGCCCAGGGAGCCGAGGTCCTGAACATCACCGCACGCGAGAACGACCTGTTCGATTTCGTTCTGGAACAATGGCTGGCGCAAGGCCGCCGCCGCGCGCTCGGTCTGGGGCTGGAACGGCAGCGCAGCAATTGGGCCGACATGCAGATCGATGACGGGGCGACGCTGGACGCACTGGCGGATCTGGGCTTTCCGACCGACCGCCGTGCACGCCTGTTGTCGCACTGGACGCCCTATCTTCGGGCAGGATTGTTCGATTTCTACCGCGCTGCGCTATGCTATCCCTGGGCGCTGCCCTTGGGGCTTTTGCGCCATCACCTGCCTCAGCGGACGCAGCCGCGGTGGTCACGTTTGCTGGCCCGACCGCAGGCGCTGGGGGTTTTGCGGACTTGAAGCCGTCAGCGCAGATCGTCGCCGTTTTCCTTTTCAGGCAGCGCATGGGCACGATAAAGGCCCGCATTGCCCAGCAGGAATGCGAACAACAGGACCGGCAGGCCAAATGTCTTGAAGTAAACCCAGGTGGTGTCGGACAGGTTGCGCCAGACCATCTCGTTCGCGACGGCCAGCAGAACAAAGAACACCACCATGCGAAGCGTCAGCTTGCGCCAGCCTTCCGCATCCAGCGGCAGTGTTTCCGACAGCACCGCGCCCAGCCAGTTGCGGCGCAGCGCCAGGCCGGTGCCCAGAATGCCCGCGAACAGGAGATAGATCAGCGTCGGCTTCAGCTTGAAGAAGCGCGGGTCGTTCAGCCAGACCGACATCCCCCCGAAGACGATGACCAGGACCAGCGTCGCCACCTGCATCGGCGCCAGCTTGCCCGACAGCCGCCACTGGATCAGGGTGCTGATGATCTGCGCGGGAATGAATGCCAGCGTCGCCAGGATGAAGCCGCTGTAGGTCTGCCCCCACAGGACGACATCCTGCCCGCGATAAAGCATGAAGACCGCGAAGAACAGGATCAGCGGTCCGAATTCCAGCGCCGGCTTGACCCAGGGTTTGGTGTTTTCCATGCCTCTGCCTTTTCCGTTGCCACCCTTCAGGCGGCGAATTCCACGATCACCGCACCGGCTGCGATCAATGCCATCAGCACGACGCGCCGCGCCCCCACCTTTTCGCCCAGGATCACCCAGCCCACAAGGGCGGCAAACACGGTCGAGGTTTCCCTCAGGACTGCCGCCCGACCCACCTCGTCCAGACGCGTGGCCAGCATGACCGAGCCGAAGCTGGCAAAGGCCACCAATGCCCCTATCACGCCACGTGTGGCCAAGGGCAGGATCTCGGTCCGGGGAAGGGTCACAAGACGGCGCAGGGACCACAACGGCATGAAGATGCCGTCAAGCACGAAGAACCATGCCAGAAAAGTGAAGGGATCGGCGGCCAGCCGGATGCCCCAGGCGTCATAGGTCGTATAGATCGCGACCAATGCGCCCGTAATGCTCGCCCAAGCCAGTGCAGGCACCAGCGTGTCGCGTCCGACCTCCAGCTTCCGCAGGCTATTCGCCGCCAAGCCAAAGATGCTGCCCACCAGCAGCGCCAGCCCCGCCCACTGGATGCTGTTGAACCGTTCGTCAAAGACCAGCATCGCGGCCAGGACGGCGAACAACGGGGCGCTGCCGCGCACGACGGGATAAACGACGGTATAAGCGCCGCGCTGATAGGTCAGCGCCTGCGCCACCTTGTAGGCGACATGGATCAGCATTGCCCCCAGCAACACCGGCCACAGTCCCTTGTCGGGCCATGGCACCAGGAACAGCGCCACCGGCAGGGCCATCAGCCCATAGCTGAGGTCGATCGCCGCCCGGCTGATCCACGGATCGTGACGGCCCTTTTGGAGCGCCCCGAAGACGGCATGCAGAAAGGCTGCGGTGATGGCCAGGATGGAGGCCAGCCGCGCGCCCTGCTCGGTCCCCGAGAGTTCTATGACAAGGTTCCCCATGCCTGCCACATGACCGCAACCTGCACGACGTGCAAGAGTCCAGAGGCGGTTCAGTCCAGCCGGATGGCAGCCAGGATCGACCCCGGCAACTGCTTTTTTCCCAGCATCTTCTGAACCAGCAGTGCATGGCGGGTATCGTCCGGAAAGCTCGCGTTTTCGACGTGCTCTCCCCGGACGTTCAGCCGCAGGGCGTTGTGCCCGTCCCATTGGGACAGCCGATCCAGCGACAGGACCACATTGCTGTATGTCACGGTCTTGCCGCGGTTCTCGCCCGCACTCAACTCCACCTGCCGTTCGGGAACATAGCGAACCAGCACGATCTCGACCTGCCCTCCCAGATCGGAAAGGGGCTGCAACTCGATCGTTTCACCCTGTTCGGTCCGGTCGCGCTGCACGCTGATCAAGGCAGGGGCATAGCGGCGGGCGTCGATCAGACCCATCAACTGCGCGGGTCCGGGTGCCACCGCCGTTTCCTGCCCGTCCACGATCATCTGAGGCGTGTAGACCGACCGTTCCCCGACGGCATGGGCATAGGCGCCTTGGCGTTCGGTGAATTCGGGCCGGGCAAAGCTGTCGGCCCAACCAAGATAATCCCAGTAATCGACATGATAGGACAAGGGGAGGATATCGGCCTGGCCTGTCAGCATGGTCAGCATCCCGTCTGCCGGCGGGCAGGATGAACATCCCTGTGACGTGAACAGTTCGACCACGACGGGAATGATGTTCAGGGCAAGATCCGGCGTGATTGGCGGGGCGACATCCAGCAAGGGAAAGCTGCCGATGCCGCCTGATTCGACAAGGCTCGAAGCCGAGGGAGCCATGCGGCCGGCATCCTCGGGGGCCGGAATGACGGGCGCCCCGGCTGTGTCGGGCGCGGCATCGCCAGCGAATATATCGGCACCGGGATCGGCAGGTCCTGAACCGGACATGTCCACCAGGCCCCCCGGCGCATCGGCTCCGGGAAAATCCTGCGCATGGGCATCCACCGGCGCAACCGCCAGCCACGTGGCAGCCAGAACCGCCACCGCGGCACGGTGCAAGTCCCCGGTTCTGCAGGAACCGTGCCCGGCAGTCCGGATCGCTCCTCCGGGGGGCATGCAGAAGCGTCCCGCCCTGTTCAGCCCCGGACCTGGCCAGACCGCCATGCTTTGTTCCCCGTCATGTCTCACCTGCATGGTGTTACCCGCCCCGGCCGGGCAAGGCCAAATCAACGCTTCGTCAACCCTGCCACCCGAAAGCGCACGTGCCTGTGCGGCAACAGGCTTGAGCTTTCCGGCGCGTCATGGTATGCGATTGCATACAATCTGATGCGGCGCCCTTGCGATGCTGCCCCCGATGGGGCAAAGCAGGGGCACGCATGTCCGACCCATCCACAGTTGCAGACAGGGAGGCCCTGATGCCCATCCAGACAGGAACCGACACCGCCAAGACGCGCCGGACGCTGAGCGCCGGCGGTCAGGAGGTCGACTATTACTCCATCGCCGCCGCCACCGAGGCAGGGCTTGGCGACTTCTCAAAACTGCCGGCCGCGCTGAAGGTCGTGCTGGAAAACATGCTGCGCTTCGAGGATGACGGCCACACGGTGTCGCTGGACGACATCAAGGCCTTTGCCGAGTGGGCGACGCTGGGCGGCAAGAACCCGCGCGAGATCGCCTATCGTCCGGCCCGCGTGCTGATGCAGGATTTTACCGGCGTTCCGGCCGTGGTCGACCTGGCCGCGATGCGAGACGGCATCAAGGCGCTGGGTGGCGATCCGCAAAAGATCAACCCGCTGAACCCGGTGGACCTGGTCATCGACCATTCGGTCATGATCGACGAATTCGGCACCCCCCGCGCCTTTCAGCGCAATGTCGAGCTGGAGTACGAGCGCAACATGGAGCGTTACACGTTCCTGAAATGGGGTCAGAAGGCGTTCAACAACTTCCGCGTGGTGCCGCCCGGCACCGGCATCTGCCACCAGGTGAACCTGGAATACCTGGCCCAGACCGTCTGGACCGACACCGACCAGTCGGGCAAGACTGTCGCCTATCCCGACACGCTGGTCGGCACGGACAGCCACACGACCATGGTCAACGGCCTGGCCGTGCTGGGCTGGGGCGTGGGCGGGATCGAGGCCGAGGCCGCGATGCTGGGCCAGCCGATCTCGATGCTGATCCCGGAGGTCGTGGGCTTTAAGATCACCGGCGCGCTGACCGAGGGCGTGACCGCCACCGACCTCGTGCTGAAGGTCGTGCAGATGCTGCGCAAGCATGGCGTCGTGGGCAAGTTCGTCGAGTTCTATGGCGAAGGCCTGGACAACATGCCGCTGGCCGACCGCGCCACGATCGCCAACATGGCGCCGGAATATGGCGCGACCTGCGGCTTCTTCCCGATCGATGACGAGACCCTGCGCTATCTGCGCCAGACCGGCCGCGAAGAGGACCGCATCGCCTTGGTCGAAGCCTATGCCAAGGAAAACGGCTTCTGGCGGACGGCGGATTACGCGCCGGTCTATTCCTCGACGCTGGAACTGGACCAGAGCACCGTGGTGCCCGCGATCTCGGGTCCCAAGCGCCCGCAGGATCACGTGCCGCTGACCGACTCGGCCCGTGCCTTTGGCGAATACATCAAGGGCGTGCGCCCTGCCGCCAGCGTGCCTGCCGCCGAAAAGGCCAAGATGACGGCCGAAGCGGGCTCGCCCTCTCCCGACCGTGCCGAAATCCCGGGCGGCGACCATGGCCATCTGAACAGCGCCGCTGTCGAGGGCGAAGATTACAGGCTGCGTGACGGTTCGGTGGTGATTGCTTCGATCACCTCCTGCACCAACACCTCGAACCCTTACGTGCTGATGGCAGCGGGTCTCGTGGCGCGCAAGGCCCGTGCTCTAGGCCTGACCCGCAAGCCTTGGGTCAAGACCTCGCTGGCGCCCGGTTCGCAGGTGGTCGAGGAATACCTGAAGGCCGCCGGCCTCCAGGAGGACCTGGACGCCCTGGGCTTCAACCTTGTGGGCTTTGGCTGCACCACCTGCATCGGCAACTCGGGCCCCTTGCAGCCCGAGATCTCGCAGGCGATCAACGACAACGACCTGGTGGCCGTGTCCGTCCTGTCGGGCAACCGCAACTTCGAAGGGCGCATCTCGCCCGACGTGCGCGCGAATTACCTGGCCTCGCCCCCGCTGGTGGTGGCCTATGCGCTGGCGGGTGACATGAACATCGACCTGACCACCGAGCCATTGGCCCATACGCCCGAAGGTAAGCCGGTGTTCCTCAAGGACATCTGGCCGACCTCCAAGGAAGTGTCGGACCTTGTCGACCGCATCGTCACGCGCGAGATGTTCCAGGCCAAATACGCCGACGTCTTCAAGGGAGACGAGCGTTGGCAGGGTGTCGAGATCACCGACAGCGAGACCTATGACTGGCCGGCCTCCTCGACCTATATCCAGAACCCGCCTTACTTCCAGGGCATGTCGCAGCAGCCGGGCACGATCAGCGACGTCAAGGGCGCCCGCGTCCTGGCGCTCCTGGGCGACATGATCACGACGGATCACATCTCGCCCGCAGGGTCGTTCAAGCCGACCACTCCCGCGGGTCAGTACCTGACCGAGCGTCAGGTGGCACCGCGCGATTTCAACAGTTACGGTTCGCGCCGCGGCAACCACGAGATCATGATGCGCGGCACCTTTGCCAACATTCGCATCAAGAACGAGATGCTGGACGGGGTCGAGGGCGGCTATTCCAAGGACGCCGGCGGCAACCAGTCGGCGATCTATGACGCGGCGATGTCCTATGCCGAACAGGGGACGGCCCTGGTCGTCATCGGCGGCATCGAGTATGGTGCGGGCTCCAGCCGGGACTGGGCGGCCAAGGGCACGAACCTGCTGGGCGTCAAGGCGGTCATCGCCGAAAGCTTCGAGCGTATCCACCGCTCGAACCTGGTCGGAATGGGCGTGCTCCCACTGCAGTTCAATGCAGGCGACACCGCCGAAAGCCTCGGGCTCGACGGCCGCGAAAAATATACCATCACCCGCATCGGTGAATTGAAGCCGCGGCAGGATGTCGAAGTGCAGGTGCGCAAGGACGATGGCCGCGAGTTCGCCTTCACCGCCCGCTGCCGCATCGACACCTACAACGAGCTCGAATATTTCCGCGCGGGCGGAATCCTCCACTATGAGCTGCGGAGGCTCGCCGCC
>NZ_JBKGUN010000018.1:0-4430 GCF_046462195.1 Paracoccus sp. (in: a-proteobacteria) | reverse complement strand
TCACAGTCGCAGTGCTGAAATCAAGCGCCATGGCTTACCACCTTTTCGTTTTGCAGTTCTGGGTGTGAACATGGTCGCCAACCTCGGCATCGCCGACCATCTTGCCGATGTCCTCGCCGTATTTGATGACCGTGTCGCCCGCCTTCAGAGGCTTAAGCGCGACCTTGTGCCCAATGGGAATGTCCGATTTTGCGGTGAGGCGGAAATCAGAATTGTCGGCGGTGACGACACACAGCATTTCAGTGCCGGCGGCCAGATCCTCGACGACGACGACGCCGACATTGTCCTCATGATCGTGGACAAGAAGTTGTGGAATGCTCAATGGCCCCTCCCTTACGCAGATGATTAAGAGCTCTGGAGCTTCTATAACGTGTATAAGTTGTCTTATACAAGACTTAGTTTACATGATTGCTGCCGAGGCGGCGCTGGTGTTATCTTTATTGATGTGCAAAAGGAACCCTCATGGCCGCACCCCTCTACCAAACTGTCATTGACACAGTCGTTGCTCGCATCGCTGCAGGGGAGTTGCTGCCCGGTGGCATTCTTCCAAGCGAAACGCAGCTCGCCGCCGAAACGGGCGTGTCACAGGGGACGGCGCGCAAAGCGCTGATGGTGCTTGAACAACACGGCATCGTTCGTCGGGAACAAGGGCGCGGCACTTTTGTGACTGCGCGGACTCCCGAATCATCGTTGTTCAACTTCTTCCGCCTACGGCCAGCGGATGGGCATGTCGTCCAGCCCGAAGTGATCGATGAACGCATCTTGCAGCGGGCGGCAACCGCTACCGAGCGAGAGACGCTGTGCGGCGGCCCGGATACGGTGATCGAGATCAGGCGGCTTCGCAAGCTTCTCAGCAAGCCTGCCGTAGTAGAGACCTCCGTGATATCTGCCGAACTTTTTGCAGGCATCGAGCGCCGTAGCCCACTACCCAGTGCGCTTTATGTCCTTTATCAGCAGGCCTATGGCTGCATCATCCTGCACGCAGATGAGGCGATAACGGCACGCGCTGCGTCGGCTCAGGACGCCATCGATCTGGATGTACCGCAAGGTACGCCACTCCTGCGCGTGGAACGAAAGGCTTCCGATATCTTGGGTCGGATCATCGAGCGGCGTCTGAGTCTCTATCTGACTCAGGATCTCAGCTATATGATCCGGCTGGATTGAGATCCGGCAAGGCTAACCGCGCTTGCGGCTGGCGATCTTTGCCTCATCAAGGGACCGCCAGCCACCTTCTCGCTTCCGCGTCCGCCTCGCTGTTCTTCTGGTTCTTTACGAAAGGCTTGAAGACTTTGTTGCGGTCAGCCGCACCTCATGGCCCAGATCCGCCTGTTTCCAAAGTTCCTGCTGGTCCGCGGTGCAGGCCGCTCTCTCAACCCAGCAACCTTGGTGCGCCTGCATAAGCGCAGGGAGCTATTGAGCAGCAACTTCCTGCGAAACACGACGTCACCTCCACCGCCGCTCCGCAGAGCTGCAAGACCTGCCAGATGAGCCGACGTCAATGGTCGACACTTCCTTCGTGAATTCATCCCCCTGATCCTGTCTGGACACATGGCACAAGAGCCGGCTGAAGGGAGTGTTCTGCTCATCCTTCAGGTCGTTACGATACAGGCGCGTCACTGTCCAAAAGCGCGCTACGGCCGGTCATTCTGCAAGGTCTCGCATGACTTGGGCCAAGTCTGACTTGCCTTCAAAGCCGATCCCCGGCAGGTCCGGCATGGTGATGTGACCGTCCTCGACTTTCACACCGTCAGGAAAGCCGCCATATGGCTGGAAGAGATCAGGATAGCTCTCATTTCCGCCAAGCCCCAGGCCGGCTGCAATGTTCAGCGACATCTGGTGGCCACCGTGCGGAATGCAGCGTGTGGGGGACCAGCCGAACTGACGCAGCACCTCCAGCGTGCGCAGGTATTCAACGAGCCCATAAGACAGCGCACAGTCGAACTGCAGGAAGTCGCGGTCCGGACGCATGCCGCCATAGCGCAGCAGGTTCCGAGCATCTTGATGCGAAAAGAGGTTCTCTCCCGTGGCCATGGGTGCGTCGTAGAACTCGGACATCGCGGCCTGAAGGGCGTAATCAAGCGGGTCGCCGATCTCTTCATACCAGAACAGCGGATAGTCCCGCAGCATCTTGGCATAAGCAATCCCCGTCTCCAAATCGAAGCGGCCATTGGCATCGACGGCCAGTTGCGCCTCCGACCCGATCTCGTCCAGCACCGCCTCGATCCTGTTACGATCCTCTTCCAATGTGGCGCCGCCGATCTTCATCTTCACGACGTTGTAGCCGCGATCGAGATAGCTGCGCATCTCGGCCCGCAGCGCGCTATTGTCTTTGCCTGGATAGTAATAGCCCCCGGCGGCGTACACGAAGACGCGGGGATCTGCGTCACGACCGTGCAGGTCGGCCAGATGACGAAACAGCGGTTTCTCTTCGATCTTCGCCACCGCGTCCCAGAGCGCCATGTCGATCGTACCAACCGCAACTGACCGCTCGCCATGACCGCCGGGCTTCTCGTTGCCCATCATCGCGGCCCAGATACGGTGCGGGTCAAAGTTACTGCCGGTATCATTCAGCAGACTATTCGGTGCGGCCTCAAGTATGCGGTCTCGAAAGCGCTCTCGGATCAAGCCCCCTTGGCCATAGCGCCCGTTTGAGTTGAAGCCATAGCCGACAACGCGCCGTCCGTCGCGCACCACGTCTGTAACAACCGCCACAAGGCTGGTCGTCATCTTGCTGAAGTCGATATAAGCGTTGCGGATTGGCGACGCGATCGGTTTGGTCACCTCGCGGATGTCAATGATGCGCATCGTGATGCCCCTCCTGCTGATACACTGCTAGTGTTTCTACCTGTTTGGGCATCACGCGGCTAATGCCAATCGGGCACATGATGGTGCCGTTTCGGCATAGGCAGTCGGTTTTCAGTCTGTTTGATCGTTGAGAAGCTGCTGCCTTGCTACATACAGTTATGCTGTAGTGGCACGGCGGTATGGAATGGACATGAACTGGCTGAAGGACCTGCGGGTTCTGTCGGAGACACTGAACTTCTCCCGCGCCGCCGAGCGGCGCAACATCACCCAACCTGCCTTTGGTCGGCGCATCCGGTCGCTGGAAGAGTGGTGCGGCACCGCGTTGATCGACCGCTGCAGTCACCGCATCGCTTTGACACCTGCTGGCCGCATCATGTTGGAAGCCGCCGTGGATGTGACAGGGCGCCTTGAACGCGTTCGGCACGATCTCGAGCAAGTCCAAGCCGCTACGGCGACGCTGACATTCACAGCCACGCATGCTCTATCGTTCAACTTCTTCCCCGCTTGGATCCACGGCTTAGGTGCTTTGGCCTCAACACAGCCCATGCGGCTGCTGTCGGACAACATGAACCATTGTGAAAAGATCATGCTGGCAGGAGGCGCACAGTTCCTGCTGTGCCACTATCATCCGGGTAGCTCAATCGCCCTTCCGGCGGGTGTGTTTGATCACATTGTGCTGGCGCGTGACCGGCTGATCCCGGTCGTCGGCAGGGACGCTAATGGACAGCCGCTGCACAGCTTGCCCGGCACGGACAAGGATCGAGTTCCGTATCTAGCCTTCGAGCACACTTCGGGCATGGGCCGGATCCTGTCGGCGGCCTTGCTCACCCAGGTCGATAACCTGCACCTGACGCCAGTTCTAAGCTCGCACCTGGCCATGGTGTTGAAGGCGCTCGCCGTCGAAGGCAAGGGTGTGGCCTGGATCCCGCAAAGCCTTGCACGAGACGAACTGGGACCGATTGGGCGACTGACGTCTGGCGGGCCGAGAGAGTGTGATATCGAAGTCAACATTGCCTTGTTCCGTCCTCGTGCGCGCATGAGCGACATTGCTGAACGGTTCTGGGATTTGGCGCGAGGCGCACTCATTGCCCCGATCTAACAGCAACTGCAGATCCGCCCCCCTTCCGTTGATGCAATCGCGACGAAGGTAGACGAGCAGTCACACCTTGGCAGACAAGTAAACCTTTCGGCATGGATGACCATGATGTCGACGCGCATGTCATAGTGCGGCAGAACCACCGCCAGCCGGCCCCAAGGTTTCGTGCTGGCGATCCCTACTTAGAATCGTTCCATGATGCCGTGTTCCGCCGGCATCAAAGAGCCGGATTCATACGATCTTGAAGCAGGCCTCCGCCACCAGCGCGACGACTCGGATCTGATACTTCTCCGCCCCACTCTGCTCACCGATGTTTCCCCGGACAGCCCTGCGATCCTGCAGGAGATCTTCGGCCCTGTGCTGACGCTGCAGGGCTTCAATGATGAGGACCAGGCGCTGGCCTTGTCGGATCATCCGACCTATGGTCTTTGCGCGGGGATCTTTACACGCGACCTGTCGCGGGCCATGCGCGCCATGCGGCGGGTCCGGGCGGGCACGATCTGGATCAACCGTTATGGCCGCTCGCGCG
>NZ_JBKGUN010000017.1:0-12968 GCF_046462195.1 Paracoccus sp. (in: a-proteobacteria) | reverse complement strand
AACAGGCCCGCCTGCTTGGTCTGCAGGACGTTGCGCAACCGGCGGTCCGAAAAGGCGCGGTTGCCGGTAAAGCCGATGCGCTCGATCTCGGTCACGGCGCCTTCGCGGATCTCGAAGACCAGATCGACGCGGTTGCCGCTGCGGCGGATGATGCGGGGATCGACGCGGGCCGCCAGACGCCCCTCGGCAGCATAGGTTTGGGCAATCGCCTGCGCGTCCTGAAGGGCCTGGCTGGGCTGGTACACGCGACGTGACTGGCTGCGCACGATCTCGGACAGGCGGGCGTCGTTCAGGCGGCGGTTGCCCTCGAAGCTGATCTGGTTGACTGTCGGGTATTCGCTGACCCGCACGACCAGTTGCCCCCCCTGCGGGATCAGTTCGACCGTCTCGAACAGCCCGGAATTCTGCAAGCGCTGCAGCGCGTCGTTGACCTCGCCGGGGCTGACATCCTGGCCGCGCGGCAGGTTCAGATAGGACAGAACGGTTCCCGTCTCGATCTGGCTGTTCCCCTCGACCCGGATGTCGTTGAAGACCAGCGCGGCGGCCGGTGCGGGAATCAGGCCCACGGGAACCGTGATCGCCAAGGCCGCCATCAGCGCCACTGCGCCCTTGCCCAGTTTCCGTGTCATCGAAGCCCCTCTCGTTCAGCCTTGTGCGCCCTCTTCGGGCCTGTCGTTTTGCTTAAGGTCTGTAGCGCCTTCCGGCGGGGGCTGTCAAAAGCGCATCGACTTCAGGGGCAGAAAAGATCGTTGGTCAGGCCGAAAATCATCAGGCCCAGAACGGCGGCCATGCCGACCGTCGTCAGCAGGTTCAGGGCGCGGTCCGAAGGCGGCCGCCCGCGCAGGGCCTCGTAGGTATAGAACATCAGGTGTCCGCCATCCAGAACCGGGATCGGAAGCAGGTTCAGAAACCCGATGGCCGCCGACAAAACGGCGATCCACCACAGAAAGTTCGCGCCCCCCGCGCTGGCCGCCTGTCCCGTGCTTTCGGCGATGCTGATGGCGCCGCCCAGGTTGCAGGTGCCGATCTGTCCCGAGATCATCGCCCACATTCCCGACAGCGACGAGGTGATGATCCCCCAGGTTTGTCCGACCCCCAGAACCAGGGCCTCCACGGGTCCCGCGCGACGTGTTTCGGGCGAAAAGAAACTGTCCCCGCCGGTCACGCCGATCAGCCAGCGCTGCTCGAACCCGCCCCCGGTCGCGGGCAGGTCCGACAGCTTGGGCCGCAAGGTGACGTCCCTTTCGCCCGCACCCGGTCGCCAGATGCGCAGATCCAGAGGCTCGCCCTTGGCGGCCTCGACGGCTTCGCGCATCTGGGTGAAGCGCGCGACGTCGGCCCCGTCGATGGCCTGCACCACGTCACCCGCACGCAAGCCGGCCTCGGCTGCGGCACTGCGGGGTGCCACGCCGGATATGCGCGCCGGCATCGGATCGGGGCCGGCCACGGTCAGGGTCTGGCCCTCGCGCTCGATGCGCCAAGGATGCTGCGTCGCCGGTGGCAGGTCATCGGCCGCCCGGCCCAGATCGGCCCAGCTTTCCACCTCGACATCACCCACGGCCAAGATGCGGTCGCCGGGCTGCAACTCGTTCACGATGCCCGGAGGGGCCTCGGCCACCTGCCCCACCCGGACCTCCTGCGAAGGCAACCCTTGAACCAGGGCAAAGCCTCCAAAGACAAGGATCGACAGGACAAAGTTGAAAACCGGACCAGCCAGCAGCGTGGCAAAACGCGCCCAGAGCGGCGCCCCTTGCAGGGTCTGCCGCCGCAAGGCCGGATCAACCATCCGGCCCGGGCCCGCACTGGCGACGTTGTCATCGCCCAGGAACTTGACATAGCCTCCCAGTGGAATGGCAGCGACCTGCCACACGGTCCCGCGCCGGTCGCGACGCGCGAACAGCCGCGGGCCAAAGCCCACCGAGAAAACCTCGGCCCGGATGCCTGACCAGCGGCCGACGATGTAATGGCCATATTCATGCACAGTGACAATGACAGCCAAGGCCGTCACGAAGGCCACCAATGTCCAGAGTGCCGATGCCGTCTGGGCAAGGATCTCGATCATGCGGCAGCCTTTCTGCGGGCAAGCGCGTCCCAGTGTAGGACGCAGTCCAGGGTGTCGGGATCGGCGGAAAAGCCGCTTTCGGCCGAAAGGTCGGCCAAGGTGGTCTCGACCCGGGGCGCCATGTCGATAAAGCGGATGCGGCCGGCGATGAAATCGTCCAGGGCCTGTTCCTTGGCCGCGTTGAAGACGGCGCCCGCCGCGCCCCCCGCGGCCATCACCTCGCGCGCAAGGCGCAGGGCGGGCCACCGCAACTCGTCCGGCGCCCGGAAGGTCAGGGTGCCAAGGGCCGCAAGATCCAGCGCAGCAACAGGCAGCGGACGACGTTCCGGCCAGTTCAGCGCATAGCCGATGGCATGGCGCATGTCCGGCGCGCCCAGATGGGCAATGCTGCCCCCGTCATGGTGGGTGACCATGGCGTGAATGATTGATTCCGGGTGAACCAACACCTTGATGCGGTCGGCACCCAAGCCAAAAAATTCTTTGGCCTCAATGACCTCCATGGCCTTGTTGAACATGGAGGCACTGTCGATGGTGATGCGCTGACCCATTGCCCAATTTGGGTGGGTCGACGCCTCGGCCACGGTTGCCGCGGCCAGACGTTCCAGCGGCCAATCGCGAAAAGCGCCCCCCGATGCCGTGATCGTCACATCCTTGACGCTGTCGAGGTGTTCCGAGCCAAGAGCCTGAAAAATCGCGGAATGTTCGCTGTCGACAGGCAGGATTGTTGCACCGGCCCCTTGTCCGGTCCGGCGCAGCAGATCGCCGGCACAAACCAGCGACTCCTTGTTGGCAAGTGCCAGAACCGTTCCCTGCGCCAAGGCAGTCAGCCCCGGCGCCAGCCCGGCCGCCCCGACAATTGCCGACAGGATCCAGTCGGCGGGCCGGCCCGCGGCCTCGATCAAGGCAACCTCGCCCGCCGCGACCTCGACATCGCTGCCGTCTAAGGCATCGCGCAAATCATCCAGCAGGTCATCATGGACCGTCACGGCAATTTCGGCGCGCAGATCGCGTGCCATCCGGGCCAGTCGTGCAATGTTCCTGCCGCCGGTCAGGGCCACGACGTGAAAGGCTTCGGCCCCGCCGGCGCGACGGATCAGGTCGACGCCATTCGCGCCGACCGAGCCGGTCGCCCCAAAGATCGAGATACGTCGCATCGCTCAGTTCACCACGGGCAGGCGTGTCAGCAGGCCAATCACCATGGTCGCCAGAACCGCGCCCGTCACTGCGTCAAATCGATCCATGAAGCCGCCATGCCCCGGGATCAGGTTCGAACTGTCCTTGACCCCGGCCCGCCGCTTCAGCCAGCTTTCGGCCATGTCGCCCATCTGTCCCGCAAAGCAGACCAGCGGCGAGATCCAGATCAGGGTCACGTCCCCGCCCCCCGCCATCCACAGGCCGGTGCCCAGAAGGCCTGCGCCGATCCAGCCGGCAATGGTGCCCGACCAGGTCTTCTTGGGGCTGAGCGCCGGCCAGAACTTGGGGCCGCCCAGCATTCGCCCAAAGAAATATCCGGCCGTATCCGAGATGATGATGACTCCCATCAGCCACAGCACGAAGCTGAGGCCATAGTTTTCCCGGAACCCCACCAGCCCATAGGCGACCAGCAGGATCGCCACCCCGAAGATCGCATAGGTAAGGCGGTCGCGCCGCGCCGCGCCGGGCAACCCCAGAACGATGGGCAGCAGCAGCGCCAGCCAGGCCATCGGCAATCCCGTCAGCGCAACGGCCTGCGACACGCCCGCGATCGCGGCCAGCGCAATGGGTCGGCTGCGGCCGAACAGGGTCACGTGACGCGCAGGACGGCGCCAGCCGGTCATTGCCGCCAGCTCCCAGAAGGTGATGGCCGAGATGACGGCCATCCCCAGGCGCAACCAGGGGCCCTGCGCCACGGCCAGCAGCACGCCGATCGCGATCAGCACCAGTGTGGAGGCGACCCGCCGCGACAGGTCGCCCCATTTGCCGGGGCCAGGAGCGCGCCTGATACGCTCGACCGTCATGCGCCCCCGAAGCGACGCTCGCGCAGGCCGAAACGGTCAAGCACGCGCGCCAGGTGATCGGGGGTAAAATCGGGCCACAGGGTGGGCGTGAATTCATATTCGGAATAGGCGGCCTGCCACGGCAGGAAGTTCGAGGTCCGCGTCTCGCCCGAGGTGCGCAGCACCAGGTCGGGGTCGGGGTGGCCGGCCGTATCGAGACAAGCCTCCAGATCGGCCTGCGTGGGCTTTTCCAGTTGCCCCCCGGCAATCTTCTGGGCCAGCCGGGTCGATGCGCGCAGCAGCTCGTCCCGCCCGCCATAGTTGATGGCCACTGTCAGGTTCAGCCGCGTGTTGCCGGCCGTACGCGCCTCGATCGAGGCCATGAGGTCCTGCAGCTTGCGGTCCAGCCGGTCGCGCCCGCCGATGAAACGCAGGCGCACGCCCTCGGCGGCCATGCCGTCGGCCTCGCGCTGGATGTAAAGGCGGAAGATCTTCATCAGCCCCAAGACTTCCTCGGTCGAGCGCTTCCAGTTCTCGGTCGAGAAGGCATAGATCGTCAGCCAGTCCACGCCCAGGTCGGGGCAGGCGCGCACGATCTGCTTGACGCGCTCGGCGCCGCGCCGGTGACCGACAAGGCGCGGCCATCCGCGATCGGTGGCCCACCGCCCGTTGCCGTCCATGATGATGGCGACATGGCGGGGACGCGTCGAGTTCCCGGCCACCGCTGCGCCCTGTGCCAATGCCATGATGTGCTTAGACCTGCATGATTTCGGCCTGCTTGGCCGTCAGCGCCTCGTCCACGGACGCGGTCATGCGGTCCGTCAGGGTCTGGATTTCGCCTTCCCAGAACTTCTGGTCGTCTTCCGGCATTCCGTTTGTCTTGCCCTTCTTGACCTGGTCCATGCCGTCACGGCGCACATTGCGGATCGCGACGCGCGCGCTTTCCGCGTATTGTGCGGCAACCTTGGTCAACTCGCGCCGACGCTCTTCGTTCAGTTCAGGGATCGGCAGCATGATGATCGTGCCGTTCAACTGTGGGTTAATCCCGAGGCCGCTCTCGCGCAGGGCCTTCTCGACCTTGCCAACCATCGCCTTGTCCCAGATGTTGATGGTGACCATGCGCGGTTCGGGTACGTTGACGGTGCCCAACTGGTTGATCGGGGTCATCTGGCCATATGCCTCGACCTGTACGGGGTCGATCATCGAGGCTGATGCCCGGCCTGTCCGCAGGCTGGCGAATTCGCTGCGCAGGCTGTCCATGGCGCCCTTCATGCGACGTTCCAGATCGTCGATATCGATTTCGATGTCCTCAGCCATATCGAAACTGCCTCTGCTTTGGATTTTTTCCGCTTGTAACCACAATGTCGCAGGTTGGCAAAGCCTTTGCCTGCGCTTTCCTCAGCCTGCTTAACCGTTCTGCCGCATGCCCCTGTCGGCCTGCCGGCCTTCCTGCGCGGACAGCCGCTCCTCGATGGCCGTCAGACGCGCCAGCACCTCGTCGCGATAGGCTTCGGTGGCCGCGGTCTCCTCTTCCTGGTGGGCTTCCTGCATCGAATTGACGATCAGGCCGACCACCAGGTTCATGACCGCGAAGGTTGTAACCAGGATAAAGGGAACAAAGAACAGCCATGCCTGGGGAAAGACCTCCATCACCGGGCGGACGATGCCCATGGACCAGCTTTCCAGCGTCATGATCTGGAACAGCGAATAGGCCGAATTGCCCAGGTCCCCGAACCATTCCGGAAACGCGCCCGCGAACAGCTTGGTGGCCATGACCGCAAAGATATAGAAGATGATTCCCATCAGCAGGAAGACGCTGGCCATGCCCGGCAACGCCGACAGGAACCCTTCGACCACCCGACGCAGGCGCGGGGTGACCGAAACGATGCGCAACAACCGCAGGATCCTCAGCGCACGCAGCACCGACAGCCCCTGCGTGGCCGGCATCAGCGCGATGCCGACCACCGCAAGGTCGAAGATGTTCCAGCCGTCGCGAAAGAACCGCCCGCCCCGCGCATAAAGCTTCAGCGCGATCTCGATCACGAAGATCGACAAGCACAGCGCGTCCAGGAACAGGATCAGCGGGCCGATGGTGGCCATGACCATGCGGGAGGTCTCGAGCCCCAGGATCAGGGCGTTGAACAGGATGATGGCCGTGATGAACCACTGTGCTTTCGGGCTGTGGACAATGGCATCGGCGCGGTCGCGCAAGGTCATGGCGGGGTCGTCAGTTGTGAACGCGCGTATAGGTCCCGCGCCCTTCCAGGATCGACCGGAAGCCCCCCGGCGCGTCCAGCGAAAAGACGATGATCGGCAGCTTGTTGTCGCGTGCCAGCGCGATGGCAGAGGCGTCCATGACGCCCAGATGTTTCTGCAGCACCTCGTCATAGCTGACATTGCCGTAACGCTTGGCGTCGGCGTGCTTGACCGGATCCTTGTCGTAAACCCCGTCAACCTTTGTGCCCTTGAAGATCGCCTCGCAGTTCATCTCGGACGCGCGCAGGGTGGCTGCCGTATCGGTGGTGAAGTACGGATTGCCGGTGCCGGCGGCAAAGATCACGATGCGCTTCTTCTCCAGATGGCGGATGGCGCGACGGCGGATATAGGGTTCGCAGACCTCGTCCATGCGGATGGCGCTGATCACGCGGCAATGCAGGCCCTTGGCCTCCAGCGAGGACTGCATGGCAAGTGCGTTCATGACCGTGGCCAGCATGCCCATGTAGTCGGCGGTGGTCCGCTCCATGCCCTGGGCGCTGCCCTGCAACCCGCGGAAGATGTTGCCCCCGCCGATCACCATGCAAACCTCGACGCCCATGGCCTGGACGGCCTCGACCTCGTTGGCGATGCGGGCGACGGTGGGGGGATGCAGGCCATAGCCCTGGTCGCCCATCAGCGCCTCGCCCGAGATCTTCAGCATCACGCGGCCATATTGCTTGGGGGTCTCGGTGGTCATAAGGGGCTCCTGTGGCCGGTCGCTTTCATCGCGCCGTTAAATGTCGCAAAAGGCGCGCAGGTTCAACCGCCCGGATCGCCCATGACTGCCCCTGACCTGACACAAATCGATGCTTCGCGCCACCTGCTGATCGCGGGCCCCACGGCCAGCGGCAAATCAGCGCTGGCACTGGCCGTGGCGCAGGCACAAGGGGGGCTGGTGGTCAACGCGGATGCCTTGCAGGTCTGGTCCTGCTGGCACGTCCTGACCGCCCGACCGACACCCGAGGACGAGGCGGCTGCGCCCCATGCGCTTTATGGCCATGTCCCTGCGGGACAGCCTTATTCGGTCGGCGAATGGCTGCGCGAGGTGGCGGCGCTGACCGGACAGCGGCTGATCATCGCCGGCGGCACCGGCCTTTACCTGACGGCGCTGACGCGGGGGCTGGCAGAAATTCCGCCCACGCCCCCGGCCCTGCGCGCCACCGCCGATGGACGACTGGCCGAACCGGGTGGCCTTGGCGCGCTGGTGGCCGAACTGGACGAACGGACGCGCAGCCGCATCGACCTGCACAATCCTGCCCGGGTTCAGCGCGCATGGGAGGTGCTGCAGGCCACGGGCCGCGGCATTGCCGACTGGCAGGCCGACACGCCTCCCCCGTTGATTGCGGAACGCGATTGCCAGCGGGTGCTGATCACCACGGACCGCGACTGGCTGGCGGACCGGATCGCCCGGCGCTTTCACATGATGCTGGACAAGGGTGCGCTGGACGAAGCAAGGACAATGCTGCCAGCTTGGGACCCTGCGCAGCAATGGGCCAAGGCCATTGGCGCACCAGAGTTGATCGCCCATCTGCATGGTCACCTGACCCTGCCCGAGGCGACCGAGCGTGCTATCATCGCTTCGCGCCAGTATGCCAAGTCCCAGCGCATCTGGTTCAGGGGCAGGATGAAGGACTGGACCGTGTGGCAGGCGGGCCACTTCGGATTGCGCCCAGCATAAATCAACGAAACCCGCAACGGTGTTCTTGTGTTATTCTCGGCATGGGCGATTATCTGCCCATGAGGTTCGACAACAGGGACGGGACAGATGTCGCTCTGGGAACGCTCTGACTGGAAGGGGGGATTTCCGTTCACCCCCACGCGCATCAGGCCACAAGGCCGCGGCATCAAGGGCCAGGGCGGAGAAATCAATGTCACTGCCGCGCAGATACCCGATGCAGTGCCTCGGGCCTTGGCCTTGCCGCCTCGAACCCTCACTCAGGACGGGGCTATTGTGCAAAAGGCAGTTCCCGATGCGTTGGCCGTGCGTGTTGCGCCAGCCTCGCGCCGCCTTGCGCCACGGCATGCCAGCCTGCGCCTGATGCCCTTGGGCGCCTTTTCCTGGGGCGGCGACGGCATCCGTTCCTTGCCGCGGACGCGCCCCGATCATGTGCTGTTATGGGTCACGGACGGCCAGATGCGGCTGGATTTTCCCCGACAGGCCAAGAAATTATGCGCGGAGGACATACGTTTCATCCCCGCCGGGACAGCCTTTGCCACCCGTCCCGATCCGAGGGCCGAAGGACATGTGCTGCTGATCGCGCCCGAACTGGTGGCCGATGTCGATCCTCCGTTGCCGACGGGGATGATGGCAGGCCGTGCGGGTCAGGCTGGCCCTGCCCTGCTGGGCAATCTGCACGAACTGGTGGCCGAGGCGCAGCAGTCGCCGGACCGAAAGGCCCTGAATCTTCACCTGAACCTGCTGTCGCTGCGCTTGTCCCGCCTCGCTCCGGGGCAAGAACGCGATGCCACCCAGCCGTCCGGCCCCGAGGGAAAGTCGCTGGTCGAATGCTTCCAAGCCTTGGCCGCCCTGGAAATGGGATCGGTCAGGACATTGGCCGAGCTTGCGCAGGATCTGGGCGCCACCCTGACGCAACTGGATCGCGCCTGCCTTGCGGCACAAGGCCGGCGCGCCGTTGATCTGATGAACGAATGGCGTCTGGAACGGGCAACGGAACTGTTGCGCCATACCGATCAGCCCTGTGCGCGCATTGCCCAGGATCTGGGCTATGCCAGCCAGACCCATTTCACCCGCGCCTTTGTCACAACCACCGGCCGCACGCCGGAAACCTATCGCCAGCAGATGCGCTAACCCCGTTCCAGGCGTCAGGCGGAACTGGTTTCGTCCCCGCTTTCGTCCGTCGGCAGATCGCGTCCGCGAAAGCCGGTAGCAACCACGAACTTTTCGGACGAATCGCTGCGGCTGGCCGGCGGCTTTACATTGGCGACCTTGGTGAAATTGCGCTTCAGGATGGCCTGCATCTCGGTCTCGGCCCCACCGGCCAGCACCTTGGCCACGAAGGTTCCCCCCGGCTCCAGCACATCAAACGCCAGTTGCGCGGCCGCCTCGACCAGCGCCACGATGCGGATGTGGTCAGTGCCCTTATGCCCGGAGGACGCGGCCGCCATGTCCGACATCACCACGTCGGCAGGGCCGCCCAGCCATTCCTTGACCTTGTCATCGGCACCTTCCGAGAGAAAATCCAGCACATGGATTTCGGCCCCGGCAATCGGATCGACCTCCTGCAGGTCCAGGCCCAGAACGCGGCCGACCTTCTTGCCTGACTTCTCCCCAAGGGCGTTCACGCGGGCCACTGCCACCTGGCACCAGCCTCCGGGCGCACAGCCCAGATCGACGACCCGGGCCCCCGGCACCAGAAAGCGGTACTTGTCGTCCAGTTCCGAAATCTTGAAGGCCGCCCGGCCGCGAAAACCCTCGCGCTTGGCGCGCGCCACGTAAGGATCGTTCAGCTGGCGCTCCAGCCAGAGCTTGCTGGACATCTTGCGTCCCTTGGCCGTCTTCACGCGCACCTTGAGGTCGCGCGCCCCGCGGCCGCTGGTCTTGCCGGCCCGGCTGGTCGGTTCTTTCGTCATCATGCCACTCCGTTCAATCCGTCCGGCGTCAACACCCCATCGCGCACCATCTGGGCATAAAGCAACCCCTCGCGCAGTCCGCGGTCGGCCACCGACAGTTTGTTCGTGGGCCAGACGCGCATCAAGGTCTGCAGGATCGCGGCCCCTGACATGATCAGCGCGTGACGCTCGCGCCCGATGCGCGGGTCGGCGCGCCGCCCGTCCGGCCCCAGTTGCAGATAGCTGTGAATCACCCGGTCGATCTGGTCGCTGGTCATTTCCAGACCGTCCACCTTGGTGCGGTCATAACGGCGCAGGCCCAGGAAACTGGCCGCCACGGTCGTGACCGTGCCCGAGGTCCCGATGATCTGGAACCCCTCGTCCGGCGACCCGTCGGCATAGGGCGTGAAATTCGCCAGCGCTTCCTCGAAGAACCAGGACATCAGTGCGAAACGGCCTTGGTCGTCCTCGACATCGGCGAACTGGTCCCGCAGCGTCGCGACCCCCAAGGGCACGCTGATCCAATCCACGACCCGCGCCCCACCCGGCTGCGGATTGCCGAAGCCGTCGGACAGCCGCATGATCGCGCGCGGCCGTTCCTTGGGCTCGACATCCTCCAGATCGATCCAGACAAGTTCGGTCGAGCCGCCGCCGATATCGACGACCATCAGGGTTTCCGTCTTGTGGCTGACCAGCGGCGCGCAGCTGATGACTGCCAGCCGCGCCTCTTCCTCGGCGCCGATGACCTCGATGGGCAGGCCCGTCTCGCGACGGATCGTGCGCATGAAATCGCGGCTGTTCCTGGCACGGCGGCATGCTTCCGTTGCCACAAGGCGCATGTTGCTCACCTTGTGCTGATCCAGCTTGCGTCTGCAGACCTGCAGCGCATGCACGGTGCGCGCCATCGAACTGCGGGACAGGCGTCCCGAAGCTTCCAGCCCCTGCCCAAGCTGAACCGGCTTGGAGAAGCTGTCGATGACCTGGAACTGACTGCCCGTCGGTCGGGCAATCAGCATCCGGCACGAATTTGTGCCCAAGTCGAGGGCCGCATACAGCACCCCCTCCTCGGGCTGTCGGGTGCCCGACGGCTCGACCGTTTTGTTCGGGAACGCGCCCGCACCCGCAGGACGCTTGGGCGTCATGACACACGCCCTCCGATGACTAGTTGTATAAAAGGTAACCTGCTGGACCGGCCCGTTCAAGGGGCGCCGGCCCCTGACAAGCCAAGATCGTCCGCACACGATCCTTTGGGACGGCGCAGGCGGCATCGGCGCCACGAGGCCGCCCCGGTGTCACGGGTGCTTGACGCGCCGCGGGGGGCACGGCAATCAGGCGGGATGATCGACCTGCGTCCCGTGGCCCATCCGATTGGCAAGATCGTCGCTGCCGTGGGCACGGCGATGCTGCTGCCGATGCTGGTCGACCTGTGGCACGACGACCCGCACTGGATGGTGTTTCTGGAATGCGCGCTGATGACGACGGTGGCGGGCATCCTGATCGCGGTCGCATCGCGGGGCGATTACCGCTCGCTCAAGATCCAGCAGGCGTTCCTGCTGACCTCGGGGCTGTGGGCGGTTCTGCCGGTTTTCGGTGCGCTGCCCTTCATCCTGGGCCAACCGCAGGCCAGCATCGTGGACGCCTACTTCGAGGCGATGTCGGGCGTCACCACGACCGGCACCACCGTGTTTCCCGAACTGGACAGCCTGCCCCGGGGCACGCATCTGTGGCGCGCACTGCTGCAATGGATGGGTGGTCTCGGAATTGTCGTGGTGGCGATGGTCTTCCTGCCGGTGATGAAGGTCGGCGGCATGCAGTTCTTCCGCTCGGAAGGGTTCGATACGCTTGGCAAGGTCCTTCCGCGCGCCGGAGAGATCGCCTCCGAGATGACGGTGGTCTATGTCCTCATGACCGGGGCCTGCGCGATCACCTACATGCTGCTGGGAATGACCGGGCTGGACGCGATCATCCATGCGCTGACCACCTGCTCGACGGGCGGGTTCTCGAACTATGATGCCAGTTTCGGGGTCTATCTGGGAGGCCCGGAATGGGCGGCGTCGGTCTTCATGATCATGGCCTCCATTCCCTTCATCCGGCTGGTCCAGGCAATGCGCGGCAACATGGAGCCCTTGTGGAAGGATCGGCAGGTGCGGACCTACCTGCGCTGGATCTTCTATATCTGTTCGCTGATCATGATCTATCGCCTGATCTATCTGGATCAGCAGGCTTCGCTGCCCGAGGTTCTGCGGGAAACGGTGTTCAACACCATCTCGACCTTTTCGGGTACGGGCTTTGCCTCGACGGACATGATGGCCTGGGGGCATCTGCCGCTGTCGCTGCTGATCGTCGCGGGCCTGATCGGCGGCTGCACCGGCTCGACCGGCTGTTCGGTCAAGATCTTTCGTTATCTGGTGCTGATGGAGGCGGTGCGCGCCCAGATCCGCCGGATGCATTCCCCGCACCGCGTCTATCCGCTGCGCTATGAAGGACAGCCCTTGGACAAGGACATCATCGATTCGGTGATGGCCTTCTTCACCCTCTTCATGCTTAGCTTTGGCCTGCTGATCGTGGGACTGGCCCTGACGGGACTGCACCCGCGCACGGCACTGACGGCGGCCTGGACCGCCATCGCCAATATCGGCCCCGCCTGGGGGCCCGAGATCAGCGCCAACGGCTCGATCGTGGAATTTCCCGAGTCGGCAAAGTGGATGATGATCTTCGGCATGTACATGGGCCGGCTGGAGCTTGTTTCGGTCCTTGTCCTGCTGATGCCGCGGTTCTGGCGGGCCTAGGACCAGCCCCTTTTCATTTAAAGAAAACAAGACCAGTCCGGAAAAGTGGCTTGCGGGCACCGGCCTTGACGCGCGGCTGGAAGGTAGCACCGTTTTGGGCACAGTTGCGCCGCCGGCAGCGCTTTTCAGACGAACCGGGTTGATGAACGGCTTTCGCATAAAATCATGAGGCTCGCCCTTCAGATGTCGTCGCACAACGGGCCGCCGATCCCGAGGCCAAACTGCTGTAGCGAGCTCGTTCCACAAGCGCGCGGAAAAGGCCGCCATTGCCATCGGTGCAAGCCGGCCTGCCTGTTTGCCTGATCCTGCAGTGTC
>NZ_JBKGUN010000016.1:0-6747 GCF_046462195.1 Paracoccus sp. (in: a-proteobacteria) | reverse complement strand
TTTTCTTCAATCGCGACTGTTGTGGCATGCAGTTGCATCCGAATCACCTTTTCCGAACGAGGACCCCGAAACAGGAGGGCTCTTGCTGAAATATGACAGCTTGATCGCTATGTTGGCGATAACATTTGATGTTTACGCTAACTGTTTGCGCTGCCTTGTTTCGCCTTGGTTTGCCCATGTTATAGCCGGACCAAGCGGTGAACGGGACCGCAATTGCGAAAACAGCCACGGAGCCATGGACCATGACCACGCGTGTAAACCCCAACTGCCGACTTGAAGATCAGGGCATCGAGGGGCTGGGTCAGGTCCATTACAACCTGCTTGAGCCCGCACTGATGACCGAGGCCGTATCCCGCGGCGAAGGCCAGTTGGGTCTGGGCGGAACCTTTCTTGTTTCGACCGGCGCACATACGGGGCGTTCACCCAAGGACAAGTTCGTCGTCCGCACCCCCGGGGTCGAGGATTCGATCTGGTGGGACAACAACAAACCTATGGCGCCCGAAGCATTCGACCTTCTGCATGCCGACATGCTGGCACATATGAAGGGCCGTGACTACTTCGTGCAGGACTTGTTCGGTGGCGCGGACGCGAACAATCGCCTTGATGTCCGCGTGGTGACTGAACTGGCTTGGCACGGCCTGTTCATTCGCCACCTTCTGCGCCGCCCCGAGGCGCAGGAACTGGAGGCATTTGTGCCCGAATTCACGATCATCAACTGCCCCGGCTTTAAGGCTGATCCCGCACGGCATGGTTGCCGGTCGGAAACCGTGATCGCCATGAACTTCGACAAGAAGCTGATCCTGATCGCCAACACCGCCTATGCCGGCGAAAACAAGAAATCCGTCTTCACGCTCCTGAACTATCTGCTGCCCGAAAAGGGCATCATGCCGATGCACTGCAGCGCCAACCATGCACCGGGCAATCCCGATGACAGCGCGGTCTTCTTCGGCCTGTCCGGTACCGGCAAGACGACGCTGTCGGCCGATCCGTCTCGTGTCCTCATCGGCGACGATGAACACGGTTGGTCCGACACGGGCATCTTCAACTTCGAAGGCGGCTGCTACGCCAAGACGATCAACCTTTCAGCCAAGGCCGAGCCCGAGATCCACGCCACCACGTCACGCTTCGGGACCGTGATCGAGAACATGGTTTTCGACAAGGACAGCCTGGAACTCGACTTCGAAGACAATTCGATCACCGACAACATGCGCTGTGCCTATCCTTTGGAAGCGATCTCGAATGCTTCCGCCACCAGCCTCGGCGGGCATCCCAAAAACGTCATCATGCTGACCTGCGATGCTTATGGCGTCCTGCCGCCGATCGCGCGGCTGACACCGGCGCAGGCGATGTACCACTTCCTGTCGGGCTTCACCTCCAAGACGCCGGGCACCGAAGTCGGCGTCTCCGAACCCACCCCGACGTTCTCGACCTGTTTCGGGGCGCCCTTCATGCCGCGCCGTCCCGAGGTTTATGGCAAACTGCTGCAGGACAAGATCGCGCAGCACGGCGCATCCTGCTGGCTGGTCAACACCGGCTGGACGGGCGGCGCCTTCGGGACGGGCAAGCGCATGCCGATCGCCGCGACCCGCGCCCTGCTGGCCGCAGCCCTGGATGGCAGCTTGAACGACGTAGAGTTCCGCAAGGACCAGAACTTCGGCTTCGAGGTTCCAGTCAGCGTGCCGGGCGTCGAGGACCGCCTGCTTGACCCGCGCCAGACTTGGACCGATCCTGCCGCCTATGACGCACAGGCGCGCAAGCTGGTGCAGATGTTCTCCGACAACTTTGCGCAGTACCTCGACGAGATCGACGACGAAGTTCGCGCCGCCGCCATCGGCTGAACCTGCCTTCGAACAACAAAAGGCCGCGCTCCGGCGCGGCCTTTTTCATGCAGCCCTTTGGTCAGAGACCTAGACAGTGCCGCATGATCGCCTTCTGCGCATGGAGCCGGTTCTCCGCCTCGTCGAAGATCACCGAATGCGGGCCGTCCATCACTTCACTGGTCACTTCATCGTCGCGATGGGCAGGCAGGCAGTGCATGAACAGCGCGTCCGGCTTGGCCCGGGCCATCAGGAGAGCATTGACCTGATATCCGCGCAGCTGGTTATGCCGACGCTCCTTGGCAGATTGTGGATCATGCATGCTGACCCAGGTATCGGTGACGATCAGGTCCGCGCCAGCCACGGCCTTGTTCGGATCCCGCTCGATCGTGATAGGTCGTCCCATCCCGGCGGCGTAGTCAAGGCATTCGCGCTCAGGGTCCAGAGGGGGAGGGCCGGTAAAGGTCAGGTCAAAGCCGAACTGTCCCGCAGCGTGGGCAAAGCTGGCAAAGACGTTGTTGCCGTCACCGGACCACACGACCTTCCTGTCGCCGATCGGGCCGCGATGTTCCTCAAATGTCATGACATCGGCCATGATCTGGCAAGGATGCGTCCGGTTCGTTAGCCCGTTGATGACCGGCACCGTGGCATGCTCGGCCATCTCCAGAAGGGTCGCCTCCTCGAAGGTGCGAATCATGATCAGGTCCACGTAACGCGACAGGACACGCGCGGTGTCCGCGATCGTCTCGCCATGGCCCAGTTGCATCTCCGATCCTGAAAGGATCATGGTCTGGCCGCCCATCTGGCGCACGCCGACATCGAAGCTGACGCGCGTGCGGGTCGAGGGCTTTTCGAAGATCAGGGCCACCATGCGCCCGGCCAGAGGCTGGTCGTCATCGGGGGTGCCCTTCGGGCGGCCATTACGCGCGATCTTCATGTCACGGGCCATGTCGATGATCGACCGCAAGGCGGCGCGGTCAGTGGTATGGATATCCAGGAAATGGGTCATCAGTCTGTCTTTCGGCGATTTTCGCAAGCAAGCCCGTTTGCCCCGGCGGGGTCAAGGGCGCGCAGCCCCCACCGCGCACGGCGCGACCTCCCCAAGGTTCTTCAACATGCAAGATGCCGTCATCGCAGGCGCGTCATGACACGGGCCGGATGGCCGTCAGTGTCCAGGCGCACCTGATCGCCGAAAAAACCCGCCTTCCGGTATGCACGGATGGCACGCAGGTTCTGGGGCGCAGAGTCCACTGCCAGGGTGCCGGCATGATGCAGCAGCAGATCCCCGAGGGCCTGCAGCCAGCGGCTTCCCTTCCCAAAGCCTGTAGGGGCGGAGAACACATCCAGCGCGATTGCACCCTCAGGAAGATCCGCAAGATGCGGGGCGTGCCACTGATGCGCATCATGATGCTGGGCATAGGCCACTGGCATATCATCCATGATCACGATCAGCTGCGTCATGGCGGGATCGTCAAGGTCCTGGATCAGCAGATCCAGCTGGTGCTCCGGCCCCTTCCACCAAGCGGACACCTCTGCCGAGGTCAGCCATTCGGCCAGCATCGGCAGATCCGCCCGGGTCATGGGCCGGAACGTGCAGTCAGGCATCGAACTGGGCCGCGGCCCGGTCAAGCCGCTCGACAGCCTCGGCAATCTCGGCATCTTCGATGTTCAAGGGCGGCAACAGGCGGAGGGTGTTGTCGCCTGCAGGAACGGTCAGGATGTGCTGGGCATACCCCGCCTTGACCAGTTCGGCCGGTGCAACACGGCATTTCAGCCCCAGCATCAGCCCTTGCCCCCGCACAGCCTCGAACACGTCGGGATGTGCCGCGACCAGGCCTTCCAGCTTTTGCCGGAAAAGGGCGCCCTTGCGGTTGACCTCCGCCAGAAAGGCCGCGTCAGCGACAATTTCCATGACCCGGGCGCCAACGGCACAAGCCAAAGGATTACCGCCATAGGTCGACCCATGCGTTCCCGCCACCATGCCCGCTGCCGCAGCCTCGGTCGCCAGAACGGCGCCCAAGGGAAAGCCGCCGCCAATGCCCTTGGCCACCATTATCACGTCCGGAGTGATTCCTGCATATTCATGGGCGAACAGTCGCCCAGTCCGGCCCATCCCGCACTGCACCTCGTCCAGGACCAGCAGAGCGCCGATCTTGTCGCACATCTCGCGAATCTGCCGCAGATCCGCGTCAGGCAGGGGACGGATGCCCCCTTCACCCTGGACAGGCTCGATCATGACAGCCGCAGTGCGGTCGGTGATGGCAGCCTCCAGTGCGCCGATGTCACCCCAGGGCAGCGTTCGAAAGCCGGGCATCAGCGGCCCGAATCCCTTGACCATCTTCTCGGCGCCCGAGGCCGCGATGGCCCCGGTCGAGCGACCATGGAACGCCCCCTCGAATGTCAGGATCTCGATCCGCTGCGGGTCGCCCGCGTGATCCCAGTACTTGCGCACCATCTTGATGGCCAGTTCGGCCGCTTCGGTGCCCGAGTTGGTGAAAAAGACCGTGTCGGCAAAAGTCCGGTCCACCAGCAGTCCCGCCAGCCTTTCCTGCTGCGGGATCTGGTACAGGTTCGACACGTGCCAGATGCGCCCCGCCTGCTCGGTCAGGGCCGCGACCAGATCCGGATTGGCATGTCCCAGCACGTTGACCGCGATCCCGGACCCCAGATCCAGATATCGGGTCCCATCGGCAGTGATGGCCCAAGCGCCCTCGCCGCGGTCAAAGGACAAGGGCGCGCGGTTATAGGTCGGCAGGACGTGCGAGATCATGGCAGGGCTCCGGCAGCGAAGATCGGGGAAAGGGACGGAACGGACGCAGGAAAGACGGGACGCAAACCCATGCAGGGCAGCATCAGCGTCGGGTGCAGGTGGAGCGTCGTTGTGTCATGGCGCAAAGGATGCGCAGCTTTGTCCCGCGACGCAAGCTGGAAAAGCGCAGGCTGTCAGGGCAACAGGAAAACTGCCCTCAGCCGTTTTCGCCCGGAACGGCGCCTGCCACGGCTCAGGGCTTCATCCGGTAACCGGTGCGCAACCAGCGCCAGGCAATGAACAGCACCAGCGACACCACCGCGATGCAGATCACCAGCCCTCGCGCCGGCGGCGCATCGCTGACCCCGGTCACGCCATAGCGTGCCCCGTCGATCAGGTAAAAGATCGGGTTCCAGTGCGACAGGGTGTTGAAAGGCTGCGGCAACGCCTGAACCGAATAGAACGTGCCGGACAGGAACGACAGCGGCGTGATCACGAAATTGGTGATGGCGGCCATCTGGTCGAACTTTTGCGCCAGGATCCCCGCCAGGATCCCCAGCCCGCCCAGCAGAAGCGCGGCCAGCAGGACAAAGCACAGCGCCCAAAGCGGATGCGCAATCCCTCGCCCGGTCACCAGCACCATTCCCGTCCCGATGACAAGGGCCACAAGCCCCGCCCGCACCACCGATCCGGTCAGATACCCCGCCAGCAGTTCCCCTGCAGACAGGGGCGGCATCAGCGTGTCCACGATGTTTCCTTGCACCTTGGCCGCAGTGATCGAGCTTGACGTGTTCGCGAAGGCGTTCTGGATTACCGTCATCATCAGAATGCCCGGCCCGAGGAAAACCAGATATGGCAGCCCCATCACCTCGCCCCGCCCCTGCCCTAGGGCCAGGGCGAAAACCAGCACGAAGAGGCTTGCCGTCATCAGGGGCGCAAAGATCGTCTGCTGCCAGACCGCCATGAAGCGCATGACCTCTCGCCGTGCCAGGGTGCGAAGGCCAAGCCAGTTGACGCGGCCGAAACGGCGGACGCCCATGACGGGGTTCTGGGGGATCATCCGGGAGGTCATCTTGCGGTCCTTGAATTTCTGCGCATCGGCGGCTAAATCTCGGCATCCCGTATGTGACGGGGTCAATCGCAGGTTTCAAGATGGGGCGGCTGGTCAGACCCGCCCGGAAAGGCAGTCATGTCCTGGACGGATGAACGTGTCGAGACGCTCAAGCGGATGTGGTCCGAGGGTCAGTCGGCCAGCGCCATCGCCAAGGAACTGGGCGGGGTGACCCGCAACGCCGTGATCGGCAAGGTTCACCGCTTGGGCCTGTCGAACCGAAACGACGAGGTGGAGGCCGCGCCGCAGCCCGCCGCAGCGCCGCCCGCGGCCCCCGCACCCGAGCCCGTTGCTGAAAGGAAAGCGCCCAAGCCGGCCCCCGCACCGGTTGCGCGCCCCGAGCCGGAGCCTCAGGAAGACGTCGCCGAGGCCGAACCGGCCACGCAACCTGCCTTCACGCCCGTGCCGCGCCGCCCGATCGTGCCCGCCGGCCAGCCGCTGCCGCCGCAGCCCTCGGCCAACGAGATCAGCCCCGAAGCACTGGCCTCGGTGCGCGAGGTGGAAAAGCGTGCCCGCAAGCTGACGCTGATGGAACTGACCGAGCGGACCTGCAAATGGCCCATCGGGGACCCTGCAACGGACAAGTTCTGGTTCTGCGGCCTGCCTTCGGTGGCCGGCAAACCCTATTGCGAGGCCCATGTGGGAGTCGCGTTCCAACCGATGAGTTCGCGCCGCGACCGTCGCCGCTGACGGCCTGCCCTTGGCGCTGTCAGAACCGGGTCGCCCTTCGGCGGCCCGGTTTTTTCCGCGTGCAGCGGCACAAGGACACCCCCACTTCCCAAACTGGCCGTTTTCCTGTATCCCCCGTCCATCTGCGACGTGAGGTCCAGCCCCGGGGCACATGCAAAGGATAGGGGCGGCGGCCCCATTGCCGCCGCGACGACAGGCACCCGCAAGCCGTTTGCCTTGATGTCCTCCCCAAGGCCGCGAAGCTCCTCGGGTGACATCATCGGGAAAAGGTCGGCCGCCGGATGGATCCGCAGCACATCGCGCCAGGAGGTCATTGCCCGTCCTCCTCGTCTTCATCGCCGGGGAGTGGTGTCTGCGGCCCGTCTGGGTCGAAGTCCTCG
>NZ_JBKGUN010000015.1:0-7222 GCF_046462195.1 Paracoccus sp. (in: a-proteobacteria) | reverse complement strand
CTACGTTCGAACGAGCCGTTGCGCTGACCGGTTGAACCCACCGCAGCTTTTTTCTGTATAAGCGCAGTTGAACGCTCAGCCTTGAAAAGGGGACCCACCAATCGACCGAAGATGTGGCTCGACCTCCACCCCGAAGCGGCCCCCGACTTGAAGGAGGGGCAGCGTTCTTCAGAGGACGACTCAATCCTCCCGAAGGAGCAGGTCCAGTTCCCAGTCACCGACGCTGATTGCACCGATGGGGCAGTTCAGACCGTGGAAGAGTCGACCTCACCCTCCTCCTCGCCGTCCCAGTAATGGACGCGAACGGCATGTACCTTTATCAGCGCCAAACCTGGTGTGTCGATTCCGTTGGGGAACCACCGGTCAATGTCGGAGGACCAATGATCGGCAAAGGCCGCCTTGTCACGGATGATGCTGGCTTCGCCCTCGACGGCAACGAACAACGGCGGCTGTCCCAAGATGCCCCCGCGACCTTGAAAGGACAGCGCCACATGGCGGTCCCGCTCGATATCGCTGACGGTGCGGGTGTCTTCATAGGTAAAGTAGTAGCTGTCGCCTTCCCACTCGACCTCGCTGTTGTTGCTCATCGGGCGTGTGGCCAATTGCCCGCCCTCAGTTCGCGTGGTCAGCATGGCAAAGTCGATCTTGCCCATTGCCTTTGCCAAGTCTTGGATTGTCCGGTCGGCCATGTTTCCTCCTGCGGGTTTCAGTGACGCACCAATCCGAACGCCGTCCAAGCCAGTTTTGTTGCGCATCCAGCCCCAGCAAGCATCATCTCGTCTCAACCCAAGCAGAGACTCAGGCTGTGCCGCAGCCAACGACCAGCTTTCCAAAATTATTCTCGCCGATGATCGGGATGAGGTGACCGACAGCCTGCATGTCTTCCGCTATTTGATGCTTGCTGCCTCGAACATGTCCGGCAAGAACGGTCAGATCCTGATCCCCGGCGACGAGGCGGGCGGTCTGCTTGGTTACGCCCGCCTTGACCAAAATCCCGCCCAAGCCGCCACCTCGGCGGCCTCAGTTCGGGACGGGCCAAGCGCGCCCGTGAAAATCACCGTTGAACCGGCCAACAGCCCTGACGGGTTTCCATCCATGGGGATTGCGGGAGCATAGATCTTCTTGCCAGAAGGCTTGATCAAGTCATCGAAAGACGGGTTAAACTGACGTTCAGCATGCCGCATGGCCACCGCGGTAGCGCGGGCGTCCTCGCCTGCATTGTGGTGGTGGAACCGGAGATTCAGCGCTCTTTTAAGGTTGGCCAGCACGTGCCCGCCATTCTCCTTCAGCTCGGATCGATCCCAAAGCAGAGAAAGCGCATGCCGATCAAGAAAACGCCGGCGACGTCCCTTGGCCTTTAGGTGCGGGCACAAACGCTTGCCCAACGGCGCACGAAAAGAACGAGGGATATGACGCTGTCCCGCATAATTCGGCGTTCAGCGATCCCGAGGCCTCCCTCGTAAGAAAAGCCTCTTGAAGGTGTGAGGGTTGAACTTTGGCAGCGACGTCAGGAAGATGCCTGTCAGACATCGCGTGCTTCTGCTGCTGATGTTGACTGTGGCATGAGCTATGTCAGGCAAGCCGGCAGATGTGGCAATTTGATGCGCAAAGGGAGCATGCATCAGCAGTTACCCAAGCGACGCTCGTTTTGGGATCAGACCTTACGAAAGTATGCTCAGTCAGCCATTGCAGATCAGGAAGGATCCAAACGCCCGCTCGACCGGGCACGCGCCCTGTTGAGCTCCAAGAGCCAGTCCTGGAGCGGGGTTGCGGGACAGGAACCACGGCAGTTCGGCTTGCCGCCTACGTGCACCGCTCCTTGCAACGGGATCTCTAAGCCAAGATGATCGCTATCGCCGAAAAGGAAAGCAGCGCCTTCGCTCAGGTCCCGGCGTTTGCCTTTCGCACCGTGATCGCGGAAACTTTGGCAAGCGGGATAGAACAGTTTGATGCCGTTCTTGCGTTCAACTACCTGCACCTGGTTCGCGACGTGCAGGCTAACCTTGCGCTGTATTGACAAGATGCTTGCTGGCGATGGGTTGTTCATTTCCAAGAGGCCTACTTGGCGAGATGAGTCTTCGCGGCGCTGAAGAGGCAGGGCGAGATCCGCCAGGGCCCAGCAATTCAGGGCGCGGGACCGCGATCACACATTGGCCGGAAGCCGAGCCCGCAAAGCCGTTCCGAACCATTGTACCGCTCTTGCAGTGGCCGGCACCGATGCTGGGGGAATAGCGGGATGAGCCTGTCTGCAATAAGGCAATGCCTCGGCCAACTGATAGCTCAGGCAGTGAAATCGGGATGAAGCCATACATCACGCCTGAAGACGCAAGCATTCCAGGTCGCCCTCATAGTGCTAGGACCTTCAGCTTCAAACTTCATGAGGATGCACCGCCTTGCAAATGTAAAACGTTCGCTTTACAAAGTGCCCATGGATAAACGTAACGAGATCATTGCAGGGGCGACGCGGACATTTGAGGCACAGGGCTTTCGCGGCATCGGTGTCGATGCCGTTCTGGCTCCGTCAGGTGCCTCGACGCGGACGCTCTACAAGCACTTTGGCTCGCGGGACGGGCTGGTTCTGGCTGTGGTCGAGCAGCGTCACCGTGCCTTCATGGACCGCTTGGCGGTGACGCCGGAAAGAGGGATCGGAGGCCTGTTCGACACGCTCTCGGTCTGGCTGGCAGAATTCGGGAGCCGCGGCTGCATGCTGCTGCGCGCCCACGGCGAATACGCCGGCACTCATCCTGACATCGCAGGCTGCGTGTGCCGGCAAAAGGAGAATTTCCTGGCCGAGATAGGCCGCCGTGTCGAGGACACACTTCACCGGCCGGACGAGGTGCTGGCCCTTCAGGTATGGCTGCTTTTCGAGGGAGCCACCGCCGCCGCGAGTGTCGCTGGTCCCCAGGTGATCCAGGCGGCGAAAGAGGCCGCGCAAGTGCTCGTGGCGGAAGCGAGGTCCAGATGACGCAGGCGCGCACCAGCACGGGCAGCCTCATGGCGGCGGGCTTTGGGTTGACTGCATTGGCATATGGGCTGGCGCGCTTTGCCTATGGCCTGCTGCTGCCGCAGATCAAAGCGGAGTTGGACCTTGGAACGGTCGCGGCAGGCTGGATCGGCAGCGCTGCCTTTGCGGCCTATTGCGCAGGCGTCGTAGCCGCTTTCATGGTCGTGCCGAAACTGGGCGCGCGAGCGGTGGCAGTCGCTGCGGGACTTTGCGCGACCGCCGGGCTCGGCTTGGCAGCCGCCGCCGGATCGGCCGTTTTTCTCGGAGGGGCCATTGCACTGGCGGGGATCAGCACCGGCCTCGCCTCACCCCCACTGGCCGCAGCGGTGGGCCATCACGTCCCGAAGGCAGATCGGTCACGGGCGAATGGCGCGATCAATGCCGGGACCGCAGCGGGGATCGTGCTGTCCGGCCTGGCCGCACTGATCTTCGCGGCAGCTTGGCGCGAATTGTATCTTGGATTTGCCGCCATTGGCGCTGCAGTGACCCTTTGGCTGTGGCGGGCAATTCCTGATGGGGCCACGGGAGGCTCGGCAGCCGGCCACAGCTTCCGGCAGCCCGGGCTTGTGCCGCTCTGCATGGCCGCAACTCTTATGGGCGCTGCGAGCACGGCCCTCTGGACCTTTGGTGCCGACATTCTTCGTGAGGAAATGGCTTTTACCGATCGGCGTATCGCGGTGGCATGGATCGTTCTCGGAGCCACAGGACTGGCAGGCGTCGTCACAGGGCACGGCACAGAACGGTTCGGGATCCCAGCCGTCCACCGCATGTCGCTGGCCATGATGGGGGTCGCGCTCTTGAGCCTGACGGTGGCATCTTGGGCGACGTTCATGCCATTTGCAGCGATGGGGCTGTTCGGCGCAGGCTACATCATCTCGTCCGGGGCCTTGCTGCTGTGGGGTGTCACATTGTTCCCGGATCGCGCGGATCTGGGGCTTGGCCTGTCCTTCCTGATGGTGGCGGCAGGTCAAACTGCTGGAGCGCCGCTTTTCGCCCTGCTCATGAATGCTGCAGGAACATCGGCAGCCCTTGCGGGTGCGGCACTCCTCATGGCCTGCGCCGCAATATTCGCACCGCACCATGCCCTTGCCAATGACCCGGCCCTTCCTCATCCCGCAGGCGCGGATTGACAAAGTGCACCCGACGCACGGGCTGACTGCAAACACTTTCGGGCAAACAGGTGGTTCACGTCTTTGAGCAACGCTTCCGGTCCTTGCGCTCCCTTTTCGATCTGCAAAGCGGCGCTGCGTGTGCGGTTTGAAGGATGCATGATGGCCCTCTCCCCGGCTGCTCCACAAGCTGAGGCCATGGCCGCCGTCCTGACCACATCCCTGTCAGGGCGAAAGAAAATGCAGGTCATCACAGTTACGCTTTCGGACGAGGGAGCAACGGAGCAGAGGGTCGTTCGCGCCAGCCTTCAAGAAGCGGCGACAGAGGCGACGCCGGAGGACCACCTGATCCTGAAGCGCCAGGATTTGCTGGAAGCGCGCGGTTCTGGACGCATAGCGGGACCATGTCGCGTGAATGGCGGACCGGGATGCATCACGTTTGCCTTCGTCCCTTGTCAATCAGCCGCTCTCTGCCCGTGGTGTCCAGACATTCACAAGCAGAAGCACTCTGTCAGCATCGACCTGAGCCAGCACCGGCAAACCGCCGCGCGGTTGAAGCAGGTGCGGCAAGACGCGGGCGTGGTTGGGCGGTCAAAGCGTCAGCGCAGCCACCCATGCGAACAGGATCATCCCGATATTGGCATGCAGGAATGTAGGGATCACGCTGTCCTTGATGTGATCGTGCTGCCCATCCGCGTTCAAACCTGCCGTTGCACCAAGCGAGATGGTCGAGGCCGGCGAACCTGCATCGCCCAACGCCGCCGATGCGCCCAAGAGTGCCACTGTCGCCAGCGGCGAGAACCCGAGTGCAACCGCCAGTGGCACATAGATCGGCGCCAGGATCGGGACGGACGCGAAGGAGTCGCCGAAACCGATCGTGATGAAAAGGCCCATGATCAGCATGATGGCCGCCCCCAGCGGCTTGTTGTCGCCGATGAAGCCTGCCGCCGACGCCACAAGGGGTTCGACCTCTCCCGTGGCGGACAGGACGCCCGCAAAGCCCGAGGCAATGGTGATGATGACCGCGACCTGCGCCATCATCCGCAGACCTTCGGTGAACACGTCGTCCTGCTCCTGCCAGCGGAAGATGCCCGCCCCACTCAGGATGACAAAGCCGACCATCGCTCCCACGAAAAGTGAATCGAACGCTATCTGACAGATCAGCGCCACCACAAGCGCCGCGAGCGTGGCCAGCAATTGCGCGGGATCAAGCGCGACAGGCGCCCGTTCGGCCTCGGGCACTTGGCTACTCACCGTCTCGTAATCGCGCGGCTTCCTGTAGGTGATGAAAACCGCGACAAACATTCCTGCAATGATCCCCATGACCGGCAGGAACATCGCCTTGGGCGCCATATCGGCCGTTGCAGCAAGGCCAAGATCGGCGCCCGCCCCGTTCACGTTGGGCAGCAGGATCTCGTTCAGGTAGATGGCGCCAAAACCGGTCGGCAACAGCAGATAGCTGGAACTGATCGCACAGGCCAGCACGCAGGCAATTGCCCGGCGGTCGATGCGAAGGCGGTTCATCACGCCCAGCAGCGGTGGGATCAGCACCGGGATGAAGGCGATATGGACGGGGATCAGGTTCTGGGACAGGACGGAGGCTGCACACAGGACCAGCAACAGGCTCCACCTGACGCTCTTGCTGGCAGCGGCCTCGCCCGTGCCGAGGCGGCCAGAGATCTTCGCGGCCAGCAGATCGAGCAGGCCGCTGCGGGCCAGTGCGACGGCGAAGGCGCCCACCATGATATAAGTCATTCCCACCTGCGCGCCGGGAAGAAGGTTGTCGTTCAGCGCCGCAAGCGTTTCGGTCATGGTCAGGCCCGCGTGCAGCCCGCCCAGCACCGCCGCCGAGACGAGCGCTATGGCAACAGGCAGCCGGAGCAGGCAAAGGGCGATCATGACCCCGATCGTGAGAACGACGGCGTTGATGTGCAGACCGCTCAGCGCTGCGGTCGCATACAGCGCGGCAAGCGGCAGAAGCACTGGAAGGACGCGCTTGCGCCGGAATTCATCGGCGCCATCGGAGGCGCGCAAAGGCAGATCGGTCATGTTTCTTCTCACGCAGGTTCCGAGCATGTCTCGGCATGCAGGGGCATACGTTGCTGGCAAGCCCGTGAGCAATTGCTTTGTATCAAGACATGTTGCGTTCGCCCTTGTCGCGGACAGACGACGGCAAAGGTGCAGGACCTGTCATACGCACGCCTCTGCCATATGGGGCAGCGGCGGCCGTCAGCACCCGTGAAGCAGTCGGTCAGTGGCAGCGGCATGACCGGAGGAAAGGGGCTCGCCGATTGCCCGGTATCGACCAGACGAACGACATCCAACATCGTCAAAGCGTCAACCCTCGCGGCGAGGATCGAAAGATCATCCCTGCGCGACATCAAAAGAGTTGCTCGTCAGCTCCGACCACAGGTCGAGGCGTTTCCGTCTTGTGGTTCAGCCGTCGGTAAATGTGTTACATCACCAAAGACTGCACAGTCCGCCACGCATTCCTTGAAAGGGCCACGCTAGCCTGTCCGGGTGGAACCCATCGGTCTCATGCCACAGGCGCAGCTTCAGAGAGTATTCCGTTCGTCGAAACCTCTGTTGTTCCTTTCGCTCATGAAGGGCCAACACGCTCCGGCACCCTTTGACACACAAAGGGACGACGTCAATTGTGCCTGGCAGCACCATCAGGCGGCGTCGTCTATCAGCTTCAGCGCGCTGTCCGGCAATGGGCGCTGCAACTCCTCCGCCCTGATCCCGCCCAGCCAGGCATCCCACTCCTCGGGCCTGGTCAGAATGACCGGCATGGCCTTGGGATGGATCGCGCCTACCTCCTTGTTGGGCGGACTGGTCAGAAAGGCGAACAGGTCGTCGGTCGTCTCGCCGTCCTTCACCTTGCGCACGGACGTCCAATCCCGCGTCTCGACACCGGCAAAGAAGATCGGGCCATCATCGACCGGCGCAAACCATTGAAAGCCCCTGCCCTTGCCGCGCGGCTCCGAAAAGCTGGTGAGCGGCACCAGGCAGCGATGATCCCGGCCGAGCCAGCGGCGCCAGTGCGGCGAGGACAGGTTGCGGATATTGGTGACGCCCGGATCCCGCTCGGTCTTGAGGACGGAGCGTG
>NZ_JBKGUN010000014.1:0-9271 GCF_046462195.1 Paracoccus sp. (in: a-proteobacteria) | reverse complement strand
AGCTACTTCATGCTGGCCACCATGACGATCGCCGTGCCCACGGGCATCAAGGTCTTCTCGTGGATCGCGACGATGTGGGGCGGCTCGGTCGAGTTCAAGACGCCGATGCTCTGGGCCTTCGGCTTCCTGTTCCTGTTCACCGTGGGCGGCGTCACCGGTGTTGTGCTGTCGCAGGCGCCGCTGGACCGCGTGTATCACGACACCTATTACGTCGTGGCGCACTTCCACTACGTGATGTCGCTTGGTGCGGTCTTTGCGATCTTCGCGGGCATCTATTACTGGATCGGCAAGATGTCGGGTCGCCAGTATCCCGAATGGGCGGGAAAGCTGCATTTCTGGATGATGTTCATCGGTGCGAACATCACCTTCTTCCCGCAGCACTTCCTGGGCCGTCAGGGCATGCCGCGTCGCTATATCGACTATCCGGTCGAGTTCGCGATGTGGAACAACATCAGCTCCTGGGGCGCCTATCTGTCCTTCGCCTCGTTCCTGTTCTTCATCGGCATCATGGCCTACACCCTGCTGGCTGGTAAGCGCGTGACCGAGAACAACTATTGGAACGAGTACGCCGATACGCTGGAATGGACCCTGCCCTCGCCCCCGCCCGAGCATACGTTCGAGCAACTGCCCAAGCGCGAGGACTGGGACCGCAATCCGGCCCACTAAAAGGAAAAGGTCCGTCGATGCCGTATCGCTGGACAGAAACAACGGCCCCGGATGCATCCGGGGCCGTTTTGCGTCACCTAATCCTGTGGCCGCACCGGTCTCTGCCGCGGCGCGGCTTTGTGTGGTTCATTGCATCAACAGCGCTTTTCCTGTCACTGCCAATGCTTGCGGTTCTGGGAACACAAGTACTGTGGGGGCTGTTGCCCTTCATGGCACTGGCCGTCGGTGGGGTCTGGCTTGCCATCAATGCCAGCTATCGCAGCGGACGCATGCAGGAGGAGCTTGTCCTCAGCCGAGACCGGCTCAGCATCACGCGCCGCGATCCGGGGCGGCCGGATCGCGAATGGCAGACGAACAGTTATTGGGTGCGGGCGATCCTGCGCAAGGGACCGGTCGAAAGCTATCTGACGCTGACCGACGGGCAGCGTGAAATCGAACTGGGGGCCTTTCTGACTCCAGAAGAGCGTCGCAGCCTTTGCGATGAGCTGACACGGGCCATCGGCCAGAACAGGGCCTGAACGACAGCCGTCACTCCTTGTCGACAGCACGGTCAGGAAGATCGTCACCATCAGTCGAGGCAAGTTGTTCGAGTTCAGCTTCCGACATGCTGTAGTACATATCCTTTGCTGCAGCCTGCAGGTCACCGACGTCGGTTTCGCCACGCTTGGCTGACAGGGCCGCACCGGCGGCATGTTGTTGGGCTCTTGATCTGGCGGGCATGAATCACCTCCTGCCCGCCCAACGCATCCACCCTTGCCCGGGTTCAGCCCAGAAGGCGGTCCTTGACCATGGGACCAACCGCCCCAAAATCCATCTGCCCCGCATGACGATCCTTGAGTGCGGCCATCACGCGGCCCATGTCGCGGATACCGGAAGCATCCAGATCAGCAATGGCCTTGCCGATCGCGGCCTGGGTCTCGGCGTCGCTCATCTGGCGGGGCAGGAACTCCTGAATGACGCCGATTTCCTCTTCTTCCTTGGCGGCCAGTTCCAGACGGCCCCCTTCTTCATAGGCCTTGGCCGATTCCTGACGCTGCTTGACCATGCGGGACAGGATCACGATCAGGTCGCCTTCCGTCAGTTCACCATCCCCGTCGCCACCGCGGGCCGCGATCTCCCGGTCCCTCATGGCGGCGCCGATCAGGCGCAGCGTGGACAGTCGGGCGCTGTCCTTGGCCTTCATCGCTTCCTTGGTCGCAGCTTGCAGCCGGGCGCGCAGTTCCATGATCTGTCTCCATCAGGCGCGAAAGACGCCGGAAAGACTGCGATCTAGGCCGTGCAGCCCCTGAATTCAAGCCGCCTGCCGTTGCCGCTTCGGCTTGACCTTGGAGGCCGCCCCCCCTATTCACCGGCTGATTTCATACCAGAGGTGCCGATATGGCTGCAAAACCGACCGCCTGCCTGGCGCTTGCCGACGGAACAGTCTTCTATGGCCAGGGCTTTGGCGCCCCGGGCGAGGTCGTGGCCGAGTTGGTCTTCAACACGGCCATGACCGGCTATCAGGAGATCATGACCGATCCTTCCTATGCCAGCCAGATCGTGACCTTCACCTTTCCCCATATCGGCAACACCGGCGTCACCCCCGAAGATGACGAGGCGATGGATCCGATGGCCAGCGGGATCGTCGTGCGGTGGGACCCGACGGAACCTTCCAACTGGCGCGCTGCAGCCGAACTGACCCAATGGATGGCGCTGCGCGGTCGTATCGGCATCGGCGGCATCGACACCCGTCGCCTGACCCGCGCCATCCGGCAGCAGGGCGCCCCCCATGTTGTTCTGGCCCATGACCCCGAGGGAAATTTCGACATCGAGGCGATGGTTGCCCGGGCCCGCGAATGGCCGGGCCTGGTCGGGCTGGATCTGGCCCGCAGCGTCAGTTGCGCCCAAAGCTACCGCTGGGAGGAAGGCGCCTGGGCCTGGGGCGCAGGCTTCGGCACATCCCCCGAGGCCAAGCCTTTCAAGGTCGTGGCGCTGGATTATGGCGCCAAGCGCAACATCCTGCGGTCGCTCGTGGCGCATGGGGCCGAAGTGACGGTCCTGCCCGCCACCGCCACCACCGAAGAGATCATGGCCCACGAACCCGAAGGCATCTTCCTGTCGAATGGTCCGGGGGACCCGGCGGCAACCGGCGAATATGCCGTGCCGATGATCCAGGGCTTGCTGGAAAAGGACCTGCCGATCTTCGGGATCTGCCTAGGTCACCAGATGCTGGCGCTGGCCTTGGGGGCCAAGACAGTCAAGATGAGCCATGGACATCACGGAGCGAACCATCCGGTTCGCGACGTGGAATCGGGCAAGGTCGAGATCACCTCGATGAACCACGGTTTTGCCGTCGATTCCCAAAGCCTGCCGGCCGGTGTCGTGGAAACCCATGTCAGCCTGTTCGACGGCAGCAACTGTGGGATCCGCTTGCAGGATCGGCCGGTCTTCTCGGTGCAGTACCATCCCGAAGCGGCCCCCGGCCCACAGGACAGCCTTTACCTGTTCAAGCGCTTCACCGACTCGATGCGTGATCGTCGCGGATAGGACGTTGCCCCTTGGTCAAGCCTGACCAAGGGGCTTGCTTAACTTGCTGTTAAGGTTTGGCGTGCAAGGAAGGACCAACCCCAGACGGGAGTCACCCTTGTCCCAGCCTGCGCACCTGCCCCTTCCCGGCTGCCCCGATTTACAGGGGGACGACGCGCCTGTCGTCTTGCGCGGCGCGACCCTCGCATCGCGCAGCAGCGTGCCGCTGGGGCAGATCCTGCTGGAAGACGGGGCCGTCACGCCTTCGGACCTGATGAAGGCCAACCTGATCCGCGAACGTCAGGATGCGAACCTTGGTCAGATTCTTCTGGCCCAAGCCATGGTGACGCCTGCCGCAATGGCACGCGCCTTGGCCCGGCAGTGGCGCACCACGGCCATCGACCCGCATCAAACGTCGCCCGATCCCCGATTGATCGATTTGTGCGGGGCGGGCTTTTGCCTGACCCACGGCATCCTCCCTTGGCGACGTATTGGCGGCGTGACATGGATTGCCACTGCCCGGCCGGAACGGTTCGAAGCGCTTCTGCCCCACCTGCCGCCCCGCTTCGGCCATGTGCGGATGTTGGTGTGCAGCGAGGATCAGGTTCAGGACGGCATCCTTGGCTCGTGCCGCCTGCGCCTGATCCGCGAGGCGGAAACGCGCGTCCCTGCGGCAGAAAGCTGTCGCACGCAGAACCATGCCAGCACCAGTTTGCTGGCCTGCGCCGCCTTCATCCTGCTGGTGCTGGGCACGGTTCTCGCCCCGGCCTGGATCGTGGCCCTGCTGACCCTCTGGGCATCGGCGACGCTGATCATGCAAAGCGGGCTCAAGCTGCTGACCTTCGTGGCCGCCCGACGGGCTCTGGCCGAACAGGCCGACATGGCGCCGCTTCAGGACCATCGGCAACCGGCCCAGATCCAGGAGTCTCTGCCCCTGATCTCGATGATGGTGCCCTTGTTCAAGGAAGAGCATGTCGATCACCTGGTGGCGCGGCTGTCGCGGCTGGACTATCCCCGTCGGCTGACCGACCTGCTGCTGGTCATCGAGGATGACGACGAGGTGACGGCAGCCGCCTTGCGGCGGACCAGGCTTCCCCACTGGATCCGGGTCGTCACGGTGCCGGACGGGCCGATCAGGACCAAGCCGCGCGCCCTGAACTATGCGTTGAACTTCTGCCAAGGCGAGATCGTCGGCATATGGGATGCCGAGGACCGGCCGGATCCCGACCAGCTTTACAAGGTGGCGCGCGGGTTTCGATCGGCGCCCGCCGATGTGGCCTGCCTGCAAGGCGCGCTGGATTACTACAACCCGCGCAGCAACTGGCTGGCGCGCTGCTTTACCATCGAATATGCCGCCTGGTTCAGGGTGCTGCTGCCCGGCGTGGCGCGGCTGGGACTGGTGGTGCCGCTGGGAGGAACGACGCTGTTCTTTCGCCGTCCCCTTCTGGAACAGGTCGGCGCCTGGGACGCATGGAACGTGACCGAGGACGCCGATCTGGGCGTTCGCCTGGCCCGGCGCGGCTATCGAACCGAAATCATCGAAACGACCACCGACGAAGAGGCCAACTGCCGCGCGCTGCCTTGGATCAAGCAGCGTTCGCGCTGGCTCAAGGGTTATGCAATGACCTGGGCTGTCCACATGCGCAACCCCGTGGCACTCTATCGCGACCTTGGCGCGTGGCGGTTCTGGGGTTTCCAGGTGCAGTTTCTGGGGGCTTTGTCGCAGTACCTTCTGGCCCCCGTGCTGTGGAGCCTCTGGCTGCTGGCTCTTGGCCTGCCTCATCCCGTCCGCGGCCCGCTGGAGGCGGTTCTGGGGGGATGGTCCGGTCTGATCCTCTTCGGACTGTTCATGGCGTCGGAAGCGATCGGCATCTTTGTCGGGATGCGGGCGGTCCGGGGCAGCAAGCATCGTCACCTGCTGCCATGGGTGCCGACACTGCATTTCTATTTCCCGCTTGGCTGCCTGGCCGGCTGGAAGGCGATCTATGAGGTGGTGACCAAGCCGTTCTATTGGGACAAGACCGCCCACGGCCTGTTTGCCGAAGCCCCCGAGTTGCAGGAAAAACCGGCCGCCCCGCCTGCCGGTCTGGTGTCGATCCCGGTGCTGGGGCAGATCGGCGGACGATCCTTGTCGGAGGTCGCGGCCCAGCTGCAGGAAAAGGCCGAACCGGGCAAGGTCTCCAGCAACGGCGCTCCTGCGGTTGAAGTGCGTCAGGCCGCCAGCGGCTAGGACGCCGGATGATCCGCAGTCAGGCCTGCCTCGATCAGGCCGGCGGTGGTGGCGATCTCCTGGGTCAGCCGGGCCTTCAGCGCGTCAAGGCTGTCCACCCCCACCTCGCGCAGCAGGAACTCCTGTCCGCCGCGCCCGATCACGTCCATCTCCAGCGCCTGGTCGGTCAACAGCCTCGAGGCCGCGTGCAGCCGCCAAAGGAACCGCCAGGCCGAGCCGAGCCGCGCAACCTCCTCCTTGTCCAGCAATCCTGCCCGCTGCCCGGCACGCAGTTGCGCCAGCGAGGAACGTGCCGGATCGGCAGCCCGCAAGGCACAGGACTGTGCCAGCAGGTCGATGTCCTGCAGCCGCCCCGGCCCCTGCTTTGCGTCCCATGCACCGCCCGGAGCCTTGGCCGCAAACAGGCGGGCCCGCATTTCAGCCAAATCAGGCAGCACGCGCGCGTCCCTGCCCCGCTCCTGCAGGATGCCGAGCCGCAGCGTCTCGATCTGACGGGCCAGCGCCTCGGCGTCGCGGCCATGGTGCGCGACGGGTCGGGCGCGGGTCAGGGCCAGATGCTCCCATGTCCAGGCCTCGGTCATCTGATAGCTTTCAAAGCTCTGGATGGCGGTGGCGACGGGGCCTTGGCGGCCCGAAGGACGCAACCGCATGTCGACCTCGTAGAGACGGCCCTCGGCAGTCAGGGCCGACAATGCCGTCACCATCGCCTGCGTCAGGCGGGCATAATAGGGCCGCGCGGCCAAGGGCCGTTTTCCGTCCGACGCATCGGCACCGTCGGCATCATAGATCACGATCAGATCCAGATCGGATCCGGCGTTCAGCATCCGCGCGCCCAGCGAACCCATGCCCAGAACAACGGCTCCACGCCCGGGAGCGGCGCCATGGCGTTGCGCGAAATCCTGTGACGTGATCGGAAACAGCGAGGCGACGCAGGCTTCGGCCAGATCGGCATACTGGCCTGCGGCCTCGTCCGCGTCGATGAGGCCGCGCAGGTGGTGGACGCCGACACGGAACTGCCATTCATGCGCCCACCGCCGCGCCGCGTCCAGCGCGCGTTCGTAACCGCCTCCGGGGGCCACCAGCGCCCGTTGCAGAACCCGGTCCAGTTCCGTGGCAAGGTCCGGCTTGCCCGGCCACGGGGCAAAGAAGCTGCCGCCGATCACACCGTCCAGCACCGCGGGATGACGGGCTAGATAATTTGCAAGCGCCGGGGCCGTGCCGCAGATGTCGACGATCAACTCGATCAACTGCGGATTGGCGTCGAACAGCGAGAAGATCTGTACACCCGCAGGCAGCCCGGAGAGGAAGCTGTCGAATCGGGCCAAGGCCTCGGTTGGATGCCCGGACCGAGACATCCGGTCCAGAAGCGGCGCCTCGATCCGGTGAAAGATCTGCTGCGCGCGGTTGGAACGCAGGGCCGGATAGTCCTGCCAACGGGCAATGACCGCCGCCGATTCCTCGGACAAGGGCGGACGTTCGGCCTGCACCTCGCCGGGTGCGAAGAAACGCTCCGTCAACTCATGGACGCGCGACAGGCGCGCCTTCAGCCCGTCGCACCATGCAACCGGATCACCCTCTCCCGAAAGGGCGGCAATGGTCCGCAGGCCATCGGGGTCCTTGGGCAGGTTGTGGGTCTGCGCGTCGTTCACCATTTGGATGCGATGTTCGATGTCGCGGTGCCGGCGGTAATGTTCGGTCAGCTCGGCCGCCACCTCGGGTGGGACCCATCCCTTCGCGGCCAGCGCGGCCAGACCGCCAACCGTGTCGCGGACACGCAGATCGGGATCACGTCCACCGGCAATCAGCTGGCGAGTCTGGGTAAAGAATTCGATCTCGCGGATGCCGCCCTGCCCCAGCTTCATGTTGTGGCCCGCCACCTCCAGCCGACCCCCCAAGCCCTTGTGGTCCCGGATGCGCAAGCGCATGTCATGGGCGTCCTGAATGGCCGCGAAGTCCAGATGCTTGCGCCAGACAAAGGGCCGAAGCTCGTTCAGGAATCGCTGGCCCGCCGCAATGTCGCCCGCCGCCGCGCGGGCCTTGATGAAAGCGGCGCGTTCCCAGGTGCGCCCCTCGGCCTCGTAATAAGCCAGCGCCGCCGCAGTCGAGATGCAGACCGGGGTGACGGCCGCATCGGGGCGCAGTCGCAGGTCGGTCCGAAAGACATAGCCGTGTTCGGTCACGTCGGACAGGGTTGCCGCCATCTTGCGGGTGGCGCGGATCAAGGCCGCGCGGGCCTCCATCTGATCGTCTTCGGCATAGGCCGTTTCGTCGAAAAGCACGATCAGGTCGATGTCGGAACTGTAATTCAGTTCGCGCGCGCCGCCCTTGCCCATCGCCAGCGCAAAGATGCCGCCCGCATCGGCCGCGGTCGGAGGAAGCTTGCCGCGCCTGACCTCGGCCGCGACATGGGCGCGCAGGGCCAGATCGACGGCGCGATCGGCAAGGTCGGACAAGGCGCCCGTCACCTGCTCCAGCGGCCAGACGCCGCCCAGATCGGCCAACGCCGCCTGCAGCGCGACCCGCCGCTTGGCCCGGCGAAGCGCGACCGACAGGGCCGCCGGATCGAGATCCTCGAGCCCTTTTGTTTCCCGCAACACGACATCGTCATGGTCCAACGCGTCCGGCAGCCATTCGGCCTCTTGCCGGACAAGGCCCGCCAGATAAGGGCTGCTGCCCGCAGCTCCGGCGATCAGATCGCGCAAGGGCACCGGAATGCGAGGAAACAGGGCTGCCACATCCGCCGCACGGGCGGCGTCCATGGCCAAGGGGGATCGGGTGATACGGGACGCAAAGCTCATGCCCGTCACCTTAGTTGCTGGCCTTGCGCAGTCAACGCATCCCCACGGAGGCTTTTGTCAACCATGATGAACGGATCACGCGGCGTTACCGTTTTCCATGCTTGGCCTGTCATGGAATCGTTGCTAGGCTTCGCGCAGCCGACTGACCCCCTCCTCCGGAACCCGCAGCACTTGCATGATCACCCGTGACCTGAACAGATGCCGCAAGAGGGGCGCCTGATGCGCCATACCTTGCCCCATGCGCCGCAGTTCTATGTCACGGCCCCGCAACCATGCCCCTATCTGCACGGCCGGGCCGAACGCAAGCTGTTCACCGCCTTGCAGGGGGACAATGCGGCGGATCTGAACAACGCCCTGTCACGGCAGGGATTCCGGCGGTCGCAGAACGTGCTGTACCGGCCCAGTTGTGAAAGCTGCGTGGCCTGCATGTCGGCGCGCATCCGTGTCGCGGACTTTCTCCCCTCGCGCACGCAGCGCAGGGTCAAGACACGCAACGCGGCGCTGAAGCGGCTGGCCACCAGCGCCTGGGCGACCGAGGAGCAGTTCGAGCTGTTCCGCCGTTACTTGGATAGTCGCCATGCCGATGGCGGAATGGCCGACATGGATATTTTCGAATTCGCGGCAATGATCGAGGAAACCCCGGTCAAGACGCGCGTGATCGAGTATCGCTGCAGCGACGATGCCATTCCGGAACTGGCCCCGGGGGACGACCATCTCGCGGCCGTCTGTCTGACGGATGTGCTGGATGACGGATTGAGCCTTGTCTACAGCTTCTACGATCCGATCCTGCGTCCCGCGAGTCTCGGCACCCACATCATCTTGGATCATATCGAGATCGCGAGGGCGGCGGGCCTGCCTTATGTTTATCTGGGTTACTGGGTGCCGGGCAGCCGCAAGATGGACTACAAGGCGAAGTTCGACGCGCTGGAAATCTACAAGGGAGGCGTGTGGCAGGACATTGGCAATCCCCAAAGCCATTCCAACGAGGCCCATCCCCTGTCAGTTGATCCCATTGTCGAACAGGTGGCACGAATCGCCCTGCCGCAGTTCGACAGATAGAATCGAGACGCGA
>NZ_JBKGUN010000013.1:0-30770 GCF_046462195.1 Paracoccus sp. (in: a-proteobacteria) | reverse complement strand
CCATACGGGCCCTGCGGCATGTGGAACGCCGCATCATGAGGCCGGACACATGTCAGCACCCGATGATGCGCCAGGATCAGCTTCAAAATCCCTCTTGCGCTTGGGGCGGTTACACATGTTGCAGAAGTCGACTGCCGGAGGATTAACGCGCCCACGCTGGTACGGTAAGCGTCTCGGCAGGAGCAAACCCGAGGCTGCCCGCTACCGCACGATGAACTGGAAGTCCAACAACGCCGCCCTGAGGCGGCGCGGGTCGCTGCTGATCTGGCTGGACAAGGACATGGCATGGCTTGCTGGTCGACAGCACCGGTATCAAGTTCCTGGGCGATGGCGAATGGCTGGCGCGCAAGCATGGCACGCATCGCAGGCGCCAGTATCGCAAGATCCATCTGGCCATGGATACAGCCACCGGCGACATCCGAGGTGTGGAATTCACCTCGACCCGTGAAGGTGACAGCCCTGTGCTGCCTGACCTGCTGGATCAGATCCCGGCCGATGAACAGATCGGCACCGTGACCGGCGACAGTGCCCTCGCCCCCCGGCGATGCCACACCGCAATCTCGGATCGCGGCGGCACGGCCATCATACCTATCCGCAAGAACGGCCGCCTCTGGAAGGAAGACTGCCTCGCTGCCCGTGCCCGCAACGACATTCTCCGGACAGCCAGGCGCTTCGGCCGGGCGAACTGGGAAGCACTGGTCCGGCTATCATGTCCGAAGTCGAATCGAGGCAAAGATGCGTTGCCTCAAACAATTCGGCGAGCGGATCGCCTCGCCAGACCCGGACAGGCAGAAAGCCGAAATCCACATCCGCGTCGCCCTCATGAACCGCTTCAACGCACTCGGCACTGCCGAGATCAGCGCGTGGCCTGAGCTCAACGGAGTAAGGGAGAATCTTGCGTCAGCGATAAGTTCTGCAACATTGCCGATCCGAGGTCATCCAGAGTGAGAAGCTGCATTGGCCTCGCCACCGACAAACAGATGGCGGCCCATATCTTCGCGACGGGGTCAACCAGCAAGCGTCCGATCAACTGTGAGCCGGCATCAGAAACGGAGCGATCCATCACTATACCGCACTACATCGTACCTGCTGCTGTAAGCTGCGCAGATAATGCAAAAGGTTCGCCGAAAAAGTGCCCAACAACTTGACCAAAGTGCTCAAGCTGAATGACCAGCGACCTGGATGTCAGTGGTGAGCCCAACAGGATTCGAACCTGTGACCCACTGATTAAAAGTCAGTTGCTCTACCAACTGAGCTATGGGCCCATCACGAGGCGCTTCCTAGGGGGGGTAGCCGGTGGCGTCAAGCAGAAAAATGAACACGCTGGTGGAATCGCTCCGTGACGCCTATATGGCCGCCATGACGCATGCATCCTCTTCCGGCCTGCCCTTCCTCAAGATGCACGGGTTGGGCAATGATTTCGTGATCCTTGATTTGCGCGGCGGGAGGACCCGGCCCGACGCGGGTCTGGTTGCACGCATCGCCGATCGCCACCGCGGCGTTGGCTTCGACCAGCTTGCCGGAATCGAGGATTGTGCGGATGCCGATGCGCGGCTGGTGTTCTGGAACGCCGATGGCTCGTTCAGCTCTGCCTGCGGGAATGCGACGCGCTGCATTGCGCGATTGCTGATGAACGAGAGCGAGCAAACTTCGTTGCGGCTGCGCACCGATCACGGCCTGCTGTTGGCCGAGGATGCAGGGGGCGGGCTGACGCGGGTGAACATGGGCCCGCCCGTTCTGGATTGGCAGGCCATTCCGCTGGCACAGGCCGTCGACATCGATCACCTGCCGATCGATGGGGATCCGGCTGCGACCGGCATGGGCAACCCGCATGTGACCTTCTTTGTACCGGATGCTGCGGCGGTCGACCTCGGATCGTTCGGCCCTATGCATGAGCACCACCCCCTTTACCCCCAGCGCACGAATGTGGAGGTTGTGCAGGTCCTGTCGCGCGATGAGATCGTTCTGCGCATCTGGGAGCGAGGGACGGGAGTCACCTTGGCCTCGGGCTCCTGCTCCTGCGCCGCGGTCGTGGCGGCGGCGCGGCGCGGTCTGACGGGGCGGCGCGTGATGGTTGCCGTTCCCGGGGGGCGCCTGCTGATCGACTGGCGCGATGATGGTGTCTGGATGGAAGGGCCGACGGCGCTGGTCTTTCGCGGCACCCTGGACCCGGAGTGGCTGTCATGAGTGCGCCTGTTTTCTCGACCCTCGGTTGCCGTTTGAATGCCTATGAAACAGAGGCCATGCGCGAGATGGCCGAAGCGGCCGGTCTGTCCGGCGCTGTCGTGGTCAACACCTGCGCCGTGACCGCCGAGGCCGTCCGCAAGGCGCGGCAGGAAATCCGCCGTCTGGCGCGCGAAAACCCCGGTGCGCCTGTCATCGTGACCGGTTGCGCGGCGCAGACCGAGCCCGAAACCTTTGCCGCCATGCCCGAAGTCACGCGGGTCATCGGTAACCACGAGAAGATGCAGCCCGACACTTGGGCCGGCCTGCGCGCGCCAGACCTGATCGGCGACACGGAAAAGGTGCTGGTCGACGACATCATGTCGGTCAAGGAAACGGCGGGCCACCTGATCGACGGGTTCGGCCGTCACCGCGCCTATGTGCAGGTCCAGAACGGCTGCGATCACCGCTGCACCTTCTGCATCATTCCCTTTGGCCGCGGCAATTCGCGCAGCGTCCCGGCCGGCGTGGTGGTCGAGCAGATCAAGCGCCTGGTGGGTCGCGGCTTCAACGAGGTTGTCCTGACCGGGGTGGACCTGACCTCATGGGGTGCGGACCTGCCCAGTACGCCGCGCCTTGGCGATCTGGTCATGCGCATCCTGCGGCTGGTGCCGGACCTGCCGCGCCTGCGGATCAGCAGCATCGACTCGATCGAGGCGGACGAGAACCTGATGCTGGCCATCGCGACCGAGCCGCGCCTGATGCCGCATCTGCACCTGTCGCTGCAGGCCGGTGATGACATGATCCTGAAGCGGATGAAGCGCAGGCATCTGCGTGACGATGCCATCCGCTTCTGCGAGGACGCGCGCCGGTTGCGCCCGGACATGGTCTTTGGCGCCGACATCATCGCGGGCTTTCCGACCGAAACTGAGGCAATGTTCCAGAACTCGGTCAAGCTGGTTCAGGATTGCGGGCTGACCTTCCTGCATGTCTTTCCGTTCTCGGCCCGCAAAGGGACACCGGCGGCGCGCATGCCGGCGGTCAAGGGCCCCGTGATTCGCGATCGGGCGGCACAACTGCGGGCGGTCGGTGATGCAGCGCTTCACGCGCACCTGGAGGCGCAGTCAGGCCGGATGCATCGGGTTTTGACCGAAGGGCCCCGCGTGGGGCGGACCGAGCAATTCACCGAAGTGGCCTTTGCGGACGATCAGCCCGAAGGCACGCTGATGGGGTTGCGCATTTCCGGGCATGACGGGCAGCGCCTGACGGCCTGACCCTGTGCCTTTCGCGGCATTCGGATATGCAGCCTTGCCCCCAAGGTGCGACGCATCCTAGCCTGCCCGCACAAACAGGGGGAGGAAAGCCGATGAGCGTGATCTTGTGGAGCCATGACAGCGCGGCGGCGCATCGGACACCTGATGGCCATGCCGAGCAGGTGGCCCGATATGCGGCGGTGCAGGGGGCTCTGGAGGATCTGGACCTGGACCGCCGCGAGGCTCCGCTTGCGGAGGATGCCGATGTGCTGCGGTGTCATCCGGCGCGCTATCTGGAAGCCCTGCGATCCGGTGCGCCGGAACACGGCGTGCGGATGCTGGATGCCGACACCTATCAGTCCCCCCTCAGCCTCGAGGCGGCGCTGCGTGCCGCGGGCGGGGCCTGCGCGGCGGTGGATGCCGTTCTGGCGGGTGAAGCCAAAAGCGCCTTTGTCGCCATGCGCCCCCCGGGTCATCATGCCGAGCGGGAAACGGCCATGGGCTTTTGCCTGCTGGGCACCGCTGCCATCGCGGCTATGCGGGCATTGGATCATCACGGACTGGAGCGCGTTGCCGTCCTGGATTTCGATGTTCATCATGGCAACGGGACTCAGGATCTGTTGTGGGACGAGCCGCGGGCGTTTTTTGCCTCCAGCCACCAAATGCCGCTCTATCCCGGCACGGGCGCCGCATCAGAGACAGGGGCGCATGGGCAGATCGTGAACGCGCCGCTGCCACCGGGATCGGACGGCGGACTGGCACGTGCGGCTTGGACGGACATCCTGACGCAGGCGCGCGATCATCGGCCGCAACTGGTCGTCATCTCGGCCGGTTTCGACGCGCATGAGGCCGATCCGCTGGCGCAGCTGGAATGGGACGAGGACGATTTCGCCGCCATCACGCGTGCCATCTGCGACATGGCGGCCGAATGCGGTGCCCCGGTGGTATCCTGTCTGGAAGGTGGTTATGATCTGCCAGCCTTGGGACGTTCGGTGCGGGCCCATGTAAAGACGCTGATGGAGGCCGCAGTATGAGCGATATCAAGACCCTCTCCTTCGAGGAGGCCATGCGCGAGCTGGAGGCCACGGTCGGCAAGCTGGAAACCGGCGAGGCCACGCTGGAGGAGTCGATCGCGCTGTACGAGCGTGGCGCCGCCCTGCGCGCGCATTGCGAAGCCCGCCTGCGCGAGGCCGAGGCGCGGGTCGAAAAGATCACGCTGGCGGCCAATGGCCAGCCCATGGGAACCGAGCCGGCCGAGGGCCTGTGATGCAGGACAGTCTGGCGCGGGTGGCGGATGCCGTTCAGGCGGAACTGGACCACGCGATCGACGCGCTGCCGCAGGGCGAGTTGGCGGATGCGATGCGTTATGCCGTGAAGGGCGGCAAACGGCTGCGGGCGTTTCTGGTGATGGAATCGGCGCGGCTGCATGGCGTTCCGGATCAGGCCGCGCTGCCGGTTGCCGCAGCGATCGAAGCTCTGCATGCCTATAGCTTGGTTCATGACGATCTGCCCGCCATGGACGATGACGACCTGCGCCGCGGGCAGCCGACGGTCCATGTCCGCTGGTCCGAGGCAACGGCGATTTTGGCGGGTGATGCGTTGCAGACGTTGGCCTTCCAGCTGCTGACCGATGACCGCATCGGCACCGCCGAAGCCCGTCTGCGTCTGGTGGCCGGACTGTCGCGCGCGGCCGGCGCCGAGGGGATGGTCTGGGGGCAGGCGCTGGACATTGCCGCCGAAACGGCGGGAACGCCGCTGGACCTTGACCAGGTCAAGCAGTTGCAAGGCGGCAAGACCGGCGCACTGATCCGCTTTGCCGGCATTGCGGGACCCCTGATCGCGGGGGGCGATCCGACGAATCTCGACCAGTACGCCGATGCAATCGGGCTAGCCTTCCAGATCGCCGACGATATCCTGGATGTGACCGGGGACGAGGTTGCGACCGGCAAGCGTGTCGGCAAGGATGCAGGCGCGGGCAAGGCCACGTTTGTGTCGCTGATGGGGCTGGAAGGTGCCAGGGCCGAGGCCGAACGCCTTGTCGCCGTCAGCACCGAGGCCCTGCGCGACTATGGCGCAGCTGCCGGAAACTTGCGTCAGCTGGCGCGTTTCGTTATCGAGCGCGATACTTGATCGCCCGCCCCGGAGGAGGGCCAGCCATGACCGACCGACCCAAGACGCCGCTGCTGGACCGCGTGTCGCTGCCGTCCGACCTGAAAGCGCTGAACGATGCCGAACTGCGGCATCTGGCCGATGAACTGCGATCGGAAACGATAAGCGCGGTCAGCGTGACCGGCGGCCATCTGGGCGCAGGGCTGGGGGTGGTCGAACTGACCGTCGCCCTGCACGCGGTTTTCGACACGCCGCGCGACAAGATCATCTGGGACGTTGGCCACCAGTGCTATCCCCACAAGATCCTGACCGGGCGCCGCGACCGCATCCGGACCCTGCGCATGGGCGGCGGTCTGGCGGGTTTCACCAAGCGGGCCGAAAGCCCTTATGACCCGTTCGGGGCAGGTCATTCCTCGACCTCGATCAGCGCTGCGCTGGGGTTCGCGATGGCGCGCGAGCTGGGCGGCGATCCGGGCGATGCGATCGCCGTGATCGGCGATGGCGCCATGAGCGCGGGCATGGCCTATGAGGCGCTGAACAATGCCGGACACGAGGGCAAGCGCCTGTTCGTGATCCTGAACGACAACGAGATGTCGATCGCGCCTCCCGTCGGCGCCATGTCCTCCTATCTGACGCGGCTTTATGCCGGAGGTCCGTTTCAGGAACTCAAGGCGGTTGCCAAGGGTGCCGTCGGCATGCTGCCCGAAGCGTTGCAGGAGGGTGCCCGGCGCGCCAAGGAGATGCTGAAAGGCATGACGGTCGGCGGCACCCTGTTCGAGGAGCTTGGCTTTTCCTATATTGGGCCCGTCGATGGCCATGACATGGAAATGCTGCTGCCGCTGCTGCGTACGGTTCGGGCGCGGGCAGATGGTCCGGTGCTGATCCATGTGGTGACGAAGAAGGGCAAGGGCTATGCCCCCGCCGAGGCAGCGGCCGATCGCGGCCACGCAACGGGCAAGTTCGATGTCGTGACCGGTGTTCAGGCCAAGGCCAAGTCCAACGCTCCCAGCTATACGGCTGTCTTTGCCAAGGCCCTGATCGAGGAGGCTGGCCGTGACGATCGCATCCTGGGCGTCACGGCGGCCATGCCGGATGGCACCGGGCTCAAGCAATTCGCGCAGCGTTTCCCGCGCCGCTGCTTTGACGTGGGCATTGCCGAACAGCATGCGGTGACCTTTGCGGCCGGATTGGCCGCGGGCGGGATGAAGCCCTTCTGCGCGATCTATTCGACCTTTCTCCAGCGCGGCTATGACCAGATCGTCCATGATGTGGCGGTGCAGAACCTGCCGGTGCGCTTTGCCATCGACCGGGCCGGTCTGGTGGGCCAGGACGGACCGACCCATGCGGGTGCTTACGACATCGCGTTCCTGGCGAACCTGCCGGGATTTGTTGTCATGGCCGCCGCTGACGAGGCCGAACTGGTGCACATGGTCGCCACGGCCGCAGCCCATGACGGCGGTCCCATCGCCTTCCGCTTTCCCCGGGGCGAGGGCACCGGCGTCGAGATGCCAGAACGGGGACAGGTGCTGCCACTCGGCAAGGGTCGCATGATCGCCGAAGGCAAAACGGTCGCGATCCTGTCCTTCGGGACGCGTTTGTCCGAGGTGATGGCCGCCCGCGAGGCGTTGCAGGCGCGAGGCATCACGCCCACCGTCGCGGATGCCCGTTTCGCCAAGCCCTTGGACCGCGACCTGATCCTGCAACTGGCGCGGGACCACGAGGCACTGATCACCATCGAGGAGGGCGCTGTCGGCGGCTTTGGCAGTCATGTCGCGCAGCTTCTGGCGGAGGAGGGCGTCTTCGACAGCGGACTGCGCTTCCGCTCGATGGTGTTGCCGGATGCGTTCGTGGATCATGATGCGCCGATGGCGATGTATGATACCTCGGCCCTGAACGCACAGCATATCGAAGCCAAGGTCCTGTCTGTTCTGGGCATCGAAACACTCAAGGCGCGCCGCGGCGATCTGGGTTGACCGCAGGGGATGGTGCGTCAGCCGTAGCTGCGCACCAATGCCCCTGCGATCATGCCCCATCCGTCAACCACAACAAAGAAAGCCAGCTTGAAGGGCAGGGAGACTACCACCGGTGGCACCATCATCATGCCCATCGACATCAGGACCGCCGATACCACAAGGTCGATGATCAGGAAGGGCAGGGCGATCAGAAAGCCGATCTCGAAGGCGCGCTGGATCTCGGACAGCATGAACGACGGGACCAGCACCGACAGGCGGTCCGCGGGACCCGCGCCAGGCGCGATCTCCGCCATCGTGGCCAAGGTGTCCGGATCCGTGCGGGCCGACATGAAGTCCTGAAACGGCACGATACCGCGCTGAAAGGCCTCGGCAATGCCAATCTGGCCTTGCTGCAATGGCAGTCCCGCGACCTGCCAAGCCTCGCGCAGGACCGGATCCATGATGAACCAGGTCAGGAACATGGCAAGGCTGACGATCAGCATGTTCGGAGGGGACTGCTGCAGCCCGATGGCCTGTCGCAGGATCGACAGGACGGTCACGATGAACGGGAACGCCGTCACCATGATGGCGATTCCCGGCGCGAGGGACAGCGCGGTAAGGCCCAGAACGATCAGGACCGCATTTTCACCAAGACCCGCACCCAGAGCCTCCTCCAGCCCCTGCGCCATGGCAGGGACAGGAAGAAGAGCCAGTGCGATCAGGACGGCCAGTTGCCTCACGCCGCCCCCGTCGCGCCCAGGACACGGACGCACAGCCGATCCTCGGTGGTGCCGTCTCCGGTCAATTCCCCGCGTGCGATGACCTTGTCGCCCACGCAGATTTCGACCCCGTCCTCGATCGCCTGATCCAGCACAAGAATATCGTCGGGGCGCAGGGCGGAAAGCTGTGAAACCGTCTGGCGGGTCCGGCCAAGGCGGATCGTCACCTCCACCTGGATGCTGTCGGTGTCGATCAGATGCGTCAGTGCGTCCATGTTGTTTCATCCTCTTTGATTTCGCTGATGAGGGCGCGCAGGTCCCCGGCGATGGTGTCGGGGACCAGTTCGATCCGGCCCCCTTGCGTGGTCACGATGATGTGGTCGGCAGGCGCAGGATCGATCTGGATGCCGTTCAGGCCGGCCTCTGCGAGGCAGCGCTCCACCATGGGGCGCAGGCGGTCGCTGCAGGTGACACGGGCGATCAGTGCGCTGCCGCGGCTGGCCAGGCGCGACAGTTCGGCCCGCAGCGCCTCTTCTAGGCGACGTGAGGCCAAGGGTGGCGCCATCAGGTCAAGAACCTGCGTCAGGATGGGCGCCAGGGCCTCGACCGCCTCCTGACGCAACGAGGCGCGGCGCGTCTCTTCATCGGCAAGCGCCAAGGCTAATTGTCCCAATCCGGCGCCCAAGGCGCGCAGTTCGGCATCCTCGGCCTGGGCGCGTGCTTCGGCAAAACCCTCCGCATAGGCTTGATCAAGGTCGCGGCGGGTGTAGGCGATTTCGGCCGCAGGCGCCGGGACGGCATTGGTGAAGGATTCCAGCTTGAAGAGGGCGAGGCTCAATTCACTTTCTCCTTGTTGTCGATCCAACCGGACAAGATCTTGACGCTTTCCTCATGCCGGTCGCGCATCATCGATTTCAGACGGGCCACCGGGTCGGCCGGGGGCAGGGACAATTGCTGCGGATCGGCGCCCAAGGGCAGCGGCGTCACCATGAAGGGTTCCTGCGACATCATCGGCATGCCCATACCCATGCCCATGTCGTCGATGGCGCCGTTCAGCGGCGGCAGCGGAGGCGGCAGGCTGTTGTCCAGGGCGGGCGCAGGGGCAGGCGCCGGTTGACGGCCGCGGCGCATCTGCCGCATGACGACAAAGATCACGGCCAGTGCAAACAGACCGATCAGCGCGACCCGCGCCAGGTCATTCAGGGCCAGGCGATCCATGAAGCCGGGCTTGGCTGCCGTGCTGCCTTCTCCCAGCGCAGCAAAGGGCAGCGACTTGACGGTCAGCTGATCGCCGCGCGTTTCGTCCAGGCCCACGGCCGAAGCGACCAGTTCGCGCAATGTGGTCAGTTCAGCATCAGGGCGCGGAACCAGAACAGTCTGTCCCTGGGCATCCGTCTGGGGAATGCCGTTGACCAGCACGGCCACTGTCAGGCGGCGCGTCGCACCCGGCTGGCGTGACAGTTCGCGGGTCACGCGGCTGACCTCGTAATTGGCCTGCTGGCGGTTTTCAGATCGGTTCGACTGGCTGGTGTCGCCAGGCTGCTCCTGCGCGTCGGGCAGGTTCGAGGCTGCCGTGACGGGACCTGCGCCGGACGAATTGCTTTGATCCGACGTTTCCTCGGTCACGGTCGAGATCAGCGCGCGCTGCTCCGGGTCGAACCGCTGCTCGGTCAGCAGTTCGGTTTCCGTCACCAGATCCAGGTTCAGCTCGACGATGGCGTTCCCGACACCGACATGCGGCTCGAGGATGCGCTCGACGTTGCGCTTCATCTCGACTGCACGGTCCGCGCCGCTGCGATCCTCGGTGGCCGCGATGATCCCGCGCTGCGAATCGATCACCGTCACGCGCTCGGGCTGCATGCCGGGTACGCCAGAAGAGATCAGGTACTTCAACGCCGCCGCCTGTTCGCGGCTGACGGGCTGGCCGTTGGTTGTCAGGGTTACCGAGGCGCTGCCGTTCTGATCGCGCCGATAGCCGCGGCCGGTCTCGATGGCCAGATGCACACGAGCCGTCTGCACATTCGGCAGTGCCAGGATCGTGCGGGCCAGTTCGCCTTCCTTTGCGCGCCAGTAGGCGGCATCGAACATCTGCGAGGTCGTGCCGAAACCGGACATGCCGTCCAGCAGCTCGTACCCCGTGCTGGACGCGGCCGGCAAGCCCTGGGCCGCCAGATCCATGCGCAGACGGTCACGCTGGGCCGCTTCGACCCAGATCGCATCCCCTCGCACCTCGTAAGGAACGCCTGCACGTTCGATCCCTGCAATGACTTCGCCGGCCTGCGCCGCGTCCAGTCCGCCATAGATCAATGCCATGCTGGTCCGGCTGGCGAGCCAGCCGAACCCCGCAACCGCCAGGAAGACCGCCAGGAAGGCACCCCCGAGGATCATTTTCTGTTGTGAGCTTCGCTCGAGCCAGTAGTCCTGCAGTTTTTGCAAAACCGTTCCTTTCGAATCAACGGGTCGTCGTCTTTCCAAGGGTTGGATGACATGGGCCGTGTTAAGATTCGGTTAGTCGCAAGCTGTTATTTCCGTCTTGTCAGGACGGAGAATCACGATGACCGACGCAGTCGCAGAGCCCGCCGGAAAGGCGCCCGGAAAGAAGAAGATGCTGGTCCCGCTGCTGGCTGCGCTTGTGGTGGGCGGCGGCGGATTTGCATCGACCTACCTTGGCGTCTGGTCACCGTCGCAGATGCTTTCGGGACCCGCCCCCAAGGCGGCTCACGCGGTGCCGGCGGTCGAATTCGTGGACATTCCCACCATCGAGATCCTTGTACCCGGTGGACGGACACGCAGCCTGATCGTGTCTGCCGCCATCGAGACCGACAGCGCCCACAAGGCAGAGATCCTGCACCTGATGCCGCGCGTCTCGGACGCGTTCACCACCTTTCTTTCGGGTGTCGATCCCGCCGCCTATGACAAGCGGGGCGTGCTGGAGGTCATCCGCGCCGAACTGGTGACCCGCACCCGCTTCGTTCTGGGCGAGGGGCCAGTCAAGGACCTGTTGATCACGGAGTTTCGCTTCAAATGACCTTTGAACATCTGTTGCAGGCCATGCTGCTGGTCGCCTGCCTTGGCCTTGCCGGATTCTGCATGTCGCTGGCCCGCCGCCTTCGCAAGCTGAACGATCTGGAAAGCGGCCTCGGGGGCGCCATCGCCATCATGGCAGCGGAAGTCGACCGGCTGGAGCGTGCCATCCGTTCGGCCCGCGATGAAGCGACCAAGGCCAGCCAAGGGTTGGCCGAAGAGATCGAGACCGCACGTCGGGAACGGGCCATCTGGGACCTGCGCCAGCGCATCGGTGTTGCCGCGACCGAGGCCCCGGCACCCGTTACGATGGGCCGCCGCCTGCGCAAGAAGCCCGAGGTGAATCATGGCTAAGGCTTTTCTGCCGATCCTGGCGCTGGGTTTTGCCCTGCCGGCCGGGGCGATGTTGGCAAAGGATCAGGACCTGTCGCGCCTCTTTGCTGCCGTCGCCGGCCCGCCCGAGATGCTGCAAGGCTGCACCGATGTTCCCGAAGCCGTCGCCCTGGCCGAGGAGCTGCGCGACCGCGCCCTGCGGATCGAGCGTTATATGGCCGCGATCGACAGCCGCAAGGCGGATCTGGTGGCGGCGGAGGAAACGCTACGGGCGCGGCTTGATGAGCTGAAGGCCCAGAAGAACGGGATGCGCACGCGCCAGCAGGGCGATACCGAAGCTTTGCGAAGCGACATCGACCGCCTGATCGCGGTTTACGACCAGATGAAGCCCGCCGAGGCTGCCGCCATTCTGACCAATCTTCCCGCCGACTTTGCGGCCGAGATCCTGATGCGGGTCCAGCCTGAAACCGGCGCCCGCATCATTGCCGCGGTCGAACCTCGCCAGGCTGCGCTGCTGACCGCCCAGATGGGCGCCCGCAGCGTCCGCAATCCATAAGGACAAGAACATGTTCGGTTTCGTCGGTATCTTTCTGACCCTCGCCATGGTGTTTGGCGGGTATCTTCTGGCCGGCGGCAAGATGGGCGTGATCCTGCACTCGTTGCCGTTCGAGATGATGATGATCATGGGCGCGGCCGTCGGCGCCTATCTTCTGGGCAACGACACCCATATCCTCAAGACGACTCCGGGCGGGCTGGTCCGCGCCTTCAAGGGGCCCAAGTGGACGGCACAGGATCATCAGGATGTCCTGTGCCTGATGTTCCAGCTGCTCAAGATCGCGCGTGAAAATCCCGTCGCGCTGGAACAGCATATCGAGAACCCGAGCGAGTCGCCCATCTTTGGCGCCTATCCCCGGCTGGCTGCAGACCACAACATCGTCTCGCTGGTGGCGGACACGATGCGGTCCGCCAGCCTGAACTATGATGACCCCTATCAGGTGGAGGACATGCTGTCGCGCCGCATCGCTGTCTTGCGCGAAGAGGAGATGCACGTCCCACACGCCTTGCAGACCATGGCCGACGCTTTGCCCGCTCTGGGCATCGTCGCTGCCGTGCTGGGCGTGATCAAGACCATGGCATCGATCGACCAGCCGCCCGCCGTGCTGGGCGGCATGATCGGCGGCGCCTTGGTGGGGACCTTTCTGGGGGTGTTCCTGTCCTATGGCTTCGTTGCCCCCCTGGCCAACCGCCTGGGCAGCGTGGTCAAGCATGACCTGGGCTTTTACGAAGTGATCAAGTCGGTTCTGGTGGCCGGTCTGCATCAGCACGCCACGACGCTTTGCGTCGAAGTGGGACGCCAGACAGTGCCAGAGCATGTCCGCCCCACCTTTGACACGCTGGAAGGCGCCCTGCGCGAACTGAAGAAGGCCGCATGATGCTTGGCGTCGGCATCCTGTTTCTTGCAGTCGGCCTCAACTCTACGGCGGCTCCGGCCCCAACCTTTGACGCCTTTGCCGAAGTGGCTTCCGGGTGGCTGTTGGCAGGGCAGAGCCTGCCACGCGACTATCGGGTGACGCTGATGCAGATGGAAAGCGCAGACCGCATCCGGTCGATCGCCTATCTGCGCCGAATCGGACTTTTAACCGACAGGCCCTGGACGCTGGATGATCTTCTGCGCCCTCCTGTCACAACGGAGCCTGGTGAATGACACCCATCGCCACCCTGCCCGGAAAATCCTCCAAGTATCTCGATGCTCCTCTGCTGGTGACGGGCGGGCTTGTTCTTGTCGTGATCTCGCTGGTGATTCCGCTGCCGGCAGGTGTGCTGGATTTCGGGATTGCCCTGTCCATTGCGGTGGCAACGCTGGTGCTTGTAATGGCTTCACTGGTCGACAAGCCGACCGATTTTCAAGCCTTCCCCGTGCTGCTGCTGGTCAGTCTGGTCATTCGCCTTTCCCTGAACGTGTCATCCACCCGGTTGATCCTGACCGAGGGGCAGAACGGAAAAGAGGCGGCCGGCAAGGTCATCAACGGTTTTGCCGATTTCGTGGCAGGGGGATCGATCCTGGTCGGGATCACGGTGTTCGCCGTGATTTCGGTCGTGAACTTCATGGTCATCACCAAGGGCTCGGGGCGCATGGCCGAAGTTGCCGCCCGGTTTGCGCTGGATTCGCTGCCAGGCAAGCAGCTGGCAATTGACGGCGATCTGAATGCCGGTGCCATCGACCATCACGAGGCCAAGCGGCGCCGTGTCCGCGAGCAGCAGGAAATCAGCTTCTTCGGATCACTGGACGGGGCCTCAAAATTCGTGAAGGGTGATGCGGTTGCGGGCATCGTCATCACGTTGATCAACCTGTGCATCGGCCTTGCCGTCGGGATCACAGTCCACGGGATGCCCTTGAGCGAGGCCGCCTCGACCTATTCTCATCTGACGATCGGCGATGGCCTCGTCAGCCAGATCCCCTCCCTGATCACATCGATGGCGGCAGCCTTGCTGCTGTCGCGCGGCGGCGCGACGGATACGACCGCGAACCTTCTGTCGGGCGAGCTGACCCGAAGCTGGCAACCTGCAGCCATGGTGTCGGCCGCCATGATCGTGATCTCGTTCGTGCCGGGCATGCCGCAATTGCTGTTCATGGGAATCGCTTTGGCCATGGGTGTTCTGGCCTGGCGGATCGGCCGCAAGGCGACGCAGGCACAGGATGCCCTGCCAGCCGATCTTGTGGACGAAAACGCGCCCCGGCCGGCTGCCCGTATCGGAGACGTGCTGGACACCGACGAAATCAGCGTCGAGATCGGTTCGGACCTGATCGTGATCGCACTGGATCAGGCGCGTGGCCTGGGCAGTCGGATCACGAACCTGCGGATCCATATCGCGCGCAGCTTCGGCCTCATCCTGCCCGATGTCCGGATCACGGATACAGACGACCTGCCGCCGAACGATTACCAGATTCGCATTCAGGGTGTGGTGCGCGGCCGCGGCACGCTGCGGCCAAGCGAGGTTCTGGCCCTCGGACCCGATGCGCTGTTGGCAGAACTGGGGGGCATCAGCGTGCGGGAACCGGTTTATTCCAGCCCAGCACGCTGGATCCAGTCCGCTGATCAGGAAGAGGCCGCCACGATCGGCGCAACGGTCGTAACCCCGATGGAGGTCCTGTCGACGCATCTGATGGAGGTGGTCAAGGGCAACCTGCCCGCGCTTTTGACCCTTGGTGCCATGCAGCGCCAGATCGAGGAACTGAAGACACTGTCGGACAGCACCCGCGCCGAACGCTATCGCAAGTATTTCGACAGCATGATCCCCGAGAAGGTCACGCCGGAAACCTTGCTGGCCATTTTGAGGGCCCTGCTGGAGGAGCGGATCTCGGTGCGCAACCTGTCGCTGATCGTCGATGCCATCTGCGAATTCCGGCACGTCGAATCAGCCGAAACGATCTATGAACTGGTCCGTAAACGTTTGCGCGGCCAGATCACGCAGCAATACACCGACGAAGCCGGTCGCATGGCGGCATTGCAACTGCATCCGGCATGGGAGGCCGAGTTCGTCCGCGCCGATGCCGAGATTGGCCGCCCGGGGGGCGGTGCGATGACGCCCGCCATGTCACGAACGATGATCGAGGCTGTTCGCAGGGCGCTGTCCCTGTCCGAGCCGGTGGCCCGAACGGTGATCGTCGCCCCGGACCACCGCCGCCGGATGATCCGCGCCGTTCTGGGGGCGAACGGCATGTCCATCCCGGTGCTGGGTCTGGAAGAGGTCGATCCTTCGGTCGAGCTGCGCCTTCTCGGAACAATCGAGGCGGCGTGATGTGGGACCAGCTTCAGGCGATCTTTCCGGGACTGGATTGGTCGCTGGTGCTGGTCTATGTGCGCGTGCAGGCCTGTGTGCTGATCCTGCCGGGGCTGGGAGAGCGCGTCATCCCTTCCCGGGTCAAGGTTGCCATCGCCATGGCCATTGCCCCCCTTCTGGCCGGATCCGTGCCCCTGCGTGAGATGCCCGATACGCCCTTGGGTCTGCTGTCCCAGATCGGGGTCGAGATGATCCTGGGCTTTGTCACGGGCACGATGCTGCGTCTTCTGACGCTTGCGCTGGATATCGCGGCCACGGCCATCGCCGCAACGGCTTCGCTGTCGCAGATCATCGGCATCCAGAATGAGGCGGCGCCGCATCCGATCGGCAACATGCTGCATCTGGCCGGCATCGCCGTTTTGATGGCCTTGGGCCTGCCGATGATGCTGGTCGAACTGATGGCCGACAGCCTGCGCCTCTGGCCGCCGGCGGCCTTGCCTGATGTGGGCACCCTGTCCATGGGCATCGTGAACGTGGTGCGGGACAGCTTCTGGCTGGCCATGATGCTGGCCGCGCCCTTCACCTTGGGGGGGTTTCTATATCAGGCTCTGACGGGGGTCATCAACCGGGTGATGCCGGCCCTGCCGGTTGTCTTCATCGGGGCGCCGGCGGCCGTGTTCCTGGCGCTGCTCGGACTTGGAGTGCTGGCCCCCCTGCTGGTGGGCGTCTGGGCGGATGCCGTGATGGGCTTCATGCTGCCCGAAGGGTCCTGAGGAGCAAGGGATGAGCGAGGACAGCGACGACAAGCAGTTCGAGGCCTCCGAGCAGAAGCTGCAACGTGCACGCGAAAAGGGCGATATCCCGCGTTCGGCCGAACTGAATGGCGCCATGATGTATGTGGGCGCCTTTCTGGCGTTCACGGTGGCCGCCAGCTTTGCGGTACGGCATTGGTTGGCAATGGCCAGTCGCGCGCTGGGGGCTGAAACCTGGCCTGATGACCCCGCGAAACTGGCGAGGGACATGGCCGCCTATGCGGCGGCGACGACAATCGGCCTTGCGGCGCTGGTGGTTGCTTCCATCCTGCTGGGCCTGGTCGCCACGCGGGGGCTGATCTTTTCGCCGCAGAAGCTGGCCCCCGACATGAACCGGATCAACCCGATCAAGAATGCCGGCCAGAAGTTCGGCGCCAGCGGCTTGGTGACCTATGCCATCTCGCTGGGCAAGGCCATCCTGGTCTGCCTGGGTGGCTGGTTCCTGTTTGCCAAGCTGTTCGATCGGATCGCGTCTTCGGCCATGACGGGTGGGCAATGGATCGAGGCGCTGGGCATCCTTCTGGGGCAGGTGCTGATCCTGGGACTGGTTGTATCGATAGTCTTCACATTGCCGGACATCCTGTGGAAATGGTTCGACCACCGCCGCAAGAACCGCATGAGCCGCAAGGAAATGCAGGACGAGTTCAAGGAATCGGAAGGCGATCCGCATCTGAAGGCTGCCCGGCGCCAGCGTGCGGTCGACATCGCCATGAAGCAGATGCTGGCCGATGTCGCAGGGGCGGACGTGGTGATCGTCAACCCGACTCATTACGCGGTGGCACTGCAATGGAAGCGGGGGTCGGGCCGCGCGCCGGTTTGCGTGGCCAAGGGCACCGACGAGGTTGCGGCCCGAATCCGGGCCAAGGCCAAGGAAAATGGCGTTCCGATATGGTCTGACCCGCCCTGCGCGCGCGCGATCCATGGGGCCGTCAAGGTCGGTGACGAGATCCGGCGCGATCATTTCGCCGCCGTGGCTGCCGCCATACGGTTTGCCGAAAAGATGCGTCAGAAAGCGAGGGCAGGGTGGTAGACAAGGTCAAGCAACTGGCACAGCTGGAGCGGATCGCGCGGCTGAAAGCCGAACGGCAGCTGAAAAGCTTTGCCGCCTTCAACGCGCATATGACCGCGGCACGACAGACGGTCACGGGGCTTCAAGCCACGCTGGCTCAAAGCTATGCCAGCACGGCCCCCCTGGGGATCACCGAGGCACGTTCGGCCAATGCACAGGCGGGACGCGCGGCGCGCGAACTGCGCCATGCGGACATGGAACTGAAGCGGCTTCAACCCCGGTTCGAGATCGCGCGCCAGCAAGCGGCGCGGGAGTTCGGACGTGCCGAGGCCCTGCTGGGGCTGGGACAGGATGAGGCTCTCCGGCGCCGGAAGGAGCGGTTCTGACCTTGCCCGCGAAAGGCAGCATCGCCGAGAAGGTTGCAGACAAGCGCCTCGCGCCGGACTGCGGGTGCGATCAGTCCATGTGGAGGTCGACCCAGACCAGCTTGCGACGGGATGCCAGAGCCACCCGTTCCGCCAGGGGAGTACCAGGAGCGGGCCACGCAACGCCCGAGGCGACGACCTCCATGTCCTGCGCGGGCAGGATGTAATCCAGCCGCAGATTGCCGGGTGCGTCCTTGTATTCGGCCGTGTCCAGCGCCGGATCGCCCAGATGATCGGCATTGGGACCAGTTTGCGGCGGCTGGAAGAAACCGCGCGGCGCGGGATCCTGCACCACCGCCAGCAGGGCCTCGAGGGCTGACGGGTCCCCATCGCCATCCAGCGGGTCAAGGTTCAGGTTTCCGATCACGGCAAAGGGCGAGTCCGGAAGGCGGTGCAGCCAGAAGGTGATCTCATCATGGTTGCGGGCGATGTTTCGGGGTTCGAAAGCAGGCGGCGTCGCGGCAAAGGCCAGCAGGTGCAGGGGTCCGGCCGATGTCCTCAGTGCGATGTCCCAATGAGCCGCGCTGGACAGGCGCTGCACGTCGGCATGATCTGTGGGAGGCATCCTGTTTTGAGGTATGTCGCGCCACAGCGTGGCAGTGTAATCGGTCACCTGTTCAATCGGCAGGCGCGACAACAGGGCCAGACCCTGCTGGCCGGTGAATTCGCCATAGCCCTGCGCATCGCGCGGTCGGCCTGCGTGACCGTCACCGTCAAGATCCTGTCCGGTCTGGAGGCCCCGGTTCGGCTGACCCGCATGACGGTGCGGCATTGCATGGCCTTGTGCCGCCAGAAGATCGGCAAAGGCTGTCAGCGCACGACCTTCCAGATCCCAGTCGACACCGGTCAGCAGGATCGCATCGGGCGCGGTTTCTGCAATGACCTGTGCCGCGGCCACGACCTGCGGGTCGCCCTTGACGATGTCGCGCAGCAAAAGTCCCGGCCCGTCGCGCGACAGGCCGGGATCCCAAGTCGCCAGCCGCAGGGGCTGTGACAGCGCGGGCCCTGCCATCAGGCAGGCCAGCGCGGCAACCCTCAGATCCAAGGACGTGCTTGGGCCATCTGCGTCTCGTATGCGTCGATGGTGGGGGCCTTTTCCATCGTCAGCCCGATGTCATCGAGGCCGTTCAGCAGGCAGTGCTTGCGGAACGGATCGATAGGGAAGGCAAAGCTGGTGCCGTCCGAGGCGGTGACGGTCTGGCTTTCCAGATCGACCGTGATGCGCGCATTGGCGCCGCGCTGGGCATCCTCCATCAGCGCATCGACCGCCTCCTGCGGCAGAACGACAGGCAGGATGCCGTTCTTGAAGCAGTTGTTGAAGAAGATGTCGGCAAAGCTGGTCGAGATGACGCAGCGGATGCCGAAATCCAGAAGCGCCCAAGGCGCATGTTCGCGCGACGAGCCGCAGCCGAAATTGTCGCCCGCCACAAGGATCTGCGCGTCGCGATAGGCGGGCCTGTTCAGGACGAAATCCGCAATCTCGTTCCCATCGCGGTCATAGCGCATCTCGTCGAACAGATTGACGCCAAGGCCCGAGCGCTTGATCGTCTTCAGGAACTGCTTGGGGATGATCATGTCGGTGTCGATATTGACCAGCGGCATGGGCGCCGCGATTCCGGTCAGGGTGGTGAACTTGTCCATGATCTGTCCTTACGCCGGTTCGACTGCGAATTCTCGGATGTCCACGAGATGTCCCGCGACGCCTGCCGCCGCCGCCATGGCGGGGCTCATCAGGTGGGTGCGACCCTTGTAGCCCTGCCGCCCCTCGAAGTTGCGGTTGCTGGTCGCCGCGCAACGCTCGCCCGGCTTCAGCTGGTCGGGGTTCATGCCCAGACACATCGAGCAGCCGGCCAGCCGCCATTCGAAGCCGGCCTCCTGAAAGATCGCATCCAGCCCCTCTTCCTCGGCCTGCGCACGCACCAGGCCCGATCCGGGCACGACCATGCCGCGCACACCGGAGGCCAGCCTGCGGCCGCGCAACACGTCGGCGGCGGCGCGCAGATCCTCGATGCGGCCATTGGTGCAGCTGCCGATGAAGACGGCGTCGATCGCGATGTCGGTCAGCGGCGTGCCGGCAGTCAGGCCCATGTAGTCGAGGGAGCGGCGCGCGGCATCGACCTTGCCGCCCGCGAAACTGTCGGGCGCGGGCACGGTGGCGGTGATGGGCAGCGCATCCTCGGGGCTGGTGCCCCAGGTGACGGTGGGGGCGATGTCCTCGGCCCGGATGGTCAGGACCTTGTCGAAATGTGCCCCTTCGTCGCTGAACAGTGTCTTCCACCACGCCACTGCAGCCTCCCACTGCGCGCCCTTGGGCGCGTGGGGGCGGCCTTTGACATAGGCAAAGGTCGTCTCGTCCGGGGCGATCAGACCCGCGCGGGCGCCGCCCTCGATGGCCATGTTGCAGATGGTCATCCGGCCTTCCATCGACAGGTTGCGGATCGCCTCGCCGCAATATTCGATGACATGACCGGTGCCGCCCGCCGTGCCGGTTTCGGCGATGATGCGCAGGACGATGTCCTTGGCGGTCACGCCGGGGGCGAGGCGGCCGGTGATCTCGACCTTCATGTTCTTCGACTGGGCCTGGATCAGCGTCTGCGTGGCCAGAACGTGTTCCACCTCGGACGTGCCGATGCCGTGGGCCAGCGCGCCAAAGGCGCCATGCGTCGCGGTATGGCTGTCGCCGCAGACCACGGTCATGCCGGGCAGGGTCCAGCCCTGTTCGGGGCCGACGATATGGACGATGCCCTGCCGGATGTCGTTGACCGGATAATAGTGCACGCCGAACTCGCGGGCGTTGCGGTCCAGCGCATCGACTTGGATGCGGGACTCCTCATTGTCGATGCCGGTCTGGCGGTCCAGCGTGGTGGGCACGTTGTGATCGGGCACGGCGATGGTGCGTTCGGGCGCACGAACCTTGCGGCCGGTCATGCGCAGACCTTCGAAGGCCTGCGGGCTGGTCACCTCGTGAACCAGATGACGGTCGATATACAGAAGGCAGGTTCCGTCGTCCTGGCGGTCGACCACATGGGCGTCCCAGATCTTGTCATAAAGCGTGCGCGGCGCGGCGGCTGCGGAAATGGTCATGGCTGAGGTCTTTCGGCTGTGAGGCAGGGTGCAGGCAGGCAGACGCGGCGGGAAAATCCCCGCCAGCCATCAGCCCCGCGCGGTCACGCAGAGCGTTTCGCCATAGAAGCGCTGCGGCAGGCGCGCGCGGTCATGGATATCGAAATAACGCATCATCCCTCCAGATTAGGCCAGCGCGATGCTTCTGGCAAGGCCATGCAAGGTCTGCCCGCGTACCTTTGGCCAAGGAAAAACCGTGCAGAGATTGAGATGACGCGAAAAGATGCTATGTTGGAAGGGCCCCGGCGCCGGGGGATATCGGCGCGCTGACCGGAGGATACCACCCTGTCACAAGACGTCCCGTCGGCCCAAGGGCCGGCCACGACCGCCGCGAGGGATTCGCTTTCCAGCGACCAGCTGCTCTCGCTTGTTCTGACTTCGCTTGATGACGACAAGGCCGAAGAGGTCGTCAGCATCGATCTGCGCGGCCGTTCCGCCATGGCCGATCACATGGTGATCGCCTCGGGCCGCAGCTCGCGCCAAGTGGGTGCCATTGCCGAAAAGCTGGCCGACCGGGTCAAGCAGGCGACCGGACGCACACCGCGGATCGAGGGCAAGGATGCCGGCGACTGGGTGCTGATCGACACTGATGACGTGATCGTCCACGTTTTCCGTCCCGAAGTGCGCGAGTTCTATCAGCTGGAAAAGATGTGGATGCCCGCCGATGCGCTGAGCCGCGTGCGAGAGCCTGCCCGTCCCCAGCCCTGATCGCGGACCATCATGCGAATCGACATCGCCGCCGTCGGGCGGCTGAAGAAGGGGCCAGAGGCGGCCCTTGTCGCGGATTACCTTGACCGTTTTGCCAAGACCGGCCGGAGCCTCGGGCTACCGGCCGTTTCCGTGTCCGAGGTCGAGGACCGGCGTGCCGGCACGATGGCGGCCGAGGCCGAACTGTTGTTCCGGGCCATTCCGGCGGGTGCGGCCGTTGTCATGATGGACGAACGCGGCGAGCAGCCGACCTCGCCGGAGTTTGCGGCAAGGCTGGCGCGCTGGCGTGACGAGGCGCGGGATGTTTGTTTCGTGATCGGCGGCGCGGACGGGCTGGACCCGGGCCTGCGCGCGCGGGCCGACTGGCAGATCAGCCTCGGCCGCATGGTCTGGCCGCATCTGCTGGTCCGCGTGATGCTGGCCGAACAGCTTTACCGGGCCGCAACCATTCTGGCGGGCTCTCCGTATCACCGCGTCTGAGGGGCAGTCGCGGGCGGCTGCCGCCCTTGTCACGCTGACCGGGGTAGCAAGTTCCGACAGCGATCGCGTTTACTTGCCCACATCCACTGCAGCTCCGAGATGGAGGCACCGGTCGGTTGCCGCTTCGGCTTCGTCAGCGTATGGAGGGGAAAACCACGAGGCCGTCATGACCAAACCCGTGATCCTGTGCATTCTCGATGGCTGGGGCTTGTCCGAAAGGCCCCAGCAAAGCGCGCCGGACCAGGCGGCCACGCCGCACTTCGACCGCCTGATGCGGGATTGCCCCCATTCCACGCTGATCACCTATGGGCCCGATGTGGGGCTGCCTCGGGACCAGATGGGCAATTCCGAGGTTGGTCACACCAATATCGGAGCGGGCCGTGTCGTGGCGATGGATCTGGGCCAGATCGATCTGGCGATCGAAGAAGGCAGCTTCGGCCTGAACAAGGCATTGGGCGACTTCATCGCGCGCCTCAAGGGCAATGGTGGGACCGCCCATCTGATGGGCGTGATTTCGGACGGCGGCGTTCATGGCCACCTGAACCATGTGCAGGCGGCGGCCCGCGTGCTGGCCGGGGAAGGCGTGCCGGTGGTCATTCATTCGATCACGGACGGGCGGGACGTGGCGCCGGATTCGGCGCCCGCCTTTGTTGCGGCCTTGCAGGACGGCTTGCCGAATGGCGCGCGCATCGGAACCGTCATCGGGCGTTATTACGCGATGGATCGGGATAACCGGTGGGATCGGGTCGAGCGCGCTTGGCGCGCGATCGTGCTGGGCGAGGGCGAGAGCGTTCCCGATGCCCGCAAGGCCATTGCGACGGCCTATGGGAGGGGCGAGACGGACGAGTTCATCCGGCCCTTTGTCATCGACGGCTATGCCGGTGCCCATGACGGCGACGGTTTCTTCTGCCTGAATTTCCGCGCCGACCGCGCACGGGAGATCCTGTCGGCTCTGGGCGACCCGATTTTTGATTCCTTTGATATCGCCGGTCGCCCGAACTGGGCGGCGATGCTCGGCATGGTCGATTACAGCACGCGCCACGACACCTTCATGCAAGCCGCCTTTCCCAAGCGGCAGGTGGTCAACACCTTGGGGGCATGGGTGGCGGCCAAGGGCCTGCGGCAGTTCCGCTTGGCGGAGACCGAGAAATATCCGCATGTGACCTTTTTCCTGAATGGCGGCAAGGAAACACCCGAACCGGGCGAGGACCGCCACATGCCGCAAAGCCCCAAGGTCGCGACCTATGATCTGGCGCCGGAAATGGCCGCCGACGAGGTCACCGATGCCTTGGTCGACGCGATCGGGCGCGGTTACGACCTGATCGTCGTGAACTATGCCAATCCCGACATGGTGGGCCATACCGGCAGCCTGTCCGCCGCCGCTCGCGCCTGCGAGGCCGTGGACCGCGGGCTGGGTCGCATGCTGGAGGCGTTGGATCGGGCGGGCGGCGCTGCCGTCATCTGCGCCGATCACGGGAATTGCGAACAGATGATCGATCCGGTCACGGGCGGCCCGCACACGGCCCATACGCTGAACCCGGTTCCTGTGATCGTGTACAACGGTCCCTGTGGCACCCATCTGCGCGACGGGCGCCTGGCGGATCTGGCGCCGACGGTTCTGGACCTGATGGGCCTGGATCAGCCGTCGGAAATGACCGGCACCAGTCTGATCATCCGATGAACTGGCGCACCCTTGTTCTGGCCCTTGGGGCCTGCGCGGTCCTGTCCGGTGCTCCGGCCGCGGCTCAGGATTCGCCCAGCCCGGCCAATCAGGCCGTGGCGGATGCCGAGGAGGCTGCCGCGCTGCTGCGCGCGGCCATGGGTCAACTGGCTGCCGCGGTCAGCGCCGACGATCAGGTCGTGGCCCTGACCGAGGTGATCCGCGGATACGAGATGGGGCTGGCCGCCCTCCGCGACGGCTTGCGTCAGGCCAGTGCACGGGAAACCGAACTGCGCGCCCGCTTCGAGGCGCAGCGCGGCCAGTTGTCACGCGTTCTGGGCGCGATGACCGCGATGCAGCAGAGCCCGGAGTCGACGATGCTGCTGCATCCGGCGGGGGCACTGGCCAATGCACGTTCGGGCATGATCCTGTCAGCGGTGACGCCCGGCCTGAGGGCCGAGGCAGAAGCGCTGCAGGCCGATCTGGACGAGATCGCCACCGTGCGCGAACTTCAGTCGAACGCGGCCGGGATGCTGGGCTCGGGCCTGGCGTCGGTGCAGGAGGCGCGCCGGCTGCTGGCCAGCGCCGTCACGGACCGCAGTTCGATGCCCTTGCGCTATGACGAAGACCCCGAGGAGTTGCAGGCGCTGCGCAATGCCGCCCAGAGCCTCGAGGATTTCGCCACCGGCATTGCCCGCATGGAAAAGGATGTCGGTGCTCCGATGGAAGATTTCGAAGGCGCGCGGGGCAGCCTGCCCTTGCCCGTCATCGGGACCGTCCTGCGCCCGTATGACGAGCCCGACGCGGCGGGTGTGCAGCGCCCGGGCTGGGTGCTTGCGACAGCACCTGCAGCCCTTGTGCAGACGCCATGGCCTGCGACAATCCGCTATCGCGGACCATTCCTGGATTACGGCAATGTGATGATCATCGAGCCCGCGCGTGGCTATCTTATGATCCTTGCGGGTCTTTCACAGGTCTTCGGCGAAGTGGGTGATGTGCTGAAGGCAGGGGATCCTCTGGGCCTGATGGGAGGCGCCGAGGCCCCCGCACAGGAATTCGGATCGCAATTCGTCGCCGATGCCGCACGTGGCGGGCAGGCCGGCCGCAGCGAAACGCTGTATCTGGAATTGCGCCAGGGCAATGAAACGCTGGACCCGGCAGACTGGTTCGTGCTGAATCCGTTCGTCGAGCCGCAACAGGACTGAGGCAGGAAAGGCCGTCATGAGACATTATCTGATCGCAGGACTGGGGGGCATTCTGGCAGGCGCGCTGGTGACCACACAAGTCGCCGGCCCCCTGGTCGCACAAGAGACGGGGCGTAATGCATCGATTTACCAGCAGCTTGAACTGTTCGGAAACGTGTTCGAGCGGATCCGCAGCGATTACGTCGAGGCGCCCGACGACAAGGCCCTGATCGAGGCCGCCATCAACGGGATGCTCACCTCGCTGGACCCGCATTCCAGCTTTCTGTCCTCGGACGCTTATTCGGACATGCAGACCCAGACCCGCGGCAGCTTTGGCGGTCTGGGGATCGAGGTCAGCCAGGAAGAGGGAATGGTCAAGGTCGTCTCGCCCATCGACGGCACGCCGGCCGCCGAGGCGGGCGTGCAGTCGGGTGACTTCATCACCCATGTGAATGGCGAGGCGCTGCTGGGGCTGACGCTGGACCAGGCGGTCGAGATGATGCGCGGGCCGGTCGGGTCCGAGATCACCATCACCATCCTGCGCGAAGGCGAGACCGAGCCCTTCGACCTGACCATGGCCCGCGACACGATCAAGCTGACCGTCGTGCGCAGCCGGGTCGAGGGGCATGCCGTCGTCCTGCGCGTTTCGACCTTCAACGACGAAACCTTTGACACGCTGCGGGCCGAGCTGGACAAGGCGGTCGCAGAGGCCGGCGGGATCGAACGCGTGACGGGCTTTGTGCTCGACCTGCGCAACAACCCGGGCGGGCTGCTGAACCAGGCCATCAGCGTTTCGGACGCGTTCCTCGATGCCGGCGAGATCGTCAGCACCCGCGGCCGCAATCCCGAGGAAAGCGAACGCTGGAATGCCGAGGCCGGTGATCTGGCGCAGGGCAAGCCGATGGTCGTGCTGATCAACGGTGGCTCGGCCAGTGCATCCGAGATCGTGACAGGCGCCCTGCAGGATCACCGCCGCGCCATCGTCGTTGGCGAGAAGTCCTTCGGCAAGGGCAGCGTCCAGACAGTGATGCCCGTGACGTCGGACAGCGCCATCCGGCTGACGACGGCCCGTTATTTCACGCCGTCGGGGCGGTCGATCCAGGCCCTTGGCATCCAGCCCGACATCCTCGTGGCTCAGCCCCGTCCCGCTCCGGCCGAAGAAGAGGACGAGGCCCGCTCCAGCAGCAGCTTCAGCCGGTCCGAGGCCGACCTGCGCGGCGCGCTGGGCAATGATGTCAGCGACGAAGAGCGCGAGCAGATGCAAACCGAGGCCGCCGAGGTCGAGGCGACCGCCGCCCTGCGGGACGAGGATTACCAGCTGGCCTATGCGGTCGACATCCTGAAGGGTCTGGCCGCCGTCAATTTCCGCGCCGAGCAGGTGCCCGCTTCCGAAACGCCTGCCGTGACCGGCGAAGGGTCGGGCGGCGCCGATGCCGGCGATCAGGGTTAGGGGCATGGAAGAGCGGACCGGGCCGGGTGGCCTGCCCTATCGTCCCTGCGCGGGTGTGGTCCTGATGAACGCGGACGGGCTGGTTTTTGCGGGCAGCCGCATCGACATGCCCGGGTCCTGGCAGATGCCGCAGGGCGGTATCGACGGGAACGAAACCCCGCGCGAGGCCGCCCTGCGCGAGTTGGTCGAGGAAACGGGGGTCTCTCCCGATCTGGTCGAAGTCGTGGATGAAACGCCCGACTGGGTTTATTACGACCTGCCGCCCGATCTGCTGGGCAAGGTCTGGCAGGGGCGTTTCGGGGGGCAGCGGCAGAAATGGCTGCTGCTGCGCTTTCTGGGTCAGGACAGTGATATCCGGATCGAGACCGAACATCCGGAATTCGATCGCTGGCAGTGGATGCAGGCCGACGCGCTGCTGGACAACATCGTGCCGTTCAAGCGCCACGTTTATGCGGAGGTGCTGGGCGCGTTTCGCGATCGCCTGGCCTGACCCTGCAGCGGGTGCCGCACCCGCGCAATGGCAAGGACATGAAACAAGCGGGACGGAAGAGCTTCATCTGTCCTGCACATGATCGCCGGGGTCCAGGGGGGCATTTTGACCCCAGGCCTCGTTGAAGATCATCTGTTCCAGGGGCAGGCGATCGGCCCAGCCCCGCACCTGCAGCTCAGGCTCCTGGTAAAGCTCGGTGACATGTCCCAGGCAGAGGTAGGCGACCGGAACGACATGCGAGGGCAGGTTCAAGGCAGCGCCCAGATCATCCTGACGGAAGATGCTGACCCAGCCGACGCCGATGCCCTCGGCGCGCGCGGCCAGCCACAGGTTCTGCACCGCACAGGCTGTGGAATAAAGATCGGTCGCCGCATCATGGGTACGTCCCAGCACATGGGCTCCGCCCCGTGTCCGATCGCAGGTGATGCAAAGGTTCAGCGGCGCCTCGAGGATACCTTGAAGCTTGAGCGAGGAATAAAGGGCCTTCCGGTCCGGGAAAAGCGCGGCCGCCTCGTCATTCGCGCGCTGGAAGGCGTCGTGCAGGCGCCTGCGGGTTGCCGGATTTCGGATCAGGATGAAGTTCCAAGGCTGCGACAGCCCGACCGAAGGCGCGTCATGCGCGGCCTGCAGCAGGCGGCGCAGCAGGGCCGGATCAATCGGGTCTGGTCTGAACTGGCCGCGGACGTCGCGGCGCTGGCGGATCGCCCGGTAAACGGCCTCCCGATCGGCGTCAGGAAACGGCCCCGCCGGGGCGAGGCCATCGGACCCGTCGCTCAACGGCGCAGCTGGTCCAGCAGGATCGAGGTCGGATACCCATCCGGCGTCACCCCGATCGAGCGCTGGAAGGCCGACACCGACTCCATCGTGGCCGACCCGAAGAGGCCGTCGATCTCGCCCTGATAGAAGCCGCGCTGCGCCAGACGGCGCTGGATTTCCTCTCGCTCGCTGGTGGACAGGGCACGGTCGTTGCGGGGCCAGTTGCCCTGGATGCCGGGCCGGCCGGCCAGACGCTCGCCCAGGAAGGCCACGCCCAACGCATAGTTGTCCGAGTTGTTGTAGCGCAGGATCGAGCGGAAGTTGTCCAGGATCAGGAAGGCCGGGCCACGCGCGCCGGCAGGCATGATGATCGACCCGTTGCCCGAAGGCAGCGCGCCGCCGCCGATGCGGCGCACGCCCAGTCCGGACCAGTCGGCGCGGCGCGTGCCCTTGCCGACCAAGCCCATGTTGAAGTTCGCGGGCAGCTGAACCTCGGCCCCCCAGGCCTGGCCCGGGGTCCAGCCGTTCCGACGCAGGTAGTTCGCGGTCGAGGCCAGTGAATCCGTCGGATCGTCCGCCCAGATGTCGCGACGCCCGTCGCCCGTGAAATCGACGGCATATTCCAGATAGGAGGTCGGCATGAACTGAGTATGGCCCATCGCGCCGGCCCAACTGCCCAGCATGTGCTGCGGGTCCGTGTCGCCTGCCTGCAGGATGCGCAGCGCGGCGATCAGCTGATTCTGGAACATTTCGCCCCGGCGGCCATCATAGGCCAGCGTCGCCAGCGACGGGATGATCTGCATCTTGCCGCGGTTTGCGCCGAAGTTCGACTCCATCCCCCAGACGGCCAGCACGATCTCGCGCGGGACACCGTATTGCGCCTCGACCCGCGACAAGATGGGGCCAAGCTGCGCCATCTTCTGACGCCCGGTTTCAATGCGGCTGTCGGATACGGCACTGTCCAGATAAAGCCACACGGGACGCGAGAATTCGGCTTGGCGGCGATCCAAACGGATCACCTCGGGGTTGTAGCGCGCAAAGGCCATTGCACGATCATAGGTCGAGGCTGACACCCCCGAGGACAATGCGCGGGCACGGAAGTTCTGCACGAAGCGCTGCAGCCCCGCTTCATCGCCCGGAGAGGCCTGCGGGATGGGCGAGGGAGTGACCGAGGACTGCGGCGAGGCAGGAGAGCCAATCGAAGAAGGCATCCGCGACATGGGCGTGGCGCAGGATGCCAGCGCACCGATCATGGCGGTGGACAGGAAGATGCGGGAAAAACTCATGGGGATCGCCTGTTCGTGACTGCTCGTGTTTATGATTGGAGCCACTCTAGCCCATGAAGATACTCTTGGGTAGGCCGCGGCGCATCCTTCGCGCACCAGTTGCAGCGCCTGCGTGACTGCAGGCAGCGTATCGTTGCGCGCCCACCCATGCAGACGCGCCGATCTGTCGCATATGCAGGACAGGGCTCAGTGGAAGGGCGCGTCGCGGTCGGGTTCGTCACCGAACCATGGCGTCATCTGGGCGATGATGACCGAATTTTCGGTCAGCGCACGCTCCATCAGTCCCCGTTCCTCGTCATCGACCTCGTGACCCTCGGCCAGCCGTTCCTCCAGCGTGCCGTATCCGGTCACGTCAAGGGGCGCCATGTCCGCCTGCTTGAGGATGGCCACGGTCTCCCGGACGGCCTCGCCCTCATCCTGTCCCGCCGCATAGCAGACCAGTCCTGCACCGGTCGAGCCCTTGGGCAGGCCATCGCCCGACCGACGGCCCAGCTCCACGACCAAGGTATAGACCTTCATCCGTTTCTCCTTCGGCGTGAGCCTTTGGCTGTTTCACCTTTGAAGGGCACAGCATGTCCGTTTGCCCGCTGCAAGCCCTTTACCGCCCTGTTCGCGCTGATGATGTGCCGGGTCCGCGATTGGAAAACGAGGCTGCCGGTCCAAAGCGGGGCAGGGCCATGTTCTGCCGTTGCCGGCCATGCGTGAACCCTGTCGCGCTTGTCGCGTTGGGGCGGGCAATCGAAAGGATGCTGCGATGACCCAACCGATGATGACCTTGAACGACGGCCGCCGGATGCCTCAGCTGGGCACCGGGATCTGGCAGATCGACGATGCGAAGACACCCGATGTCGTGGAGCAGGCGCTGCGCATCGGCTATCGCCTGATCGACGGAGCCGCCGCTTACAAGAACGAGCGTGGCATGGGAGAAGGGATCCGCGCCGCTGGACTGCCGCGCGACGAAATTTTCGTGACGTCAAAGCTTTGGAACGATGCGCAGGGCTTTGACAGCGCGCTGAGGGCCTTTGATGCGACGATGGAGCGGTGCGGCCTGGATTATCTGGATCTTTACCTGATCCACTGGCCCCTGCCGGCACTGGACGCTTATGTGGACACGTGGAAGGCCTTGATCCGCCTGCGCGACGAAGGGCGCGTGCGCTCAATCGGTGTCGCGAACTTTCACGAAGCGCATCTGACGCGGCTGATCGACGAAACGGGCGTGACGCCGGCCCTGAACCAGATCGAGCTGCATCCGTCCCTTCCGCAGGTGGACATGCGGGCTGTCGACAAACGCTTGGGAATCATCACGCAAAGCTGGACGCCGCTGGGCCGTGGCGACAGTTTTGATGCGCCGCAGGTGGTCCAGGTGGCCGAAAGACTGGACCGGACCCCCGCTCAGGTGATCCTGCGCTGGCATATTCAGCATGGGTTGTCGGTGATCCCGAAATCCGAAAACCCCGACCGTCTGCAGCAGAACTTCGATGTTCTGGATTTCGAGCTGACCGATCAGGATATGGCAGCACTGGACGGGCTGGGGCGCGACCACCGTACCGGCCCGGATCCCGAAACCTTCGACTATCGCAAGCCGCTGTAATCCAGCAGTCGCCGCATCAGGGGGCTGTCCGGACGTGACAGCCCTTCGATCACGTTGAAATGGTGCAGGCCGGGATCGACGACGCATTCCGTCGCGGCCCCGAGCCCTGCCCAGATATCGGACAGCAACCGCGCCTGGCGGAGAAATTCCGGCCGCTCCATCCCGCCGACCCAGGTCGTCACGGGAATGCCCGGGCGCGGGGACTGCAGTGCGGGACTTTCCGCAACAGCCTCGGCCGCATCGAGGCGCAGCGTCTTGTTCATCATTGTCCGCATCAACGGCCGCAGGTCGGTCAGTGGCGATATCGGCACGCAGGCCGTAACGCGCTGGGCCACCTCCTCGGACAGGACGCCCAGACAGATCATGCGAGCGGCCAAATGGCCCCCAGCCGAATGCCCGCACAAGGCGATCGGCCCATCTGTCAGGGCGGCGGCCTCCGTCACCGCCTGCGCAACCTCGG
>NZ_JBKGUN010000012.1:0-7978 GCF_046462195.1 Paracoccus sp. (in: a-proteobacteria) | reverse complement strand
GCATTCGAGAACCGGTATCGCTGCAAGGACGGCACCTATCGCCTGCTGGACTGGACCGCTGTTCCGGACGGCGGGCGCATCCATGCCGTCGGCCGCGACATCACGCAGGAGCGCCGCCTGGCCAGCGAACGGGAACGGATCTGGAGCCTGTCTCCGGTCGTTCAGCTGACCGCCTCGCGCAATGGCACGATCGTTTCGGTGAACCCGGCCTGGAGCGCGCTGATGGGCTGGACCGAGGATCAGACCTTGGGACGGAAGGTTCTCGACTTTGTGCTGCCCAAGGACCGTCCGGCGGTCGAGGCCCAGTTGCGCCGGTTGCTGGAGCAGCTGGCGGACGGGACCTCGGCCCCGCCGCTCGAGGCGGTGGTCATGAGCAGCCGTGACGAGCAGCGCCATATCGAATGGACAACCGTGGCGGACAGCGAGGCGATCTATGCCTTTGGCCGCGACATCACTGCGGAAAAGCAGGCGGCAGCGGCCTTGGCCAGCAGCGAGGCTGCGCTGCGGCAGGCCCACAAGATGGAGGCGATCGGCCAGCTGACGGGCGGCATCGCGCATGATTTCAACAATCTGCTTCAGGTGATCGGCGGCAGCCTGCAATTGCTGGCCACCAACCCCTCCAATGACGACAAGGCAAGACGCCGCCTGCAGAATGCCATGGAGGGCGTGGCACGCGGCTCGCGGCTGGCCTCGCAGCTGCTGGCCTTTGGACGCCGCCAGCCGCTCGCGCCACGCGTCGTGAACCTGGGCCGGCTGATACAGGGCATGGACGAGATGCTGCGCCATGCCCTGGGCGAAGCCGTGGCAATCGAGATGCGGGTGGACGACGACCTGTGGAACACGCTGATCGATCGCGGCAATCTTGAAAACGCTTTGCTGAACCTGGCCATCAACGCCCGCGATGCGATGGAGGGACATGGCCGCCTGCTGATCAGGGTTGTCAACGAACAGCTGGTCAGCGGCGACCCGGACCTGATGCCGGGGCAATATGTTGTCCTGTCGGTCACGGATACCGGGGTTGGAATTCCTCCCGATGTTCTGGAAAAGGTCTTTGATCCGTTCTTTTCGACCAAGCCGGAAGGCAAGGGCAGCGGGCTGGGCCTGTCGATGGTGTATGGCTTCGTCAAGCAGTCGGGTGGCCATGTCCGCGTCGACAGCCAGCTGGGGCAGGGAACCACCATTCGGCTGTACCTGCCCCGTTCCCTGCTTCCCGAAGACGAGGTCCAGGACCAGCGCTTCGGGCCCGTGGCGGGGGGGACGGAAACCATCCTTGTGGCCGAGGATGACCCTGGCGTCCGTGAAACCGTGGTGGATATGCTGAAGGACCTCGGCTATCACGTGCTGCAGGCCGTGGACGCGCAAAGCGCCTTGGCAGTCATCGACAGCGGCGCGCAGATCGATCTGCTGTTCACAGACGTGGTGATGCCCGGCCCGATGAAATCGACGGACCTGGCCCGCCTTGCGGTGGAGCGTCTGCCGGGACTCAAGATCCTTTTCACGTCAGGCTATGCGGAAAATGCCATCGTGCATGCCGGGCGGCTGGACGAAGGCGTCGAACTTCTCTCAAAGCCCTATGGCCGCGAGGATCTGGCGCGCAAGCTGCGGCATCAGCTGGCGAACGGGGCGCAGCAGGCGGTCGCACCTTCAGGGTCCGATGACGCCGACCTGAAGAGCAACCGCCTTATCCTGGTTTGCGAGGATGATGCGCTGATCCGCATGTCCGTGGGGGACATGCTGGAGGATCTGGGTCATTCGGTTCTTCTGGCGCGCGATGCGACAACGGCCCTGTCCCTGCTGGCGCAGAACCGCGTGGATCTGCTGCTGACCGACGTGGGCCTGCCCGACATGCCTGGAAACCGTCTGGCCCAGGAGGCGCGGGAGCGCGATCCGGAACTGCCGGTCATCTTCGCCACCGGACACAGCGAAGTCGAGGGCGCAAATCTGGACAATCGGACCGCACTCTTGATGAAGCCGTTTGACGACCGCCGCCTTGCCGCGGCCATCGCCGCCATCGACTTCTAGCGCCGCCCGCAACTTTGGTCGCATGTGGCCCCGGAATGCTGGCGCGTCGAGCCCTTCCCTTGCACACTGTGCAGGCAGCATGGGGAAGGGCTCATGAACCAGGCATATCCCGAGGGTTTCACGCCGCGTGACCATCTGGCGCGCCTGTCCGATGCGGTGGGGGCAACCCTGATCGGTCATGGCTGGCTGGTCGAACGTCTGCTGATCGCGCTGCTGGTGGGGGGGCATGTCCTGCTGGAAGGTCCTCCCGGCATTGCCAAGACGCGGGCGGTCAAGCAACTGGCCGCGCGGCTGCCGGGCGATCATGCGCGGATTCAGTGTACCCCGGACCTGCTGCCTTCCGACCTGACGGGCAGCCAGATCTATCGTCCCGAAACAGGTCATTTCGACTTTCTCCCCGGCCCCATCTTTCACACGCTTGTTCTGGTGGACGAGATCAACCGCGCGCCTCCCAAGGTCCAGTCGGCCCTGCTGGAGGCAATGGCCGAGGGACAGGTGACGACGGCAGGGGTCAGCCGTGCGCTGCCCGACCTGTTCATGGTCGTGGCCACTCAGAACCCGATCGAGCACGAAGGAACCTTTCCCCTGCCCGAAGCGCAGATGGACCGCTTCCTGCTGCACCTGCGGCTGGACCTGCCCGACGCCGAGGGCGAGCGCGCGATCCTGGATCTGGTCGAGGCCGAGGGCCGCGCGCCCGCTGCAGCCATTGCCGCACGCGTCACGGTCGAAAACCTGAAGGCCGCGCAGGTCGAGGTTGCGGCCGTGAACCTGTCGCCCGTCCTCAAGGATTACATCATCCGGCTGGTCATCTCGACCCGGCGGGGCGGGGTGCTGGCGGACCGGATCGAACATCCCGTCTCGCCCCGCGGAACGCTGTCCCTTGCCGCGGCGGTGCGGGCGCGGGCCTGGCTGCAGGGTCGGGACCACGGCCTGCCCGAGGATGTCGAGGCCCTGGCCGCCGACGCGTTGGCCCATCGGCTGGTTCCCGACTGGAAGGCCGGCAGCGAAGGCCAGGACGGCCGCGCCCTGATTGCCGAGGCCCTGCGCCTCGTCCGGCCGTGGTAGGCGCGGCGCGCTGGCAGCAGGCGCCGGGCATCGCCCTTGCGGTGGACGACCTGCTTGCCCTGCGCGAACAGGCCGCCGCTCCGGACACGCGGCGGCCGGCCACGCGGCGGGCCGGCATCCTGCCTTCGCGCCATGCAGGCAGCGGAATGGACCTGCGCGAGATCCGTGCCTATGTGCCGGGCGACGACATGCGGCGCATGGACCCTTCGGCCACGGCCCGAACGGGCAAGCCCCATGTCCGCGCGCTGCACGAGGATCGTGACGATGTCACCCTGCTGATCGCGGATTTCCGGGCCCCGATGCTTTGGGGCACCGGGTCGTGCCTGCGCTCGGTCAAGGGCGCGGCTCATCTGGCCAGCATCGGCTGGCGGGCCGTGGGGCGGGGCGGCAACGTCGGCCTGATCGTCATGGGGCCGGGGCAGGCGGCCCTTCTGCCTCCCGCAGGCGGGGACCGGCAGATGGCGCTGTTGTGCCGGATGCTGGCGGATCTGCATGCACAGGCCCTGGATGCGCCGGCTGATGCAGACCATGCCTTGCCGCAGGCGCTGGGGCTGGCGGCACGGATGGTGCCTGCTGGCGCCGAGGTGGTGCTGGCCACCGCGCCGGATGGCTGGCAAGGGGCCGAAACGCCGTTGACCCGTCTGGCGCGCGGACGGCGGCTGGCCGTTGCGCTGATCCTTGATCCCCTGGACGTCATGCCACCCGCTCGGGCCTTGCCCGTGCAGGCAGGGGGGCAATCCCTGCTGACGCGGCTGACGCCCGTTGATCTGTCCGAACTGTCTGCCTCGTTGATGGCCTTGGGGGCTGAGCCCCGTCAGGTGGCGCCATGACGCATCAGGAAATGCTGGCCGCGCTGGCCCCACCCCGCCTGCCCACCACGCTGGACCAGCTTTCCCTGGCCGAGATGGCGGCGCTGCTGGCTCTGGGCCTGATCTGCGGCACTTTTCTTTCGATGCTGCTGCGTCCCTTGACCCGGTCGCGCAGTCGCCGGCTCCGGCTGCGTGACCTGGAGGCGCTGCCGGTGCCGGACCGGTTGCTGGCCCTGGCGCGCCAACTGGGGCAGTTGCCGAGCCGCCTCCGTGACCCTGCCTATGGTGCGGCGCCCGCGCCCGAGAACCGCCAGATCGCCCGGATCGCGCGCAGATTCCGCCTGATGCGGACCCTGAGGCTCCGATGAGCTTTGCGGCTCCCTGGCTTCTGGCCTTGTTGTTCCTGCCGCTGCTGATGCGCTGGTTGGCGCCACATGCCGCACCGCCCGGTCCGGCCCTGCGGCTGCCCGCCTATCTGGCCGCCGGCCTTCACGAGGCAGGGGCAGCGCGGCGGCGGAAGCCCCTCCTGCCGATCCTTGCATGGATGCTGCTGGTCCTGGCGCTGGCGGGGCCGCAGGTGCGGCGGGTGGCCGATGTGGTTCCTGCCAGCGGACGCGACATCGTGCTGACGCTGGATCTCTCGGGCAGCATGGTGCAGGAGGATTTCTTTCTGGACAACCAGCCCGCGACCCGGTTGGAGGCGGTCAAGCGCACGGCTTCGCGCTTTGTCGCGGCGCGGCAAGGGGACCGGATCGGGCTGGTCATCTTCGGAGAGCAGGCCTATGTCGCCGCCCCCCTGACCTTTGACATGACCGCCGTCGCGCGCGCCATCGACGAGGCGCAGGTCGGCATCTCGGGGCGCGGCACGGCCATTGCGGACGGACTGGGGCTGGCGATGCGGCGGCTTGCGGACAGCGAGGCGCCAAGCCGCGTGATCGTGCTGCTGTCCGACGGGGTCGATACGTCGGGAACGGTTCTCGCGACCGAGGTGGCGCGGCTGGCGGCCGGGCGCGGCATGCGCATCCACACCATCGCCCTGGGCCCCGAGGATCTGGAAAGTCGCCCCGACGCTCGCGATGCCGTTGATGTCGCTACCCTGCGCGCCATCGCGCAGACCGCCGGGGGCGAGACGTTTCGCGTCCGCGATGCCGATGACCTGGCGCAGATGGCCGCGACGCTGGACCAGTTGGAGCCGAACCCCGGCAAGGCGCCCCCGCTGCGGTATTGGCAGGGACTGTGGACATGGCCGGCGGCCGCGGCGCTGGCTGTGCTGATGCTGCAGGGCCTCCGGGGGCGGCGATGGGCGGCCTGATCCTTTTGCGTCCATGGTGGCTGATCGCGCTGCTGCCTGTCCTCATGCTGATGCTGTGGGCGGGACGCCGCGCGCCGGAGGCCGGAGGCTGGCAGGACGTGATGCCGCCGCCCATGCTGACGGCGATGCTCGCGTTGGGTGGCATCAGCGGGACGCAGCCGCGCTGGCATCGAGCGCTGGTGCCGCTGGCGTCGGTCGCGCTGGTTCTGGGGCTTGCGGGTCCGGCCCTTCCGCGGGGCGACATGCCCGCGCTGGCCCGCACGGATGCGGTGGTTCTGGCCATGGACCTGTCCCCTTCGGTCGCGCAGGGTTCGGCGCTGACGCAGGCGCAACTGGCCGCGGCCTCATTGTTGCAGGGGCTGGGCGGTCGGCCGGTCGGCCTGATCCTTTACGGTCCGGAGGCTTATGTCGCCTCGGCCCCCACCACCGATCCACGAACGCTGGAGACGCTGATCGCGGTTCTGGACGCCGAGACCGTCCCCGGCAAGGGCAGCCGCCCCGCCGCAGCCCTGGGCCTGACGTCCAGCCTGTTGTCCGATCCGCGTCATGCCGATCTTGTCCTGATTTCGGACGGCGGCGGGGTGGACCGGCAGGCTCTGGCCGAGGCGGGGCGGCTGTCTGAAGCAGGCACGCGCATCTGGCCCCTGCGGGTCGAGGGCGCCCCGGCCGGGGCAACGCCTGCCGCACCCGATGCGCTGGCCCCGTTGGCTTTGGGGGGCGGGCAGATGATGCAGGCCGATCAGGCCGACCGTCTGGCGGCCCGGCTGGCCCAGGGCGGCGACTCGCGGCGCGATCCTGCACTGGAGGCGCTGGCCCATCGCGATCTGGGGCCCTTTTTCGCAGCCCTTGCCGCGCTGCCCCTCCTGCTGATGATGCGGGTGCGGGCGTGAGGATAGGGGGGTTGCTGCTGGGGGCGATGATCCTGCTGGCAGTGGCGGGGCCGCAGACCATCGGCACGCTGGCCCTGCGCGCGGGTTGGGACGCACTGGCGCTGCCTTTGCTGGATGATCCGGCAGCGCGGGGCGTTGCCCTTTATCGGGCGGGACGCCATCAGGAGGCGGATGCGGCCTTTGCCCTTGCCGGCCGGTCGCAGACCTACAACCGCGGGCTCAGCTTGGCCGCTACGGGGGATTACCCGCTGGCCGTCGCTTATTTCGATGCGGTGCTGTTCGCCAATCCCGCGGATGAACAGGCACGCGCCAATCGCGATATCGTGGCGACGATGTATCCGCCGAATGTGGGCGACAGCACCGCACCGGGCCGCATCATGGGCCGCGGCGGGCGTCCCGCCCCCGAGGATCAGATCAGCAACGCCTTGGCCAATGCGAGTTCCCAAGACTGGCGCCGCCCCATCGAGGCGCGGGGACTGGCCGCCAGCGATGAATGGCTGGAAACGATCATCGACGATCCGGGCGCCTTTCTGCGCCTGCGCATCCGTGCCGAATACGACCGCCGCGCACAACTGGGGTTGATCCGGCCCGAGGAGGGCGACCCGTGGTGATCCGCCTGGCGCTTCTGGTCCTGATGATCCTCGCGCTGCCCTTGCGGGCCGAATCGCCGCCCTTGCCGCCCGGAGGCGCGCGGCTGATGATCCTGCACGACCACGGCAACCCGGTCGTGGCCGAGATGGTCAAGCTGACGCTGCGGGGCGAATACGACCTGACCGTCTCGCTTGAGGAGATGCGCTTTCCGGATGGGGCGGCGTATGACTGGATCCAGATCGACCGGGACCGCTGGTTCAAGGAACGCATCGGCGGCCGGATGACCCAGATCTTTGAACGCGATATCGCGCTGTTTCCTCGGACGGAAGGCGTGCTGGAGGTCGGGCCGGTCCATCATGACCTGACGCATGTGGCGCGGAATGGTCAGCGGGACAAGCTGCGCGTGACATCGGGAAAGGCGCGGTTGAACGTGCGACCATTCCCGGGCGGGCACCGACCCCTGACGGCCCGTGCCCTTGTTCTGACCGATGAATTGTCGGCCGAACCGGGGCGGTTGCAAAAGGACGAGGTCCTGACCCGCCGCGTCACGATCGAGGCCTTGGACGCACTGCCCCATCACCTGCCGCCCCGACCGGACCTGCAGCAGCCCTGGCTGATCAGCTTTACCCAGCCTGAAATTCGCGACACCCGCCCCACGGCCCAGGGTCCGGTATCGCGCGTGGTCTGGGAATGGCAGCTGCGCCCCCGCACGGGCGAGCCTGGCGTCCTGCCTGCCGTGGCCTTTCCGTGGTTCGACACCGACGGCCGGCGGATCGAGGTTGCCGCCATGAAGCCGATCCCCTTCGGCTTTGCAGGCTTTGGCAGCAATTTCGGTGGGAGCGGGCGGGGGGGCGTGCGGATGGGGCTGACGGTCATGGCGCTGCTGGGGCTTGGTCTGGCCTTTGCATTGATCGTGGCGCTGGGGGACCGGCTGCCGCGTCCCGAGCAGTGGCCCCTGCGCCGAAGTCCGCATCAAGGGGCGATGACGGCTGCCGTGGCCTCGGGAAACCTGCCGGCGCTCCGGGCCGCTGCGGTCCGGCAAGTGGCATGGCAGAACGGTGCAAGCCGGCAGCAGGCCGTGTTGCTGGATCAGCTGGATGCGCATCTTTTTGGACGAGCCACATCCGAACTGGACGCAGACGCATGGCTGACCGCGTTCAGGCGCGCCGCATCCGGTCGGCGCCGTTCACGCCCGTCAGGGGCGGCTGTGCGGGAAGGATGATGGAGCGGGTGATGGGAATCGAACCCACGTATTCAGCTTGGAAGGCTGCTGCTCTACCATTGAGCTA
>NZ_JBKGUN010000011.1:0-26890 GCF_046462195.1 Paracoccus sp. (in: a-proteobacteria) | reverse complement strand
CGCGACATCGTCATGGCGGCGATGATGGGTGCCGAGGAATACGGCATCGGCACCGCCGCCCTGATTGCCATGGGCTGCATCATGGTGCGCCAGTGCCAGTCGAACACCTGCCCGGTGGGCGTCTGCACCCAGGACGAGAAGCTGCGCGCCATGTTCACCGGCAGCGCCGACAAAGTCGTGAACCTGATCACCTTCTATGCCCAGGAGGTGCGCGAGATCCTGGCATCGATCGGTGCACGGTCCGTGGACGAGATCATCGGGCGGGCCGACCTGCTGACCCAGGTCAGCCGCGGTGCCGCAAACCTGGACGATCTGGACCTGAACCCGCTGCTGATCACCGTCGATGGCGCGGACAAGATCGTCTATGACCGGTCCAAGCCGCGCAATGCCGTGTTGGAAACGCTGGACGCCGAGATCGTCAAGGACGCCGCCCGCTTCTTCGAGGACGGCGAGAAGATGCAGCTGTCCTATGCCGTGCGGAACACGCAGCGCACGGTCGGTACGCGGACCTCGTCCATGATCGTGCAAAAGTTCGGGATGCGGAACAACCTGCAGCCCGACCACCTGACGGTGCGCCTGACGGGCAGCGCGGGCCAGTCGCTTGGCGCCTTTGCGGCGCCGGGACTGAAGATCGAGGTGTCGGGCGACGCCAACGACTATGTGGGCAAGGGCCTGTCGGGAGGCACGATCGTCGTGCGGCCGCCAATGTCCAGCCCGTTGGTGGCGGCCGACAACACAATCATCGGCAACACCGTCCTTTACGGCGCCACGAACGGATATCTGTTCGCCGCCGGCCGTGCAGGCGAGCGGTTCGCAGTTCGCAACAGCGGTGCCTCGGTCGTGATTGAGGGATGCGGGTCGAACGGCTGCGAATACATGACGGGCGGCGTCGCGGTGATCCTGGGCCGGATCGGTGCGAACTTTGGCGCGGGCATGACGGGCGGGATGGCCTATCTGTATGACCCGGAAGGATTGGCGCGGGATTACATCAACGTCGAGACCCTGCTTCTCTGCCCGGTCACCCAGAGCCACTGGGAGGCCGAATTGAAGGGCCTGATCGAGCGTCACCTCAAGGAAACCGGATCACGCCGCGCGGATGAGATCCTGTCGAACTGGGACCGCGAGAAGGGCAACTTCCTGCAGGTCTGCCCCAAGGAGATGCTGGCGCTTCTGCCCCATCCCGTTGCGGCGGTCGAGGAACCAAGCGCGGTTCCCGCCGAATGATCCTGGTGCGGCCCCTTTGCGGGGCCGCGCTGCGTCTTGACCCTTGGATTGCACCGCAGGCGCTTGAAGGCGGGTCCTGCATCCGATCGGGCCAGTGGCCTAGGCATCCCTGATCCCCACTCCTGGCCGCCTCACACTGGGCGTGCCGATGATTTCTGCGAACATGTGAATCCAAGGCGCGTTTGATCAAGGCAACCGCATCGAGTTGCACTTGACAGGCTGCACCAGCATCACCTGACTGATCGTGCCGGTGGAAGATCGTTCGGGATCCCTGCCCCGCGGCCTGAACGGCAAGGATGCATCTCTGGCCGTCCTGGTCACCAACGCCGGAACGGTACAGCCTCGGCTGGTCAGACAGCGGCTTGGCGCGCTTGACGCAAGCGCATCCTGCATGAGACATGCGCCCATGATCCTGCGCCGCCCCTTCCGCCCCCTTGATTCAAGCGATTCCCCGCCTGCCTCCGCGCCTGTTCTTCAGCGGCTGCGGGGCCGGGGGTTGTTCTGGCTGCGCTTTGTTGTCTTGCGGTTCTTTCTGGTCATGACAGGGTCGGTTTCGATCTATGCGCTGGTCAACCCGCCGGCGACATGGACCATGATCGGCGAAGCCCGCAAGCATGATCTGGCCGCGCGGGGCTGGGCACAACTGGATGACGTCGCACCCGCGATGCGGCGGGCGGTCGTGGCAGCCGAGGACGCGAACTTCTGCCTCCACTGGGGCTTCGACATGACCGAGATCCGCAAGGTCGTGGCATCCGGGTCGTCGCGCGGCGCCTCGACGCTGACGCAGCAGACGGCCAAGAACGCCTTTCTGTGGCAAACACGCAGTTGGGGCCGAAAGGTCCTCGAGACCGCCCTGACACCCCTGATCGAGGCATTGTGGTCCAAGCGGCGCATCCTCGAGGTTTATCTGAACGTGGCGGAGTTCGGTCCGGGCATCTTCGGCATCCACGCCGCCGCGCGCGAGCATTTCGGAACGACGCCGGATCAGTTGACAGCCGTTCAGGCGGCGCGCCTGGCGGCAGTTCTGCCTGCACCCAAGTCCCGAAGCCCTGCTTCGGCCTCGAAACGGTCGCGGTCCATTGCCGACGGGGCGGCGACGATTGCGCGGGATGGCCGTTCGCACTGCTTCGAGTAAGCCCGGGCGGTTGAAAGCGCAGGGGTGCGGGCGTATCAAGCAGGAGTTGAGACACGAAAGAAGGTCCCCGGCAGGTCATGAATACCAACACGCAGACCACGCGACTGTACCATACAGCGCTGTCCCCGTTCTGCCGCAAGGTGCGGCTGGTGCTGGCCGAGAAGAAGATCGAGGTTGAGCTGGTCGAAGAGCGCTATTGGGAAGGTCCGCCCGACCTGAAGCGCCGCAATCCTGCAGGCAAGCTGCCTGTCCTGCGCTATCGCGGAAACATGCTGGCCGAGAGCCAGGCGATCATCGAATACCTGGACGAGGCGGTGCCCGCCCCTTCGCTGATGCCGCAAACGCCGCTGGAGCGTCACGAGGTGCGTCGCCTGTGCACCTGGTTCGACGACAAGTTCCACGCCGAGGTGACGCAGCCCATCATGAACGAGCGTGTCTGGAAAAAGATCACGCGTTCGGGCTATCCCGACAGCCGCATCGTCAAGGACGGCCTGCGCGCGATCAAGGAGCATATCGATTATCTTTCCAGCCTTCTAGAAACGCGTCGCTGGCTGGCCGGCAGCACGCTGACCCTTGCGGATTTCACGGCCGCCGCACATTTTTCCTGTCTGGATTACATTTCGGACGTGGACTGGGACCGTTCGGAAAATCTGAGGGACTGGTATGCGACCATCAAGTCGCGTCCCGCCTTCCGGTCCATCCTGGCCGACCAGATGCCGGGCATTCATCCGGCACCGCATTATGCCGAACTGGATTTCGGATAAGGACGGGGGGCAGTGCCCCTCATCGCCTGAAGGCGCCTTCATGACCGACTGGGACAGGATGAAAGACCTCCTGTCGGCAGAAGCGCAGGCGGTGGGCTTTGCCCGGATGGGGATAACCCGTCCGGACGCGGTGCCCGAGCAGGCCGAAAGGCTGGCCGCCTTTCTGGCGGCCGAACGGCATGGGCAGATGAACTGGATGGCGGAACGAAGCCATTGGCGCGGCGATCCCACAGCCCTTTGGCCCGAAGCGCGAGCGGTGATCATGCTGGCCGAGTTGTACACGCCCGACGGCGACCCGTTGGCCGCACTGGAGCGGCGCGACCATGCCGCGGTCAGCGTGTATGCGCAGGGCAAGGATTACCATGATCTGGTCAAGAAGCGGCTGAAGCGGCTGGGGCGCTGGCTGCTGGAACATGCGCCCGAGCCGGGGCACCAGATCAAGGTCTTTGTTGATACCGCGCCCGTGATGGAAAAACCCCTTGCGCAGGCGGCGGGACTGGGCTGGCAGGGCAAGCACACCAACCTGCTGTCGCGCGAACTGGGCAGCTGGTTCTTTCTGGGGGCGATCTTCACGACCATGCCCTTGCCCCCCGATGCGCCGCAGGTCAGCCATTGCGGATCCTGCCGTGCCTGTCTGGATGCCTGCCCGACCGGGGCCTTTCCCGCACCCTATCAGCTGGATGCGCGGCGCTGCATCTCCTATCTGACCATCGAACACAAGGGGCCGGTCGACCCCGAGCTGCGGGCCCTGATGGGGAATCGCATCTATGGCTGTGACGACTGCCTGTCCGCTTGTCCTTGGAACAAGTTCGCGCAGGCAGGATCCGAGATGCGCTATCGCGGGATCATCGACGCTCCTCCCTTGAGGGAACTGGCCGCCCTGGACGATGCCGGCTTCCGCGAGCGTTTCTCGGGCAGTCCGATCAAACGGATCGGGCGGGACCGCTTTGTGCGCAATGTGCTTTATGCCATCGGCAATTCGGGGGACCAGGGGCTGATCGACACCGCGCGGGCGCTGCAAGGCGATCCTGATCCGGTGGTGGCAGAGGCCGCTGCCTGGGCCACCGCGCGGCTGGCAGGCTAAATCAGGAAGTCGTCACCCGCCAGGTTCAGCGTACCGGTCAAACGGATCAGCATGTCGGCTTGGTGATCCCCATCGGTGTCGACATGGACATGGGTTTCCTGCCCCACATGCGACCATTCCACCGACCGCGCAGCGGCATGACCGAGGTTCAGGGACCGCAGGTCCAAAAGATCCTCGCCCCCGCGAAAATCGGTGATCAGGTCCGCAGCCCCCGGCCGGCTGTCGGCCAGGGAGACAAAGCGAAACATGTCGCGCCCGCCTCCCCCTGTCAGGATATCTGGGCCCTCTCCCCCGATCAGCGTATCATTCCCGGCGCCGCCGAACAGACGGTCCGCCCCTGCTCCGCCGCGCAGGATATCCGCACCGACTCCGCCAGCCAGCGTGTCGTTGCCACCCCCTCCTTCAAGAATGTCGTTGCCCGCGCCCCCGAACAGGCGATCGTTTCCCGGACCCCCGAACAGGCGATCATTGCCCAGACCCCCGTCAAGGGTGTCGTGCCCCGGCCCGCCCATCAGGCGGTCATTGCCGGGCCCGCCGTAAAGGCGGTCGTTGCCGGCGCCTCCCATCAGCAGATCGTCCCCGATGCCGCCGGACAGGGTGTCGCAACCCGCCCCTGCACGCAGGGTATCATTGCCCGCGCCGCCCGACAGGAAGTTGTCGCCGAAATAATCGATCAACCAGTCGTTGCCACTTTCGCCAAACAGGCGGTCGTTTCCGGCACCACCATCGATGGTATCGTGACCGCCTCCGCCAAGGATCAGGTCGTGGCCAATGCCGCCGAACAGCCTGTCGTGCCCGCCACCGCCGGTCAGCCGATCATTACCCGCACCCCCGTCCATCCAGTTGTTGCCCATCATCGAGATCAGGACATCGTTCCCATCTCCGCCGTGCATGGTATCATTTCCCGCCCCGCCCAGCAGCCGGTCATTGCCGGCCCCGCCAAAGATCAGGTCGTTGCCCCATTCCCCGTGAAGGACGTCATTGCCCTCTTCGCCATGCAGCACATCATCACCCAGCCCCCCGAACAGGAAATCGTCCTCGGTCCCCCCGTAAAGCGTATCGTTGCCCTGGTTGCCGCGCAGCACGTCGCGACCCGCCCCTCCATAAAGGACGTCGTCACCAAGACCGCCGTGCAGCCGGTCATTCCCGATATCGCCATAGAGCGTGTCATTGCCTCCGTCACCCCAGAGGATATCCGCCCCCCAGCCGCCGTCCAAACGGTCATTGCCCGACCCGCCATAAAGCGTATCGTTGCCCTCTCCGCCGGAAACGAGATCATCGCCATCACCCCCGCTCAGCAGGTCATCTCCATCCTCTCCCCAGAGAATGTCGTTGCCTGCCTCGCCCAGCAGCGTGTCGTTGCCCGCACCGCCATGAAGGCTGTCGTGACCCGACCCACCGTTCAGGTGATCCGATCCCGCGCCCGCGATCAGCGTGTCATTGCCATCGCCGCCCAGCAGGCGGTTGTTGCCCTCGCTCGCCTCCAGCCAGTCATCGCCGCCTTCTCCGACCAGCGTGTCGTCGCCCGCCCCCCCGATCAGCCGGTCTTGGCCGTTTCCTCCATAGATCAGGTCGCTGCCGGCACCGCCGTTGAGCGTGTCGTCGCCATCGCCGCCATAGATCAGGTCCTCATTGTCCTCCCCATGGATCACGTCGTTGCCGGCGTCACCGAACAGCGTATCGCGTCCGGGCCCGCCATGCAGAACATCGTCGCCGTCGCCGCCGCGCAGCACGTCGTCGCCCAGTTCCCCCTTCAGGGTGTCCCTGCCCCCCCCGCCTGAGACGGTATCGTTGCCGGCTCCTGCCATGATCATGTCCGGCCCCGACGTCCCCGTCAGGCGGTCGTGACCTGCCGTTCCGAATATCCATCCCGGCTGATCAGTGGGCGTGTCGCCCGGGTCGATGTCGACCGGATCGATCTGCGGAGGCAGGTAATGGGCAATGGGGAACAGGGCGTTCGAAAAATCGCCGATGCTCAGCGAACGCCCGTCCCGCGTGGTGATGTCGAGGATGGTTTCGCCATAGATGATCATCACCCCCGATGCGGTGGGCACGAACCGCAGCTGCCAGATGCTGCGGATGTTTCCCAGCATCGACAGGTCCAGCCGGTCGGTACCGTGTTCATAGTCGAGGATCGAGATGCGGCCCCGCACCTGCGAAGGCACGAAGATGTCGGCCCCCGTGCCGCCGACCAGCGTGATCGGCGCACTGCCCGCAACCAGGATGTCATTGCCGCCAGCCCCCTCCAGCCGGGTCGTCCCGGGGCCCGCGACCAGCAGATCACCTCCTGCCCCGCCGGCGAAGCGGCCGGTGCCGCCAACGGTCGTGCGGCCAACGGGGCCGGGGTCGAACACCAGTTGCGTCACCCCTGTCTCCGTCGAGGAACCGACGAACAGCATGATGCGGCCGTCGCGGACGAGGGCAGTGATATCGCTGACATCCGCCAGCGTCATGGCGTCCGTGTCCGCGATCGTGGCCATGTGCAGCAGGCGCCCATCCGGCAGCAGGGTGAAGACGGTGATGCCGTCGTCGGCGCCTCCCACGAATACAAAGGCGCGGTCATTCACCACCGCCGTCTCGATTGCGGTGGCGGATTGAAAGCGGGTGGTGCCTTCGTCGATGACATGGTCGGTGGTGGTCAGTCGGCCGTCCGAGGTCAGCCGGAAGACCGTCAGCGAATTCGAGCCCGCGCCGCCCAGGATGACGAAGCTGCGGCCGGCGGACTGCACCACCTCGACATCCGAAGGAAGGTCATAGCCCGCCCCCCGCGCCGCGACATGCATCATTCCCGGTCCCAAGGCCCCGCCATCGGTCATCAGATGGGTCGAAACGAAGTTGCCGTTGCCGGAAATCGCAACCAGAATGCGCTGACCGTCCACGGTCACGGCGACCACCTTGTCCAGCGTTGCATCGGTGCTGCCCTGCGGCACGGGCAGCGTGACCTGACTGATCGGGGACAAGGACCCATCGGCCGCCATCCGGTGGGTCTGCAATTGCAGCCCGCCTTCTTGTGCTGAAAGGACGATCTGCCCCTGCGCCGTCTGCACCTGGCCCAACGCGGTCGTGTTTGCGCCAAAGGACGAACCGAAAACGCTTGCGAAGGGCGACAAGGCCCCGTTTCCACTGCGCAGTTCGGTGGCAAGGTTTGCGGCCTGATCCATCTGCCCCAGGTGGATCAGGCTGCGTCCGCCGATGGTGACGGCGGTAATCTGCGGCGGACCCTGGTAAGCGAAACTCTCCAGATAGGCGCGGGTGCGCAACTGGACCAAGGCCGTGTCGGGATCCCCAATCTGATAGCTGCTGATCCCGCCCCCCACATGGGTCGCCGCGACCAGCATCGCCTGACCTCCGACCTCGACCACAGCGAGGTCCGAGATCCTGGACAGCCAGCGTTGTTGCGTGACACCAAAGGTGGTCACGTGGCGATACACGATCATGATCTTTTCGAAGTTGCGGGAGGCCCTTGGGCCGGGGATGTGGGCAAGTCTTAAGATGGGCTTAACGCGCCCGTCTGGCTAGATCTTGCATGCCGTGCATTTTAGGCAACCTGTCCGGAACGGACGGTTCAGTCTTTGTGGGGCGGAAAGGCCAGTGGCCCGTAAAGGATCAGGCCCGGCTGGCTGACCGGTCCTTCGGCCAGCATCCGGGCCAAGCCGTCGATCGTGGTCTGGACCAGCCGCTGCGTGGGATGACCCACGGCTTCCGCGAACAGCGCGGGCGTGGTTCCCGGCAGGCCATGAGCGGCCAGACCCTTGGCCATCTGCGGAAAGCTGCGCTGGCCCATGAAGACAACGGTGGTAACCGCCGGATCCGCCAAGGCGGCCCAGTTCACATCCTGTGGGAGGTGGCCCGTCACGTCGGCGCCGGTCACGAACTGCACCCGCCGCGCCGTCAGCCGCCGCGTCAGGGGCATTCCCATTGCCGCCGCCGCCGCACTGGCGGAGGTGACGCCCGGCACGATTTCGAAGGGGATGCCGGCGCGGGTCAGGGCCACCAGCTCCTCCTCCAGCCGTCCGAAGATGCCGGCATCGCCTGATTTGAGACGCACCACGCGGCGGCCTGCCTGCGCGTGCTGGACGATCAGTTCGTTCACAACCTCCTGCCGTGCCGAGGGACGGCCGGCGCGCTTTCCCACCGCGATCAGTTCCGCCTGCGGCCCTGCATGGTCCAGCACCGGGCCCGAGGCCAAGTCGTCGAACAGAACCACGTCCGCCTCGGCCAGGCGCCGTGCAGCTTTCAGGGTCAGAAGTTCGGGATCACCCGGTCCGGCCGAAACCAGAGAAACAAAGCCAGGGGTGGGGCCGGGAGTGGGAACAGGATCGGACACGGGTGGGATCAGGGCCTTCGACGGACGCAGGCTTCCAGCTATAGCACCGGGGCGGGGTGTGACAATGGCGCGCAACCCCTTTGCGCTCTGCCGATGCCATGAAACTTTTGCCCCCGCCATGCGTGTCCTTGGCGGGCATCAAGGAGAACGGGATGACGGTCATCTGCTGGTTCAGGCGGGTCTTGCGGCTGGACGACCATCCGGCGCTGGTTGCGGCGGCACAGGCGGGGGCGGTGATTCCCCTGGTGATCCTGGACCCCGACGAAGCGCGCAAGCATCCGGCCAGCGCCCAGCGGCAGGCCCTGTCACTGCCCATGCTGGATGCATCGCTGCAAAGGCTGGGCAGCCGTCTGATCGTTCGGCGCGGCAGGGCCGACAGGGTCCTGCCCGAGGTCGCGCGTCAGACAGGCGCGGCCGAAATCCACACATCGGAGGGCTTTCCCTTTGCCGGCGATGACGGGCTTGAGGCTGCGGCACAACGGGGAGGCGCGGCCCTGCACCTGCATCCGCTGGCCGATCTTGTCCCCCGCGCCTCGGTGCTGACCAGGACAGGCGGTGTCTACAAGGTCTTTTCTCCCTTCTGGAAGGCGCTGCGCCAGCAACCGATCGCGCCACCCCTGCCTGTTCCGAGGCTGCGTGCGCCGGATATGTGGCCTGACAGCGACGGCACCGACTGGCCCGAGGCGCGGGCCGAAATGCGTCGGGGCTGGGACGTCGTTGCCCGCCATGTCCGCGCCGGCGAGGACGAAGCCCATGCCCGGCTGGAAGAGTTCCTCGAAGGCCGTCTCCCCGACTACAAGGTCCACCGCGACCTGCCGTGGCGCCCGCAAGCCCCTTCGGGCCTGGCCGATTCGCTGGCCGTGGGCGAAATCAGCGCGCGGCGTGTCTGGGCACGATGCGACTCCGCATGGCGCGAAGGCGTGCAGGGCGCCGAGCATTTCCTGTCGGAACTGACATGGCGCGAATTCGCACGTGATCTGATGCATGCCGCGCCTGATCTGGACCGCACCTGCTGGCGGCCAGAATGGCAGGCATTTCCATGGCGGCGCGACAATGCCGATGCCGAAGCGTGGAAGCGCGGCAGCACCGGCGTGCAGATGGTCGATGCCGGCATGCGCGAAATGTTCGCGACCGGCCGGATGCACAACCGCGTCCGGATGATCACCGCCAGTTTCCTGTGCAAGCACCTGATGACCGACTGGAAGGTCGGGCTGGACTGGTTCACCTATTGCCTGACGGACTGGGATGCGGCCTCCAACGCGATGAACTGGCAGTGGGTGGCAGGATGCGGGCCTGATGCCTCGCCCTTCTTCCGGATCTTCAATCCCGATGGCCAGGGGGCCAAGTTCGACCCCAAGGCCCGGTATCGCGATTTCTGGCTGCAACCGGACAAGGCGGGGGCGCAGGACTTCGCACAAGCCGCGCCCCTTTCCTGGGGGATCGACTTGTCCCGGGCCACGACTCCGGTCATTCCGCTGGCCGAAGGGCGGGACCGTGCCATGGCCGCCTATCGGGCGCTCCGCTCATGATGCGGGCGCTGATCCTGGGAGCCTCGGGCGGGATCGGGGCAGCAATAACGGCCCGTCTGGTCCGTGACGGGGCAACGGTGACGGGTTTGTCGCGGCGTGAGGACGGGCTGGATCTGACGCGGCCCGAAACGCTCGAGCGACATGCGGCGCGGCTGGAAGGGCAGGACTTTGACCTGATCCTGAACACGATCGGCGCCCTGGTGATCGATGGACGGCAGCCGGAAAAGTCGATGGAGGCGGTCGATCCGCAGGCAATGGCTGCGCAGTTCGCGCTGAATGCGACGGGGGTTGCGCTGGCGATCCGTTTCTTTGGCCCCCTGCTGGCGCGGGACCGGCGTTCGGTGTTCGGATCGCTGTCGGCGCGGGTGGGCTCGATCGGCGACAATGGACTGGGAGGATGGGTCGGCTACCGGGCGGCAAAGGCCGCGCAGAACCAGATCATCCGGACGGCAGCCATCGAATACCGGCGCAAGAACCGGCAGGCGATCCTTGTGGCGCTGCATCCCGGAACCGTGGAAACATCCCTGACGGCAGACTATGCCGCCCGTTATCCGACCATCACACCCAACCACAGTGCTGAAGCCCTGCTTGCCGTGATCGCACGCCTGACGCCCGAGGATACGGGCAGCTTCCGGGACTGGAAGGGCGACCATATCCCATGGTGATGTTCTAGCCTTTCGCCCGCCCTGTCCAGGCCCGTGCCAGCAGAACAAGGCCGCCCAAGGCGGCGACGGCCAGAACCAGTCCGTTGCCCTGCGCGGCATTGGCCGCGATCACGCCAACCAGTGCCCAGATCACCGCCGCCACGTATGCCCATTCGCCCGGACGCCGCGACTGGACCATCAATGCCACCGCGCAGACCGCCAGCAGGGACAAGATCGCGGCCGCCTGCGCAGGCAGCACGCCATGTCCGCCCAGCCATATCCCCGCAGACGCCCCGGACGCTGCCGTCAACCAGCCGGCATAGAGCCCTACGGGCGCCACCTGCCACCATCGGTCACGGCGCCCTGCCCGCAGAAGGGCCAGAACGGCGCCGCCCAGCATCATCAGGATCATCAGCGTTGCGAGGCCCGGCAGCCGCGTCGCCACCGGCAGCCAGAAAAACCCCACAATCAGGCTGACCAGCAGGGGCACGCGCAGGGGCTGCCAGTCCGGATCCTTGGCCCGCTTCCACAGCCCGAAGCCCGCCCCCAGGACAAGCCAGGCATAGATCAGTCCCCAGATCGAAAAGGCCCAGCCCGCGGGCTGCACCGGCGGATCCTCTTGGGGGATCGGGAACAGATCAGGGCGATAGCCGGCAAAGTCAGGAAAGATCACTGGCGAGACTGCAAAGGCGATGGCGGCCATCAAAACCAGAAGGGCAAGGCTGCGGTTCGTCATGGGACCCTCGGGTTTGCGTGGCGCGGCCGAACGCCGTCAAAGCTGTCCGCGTTCCGAAACGCACCGGCTTCCGACACGGCACGGGCAGCGGCGCGCAGCCTGTTCTCGTGGCCAAAGCCTAGAATCTGCCCCTCGGCCGCCATGTCCGCAACGCGCGGATCAGGAGCAAGCGCCGGGACCAGCAGGTCATCATCGTCCATCTGGCGCAGGGCACGGGCCAGAACGGTCACCTGGGCAGCATCGCGGCAGGAAAAGCCGCCGACAAGGCGCAGTTCGGCCGCGATGATCGAAGAATAGACCTCGGCCAGCACCACTCCTGCATCCTGCCAAGGCTGAAACGGCCAGACGACCACTCCGGGGCGCTGGCGAAGCCGGTTCAACCATGGAATGCCCGTCAGGCTTTGTGCGCCAACGCATCCCGCACCCGCCAGCTGAAAAGGGGATTTCGGCCGCGCTGCGCCGAAAGGGTTCTCGGTCACGCGGTGGCGGGGCAATCCGGAAACAGGGGGCGGGCAAAGGCGCGGCAGATCCGGGATCTGCTGTTTGCGGCCGTTGCCCCAAAAGACGGGCCGTCCCAGCCTGCGGTTCATCTCGGCGGCGATCTCGCGATAGTTGCTGCGGTTGCGCTCATCATCCTGATGCCTGTCCGACAGATGATCCCAGAGCGCCAGGGCATCGGGGCGTCCGGTGATCCGCAAGGCCAATCCCGAAGGGTGACCAAAGGCAAGGTCCGCGCCCAGCAGGACCCGATGCCCCGCACGCGTGGCCTGATCCAGCCGCGCCTCGATCATCCGGAAGGCCCGGGCGCGCGTGGATGGATTGACGGGCTCGTCCCTGTCGCTGCCCAGCCAGATGGAATCGGCGCCGTGTTTGGGAGTGCCGTTGGCGGACCAGTCGAGGACCAGGATCAGGTCAAAGCGCGGCAAGTGCCGCCTCGGCCCGCGCCAGATCATCGGGGGTGTTGACGTTCATGAAGGGATCCAGCGGCCAGTCGTCCCAGATGGCAAGCCCCGGCTGGTGCCGGGCCGCAAAGCTCCGCACACGGCCCTGTCCCTGGGCCAGGCACTCCGCCAGGTCCTGCCGCAGCGATGTGGGCCACAGTCCAAAGGTCGGGTGGTCACGCGTCTGCCCTTGCGCATCCCGGCTGGCCGCCAGCGCCAATCCACGCGATCCCCGCCGCTCCAGCAGGCGCTGCGCCAGATCGCCGGGAAAGAAGGGCGTATCCCCGGCCACTGTCAGCACATGCGGCACCCCCAATGCGATTGCCCAATCCATCGCGGCCAGAATGCCCGCCAGCGGACCCGGGTGATCGGGCAGACTGTCGGCAAGGACCGGCAAGGCGAAGGCTGCAAAACGTGCCGGATCGCCATTGGCATTCAGGGCAATGCCGCCAGCCTGCGGTGACAGCCGGTCCAGGACAAGATCCAGCATCGTCCGGCCGCCCAAGGGCAGCAGCGGCTTGTCCCCCCCGCCCATCCGGGTGGCGCGGCCTCCGGCCAAGATCATTGCAGGCGGTTTCATGGTTCTACTGTGGCTGCGCCGCAAAGCAACTGCAAGAGGCTGACCCCTGGGGCAGCCCTGCCTCGGAATTGTCGGATTTTCCGTGACGGATCATCGGCAACGAGGGAGCAACGCTGACCGGACAAGCCTCGCGGATCGTACGGCAGACCTGCGCCGCTGTGGACCCGTCCTTAGTCGGCGACGGCAGGCATGAGGACAATTCTCCTTTGGTTGCCAAAAACAGCAGTTTTCATGAAGAGGCAGCTTGCTGACTGTCTGTCCAATAATCGCCTTCCTTCTGCCACGACGATGCCAAAGGACAGTCGCCAAGGCTTCAGGGAGGGGACTGATCATTAGGCACTGGCGTGGAGCACGAAATCCTGCCCGCTTTATATCCTCAGGCCCCGGACCCACGGCTGCCCGCCTGCGGATGCTGCGGAACCTCGGGAACAGCGCCGGACGCTGAACCTGCTTATCGGATGTCCAGAATCGCCTTGACTGGGGTGACGCTGCCGGTTTCTTGAGACATCAGCCGCCTTGCAGGGAAACGTCAGGCGCATTTTGGCTTCTCGCTGCGGTCCGTTTCTGGCACATGTCACCCTGCAGGCTTCCGAAAATCCGAACGGACCTTGCCTCCGCCTTTCAGCCGTCCTTTCCACAGGTCGTCACCTTCCAGAACCTACAGAGTACGACATGAATGAAGTCTCGGTCATCATCCCCGCCCATAATGCCCAAAGGACAATCCGGCAGGCGATCCTGTCGGCCCTCGCAGAGCCGGAAGTGGCCGAAGTGGTGGTGGTGGATGATGCGTCCGGCGACGACACGGGCGGCGCGGCACAGTCTGCGGATGACGGAACGGGCAGGCTCAAGGTCATCCGGCTGACCGTGAACGCGGGCCCCTCGAAGGCACGAAACATGGCCATCGCGGCATCAAAGGCGCCGTGGATCGCAATCCTCGATTCAGACGACATGTTCCTGCCGGGCCGATTCGCGCGGCTGTTCAGGCACAAGGGCTGGGATCTGGCGGCAGACAACATCGCCTTGGTGCCCGATCACCTGCGAGCACAGGCGGACAGCCTGCCTATGCCGGAATATGCCGACGCCCCTGCGCTGCTGACGCTGCCCACCTTCATCGCGGGCAACATCAATACCGGGCGGATGGGGCGCAACGAAACCGGGCTGCTCAAGCCCGTCATCGGCCGCGACATTCTGCAACGGACCGGTCTGACCTATGTCGATCATCTGCGCCTGGGGGAAGATTTCGTCCTTTATGTCAGGCTGATGGCCCGCGGCGCGCGCTTTCTGACAATCAGGTCCTGCGGCTATGTCGCCTTCCAGCGAGGCGATTCCCTCAGTGCCCGCCACCGGACCAACGACCTGCGTGACTATTCCCGGGCGGTCCAGCAGATCCTGGCCCAGGACATGCTGACGCAGGATGCGCGCGACCTGCTGGTCCGGCAAGAGCGGCTGACCCGCAACAAGTATCACCACAGGCTTTTCCTTGACCAGAAGGCGCAAGTGGGACTGACGGGCGCGGCTCGCGAGGCCTTTCGCGACCCGGCCCGCGTCTGGCCGATCCTGCGCCTGACGGCCCGGGACAAGCGGATGGACCTGATGCGGCGGTTGGGTCTGGCCGCCGTGCCTCATGATGCCAGCGAAGTCAGGTTCTTGCTTCAAGGAAATCTCCGGGGCAGGTGACGACCTTCGGGTACTGCAGGTCCTGCTGATCTTGGTTGCAGCAGGACCGCGACACGCGATCTTGTTCACCATTTATGCAAAAGAGCGTTGCAGAACTGCCGTCGTTATAGACCATCTTGCCGCAATGCAGTATTCAAACCTCGAATTACCCGCGTGGACTTCGTGTAAATGGTTGTTCTCTGGTCCGCTCATCCTGCGGTCAGATTGAATGTTTTTAATAGGCAAGGAGACTGAACGGCGTGCTTGTCACTTATCTGGCGCATGATCTCGATGACCCGTCGATCTGGCGCAGGGTCGAGATGTTGCGCCGCGGTGGTGCCCAGGTTCGGGTGGCGGGCTTCCGTCGTGCCGAGGGGCCGCTTGCAGAACCGGCAATCGTCATCGGCAAAACCGCCAATGGGCGGATGGGCCAGCGCCTTCGTGCGATTGCCAGAGTCCTGCCCCGCATCGACCGTCTGGTTCCGCGCCCTGCCTCGGGCGAGCCCGAGGTCATCCTGGCCCGCAATCTCGAAATGTTGATGCTGGGGGCGATGCTGCAACGGCGGCGTCCGGCCCGGCTGGTTTATGAACTTCTGGACATCCATTCGATGATGCTGGGCGACAGCCTGAAGGCCCGCGCCCTGCGCCGGGTCGAGGCAGGGCTGATGCGCGCCAGTGCCTTGGTTGCAGTATCCTCGCCCGCGTTCGTGTCGCGCTATCTGCAGGCCTACGGGCAGCCCGCCACGCCCACCCTGCTGGTCGAGAACAAGCCCTTTGCCGATGTGATGCCGGCAGGGGGTGCATCTGCCGTCCCTCACCAGGCTGCACCGCTGGTCATCGGCTGGTTCGGTATGCTGCGCTGCCGGTTTTCGCTGATGGCACTGGACCGCCTGACCCGCGATCATCCCGGCCGCTTCCGGGTCATCCTGCGGGGCCGGCCCGCCTTGGACGTACTGGAGGATTTTCACGCCGTCGTGGAGGCGAATCCCGATCTGCACTATCCGGGGCCGTATCGCTGGCCGGACGATCTGGCCTCGATTTATGGGGAGGTGGATCTGGCTTGGCTGATCGATCGCTATCAAGCAGGACAGAATTCCGACTGGCTGCTGCCCAACCGTCTGTACGAGGGCTGCCTGAACGGCGCAGTGCCTGTTGTCCTGAAGGGCACCGAAGTGGCGCGCCGCGTCGAGGCCTGGTCCTGCGGCATCCTGCTGGAGGCGCCCGAGGACGAGGCCATCCGTGACGGCCTGACCGGCGTCATGCCTGCGGATCTGGCACGCTGCCATGCGGCGCTGGCCGACATCCCGCGCAACAGGCTTCAGATGGACAGCGACGAATGCATGTCCCTGACCGCCGCCATTTGTGGCACTGACGAATCCCATCGCCGGGAGATTGCCGCATGACTGGCTCTCCGCTTCTCATCGTGATCCCGACCCTGAACGAAGCGCAGCATATTGCCGCTGTTCTGGACAGCGTCCTGCGGTTTCCCGCTGCGGCGCAGGCAAAAATCGTGGTTGTCGATGGCGGTTCGCGGGATGCAACATGCGACATCGTTCGCAACAAGGCGACCGCTGATCCGCGCATTCATCTGATCGACAATCCGCGCCGCATCCAGGCAGCGGCGGTCAATCTGGCCGTCGCGCGGTTCGGCGATGATGCCGTCTGGCTGATGCGGCTGGATGCCCACAGCCATTATCCCCATGATTTCGCGGATACCCTGCTGGCCGAGGCTGAACGAACAGGCGCTGACAGCGTGGTCGTGTCCATGGATGCTCAGGGTCAGGGCTTCTGGCAGCGTGCCATAGCAGCGGCGCAAAATTCCCGGCTTGGCAATGGCGGTTCGGCCCACCGGCTGGCAGGCAGCGGAGACTGGGTCCGGCACGGCCACCATGCGCTGATGCGGATCCAGGCGTTTCGCAGCGTTGGCGGATATGACGAAACGTTCACCCACAACGAGGACGCGGAACTGGACCACCGTCTGATCGAGGCCGGTTTCCGGATCTGGCTGACCGGGCAGACACGGCTGACCTACTTCCCCCGTTCAAGCCTTTTGTCGCTGATGCGGCAATATCAGGCCTTTGGGAGGGGCCGGCGGCGCAACCTGACCAAGCATGCAGAAAAGCCGGGCATGCGTCAGGCAGTCGTGGCCTTGCTGGCCCCTGCCATGGCTCTGGCTGTTCTCAGCCCGCTGGCCTGGATCTTTGCCCTGCCCTTGTTGGGCTGGCTGGCCATCTGCATCGTGGGCGGCGCCGTCATTGCCGCCACCCAGCGCAGCCTCAGCGGTCTTCCGGCAGGCTTCTTTGCCGGGGCCATGCATCTTGCCTGGTCATTCGGGTTCTGGCGCGAATGGCTGAGCGGCAACCGCAAGGTAGGGCCATGACAATGCTGCACAAGCCAGACGCCAACGATGTTGTCCTGATCGGCATCTGCACCTTCCGCCGTGCCGAACTGGAGCAGACGCTGGCATCGCTGCGCAACCTCCTGCCCTGCGGATTGCCGGTCGCCATTGCCATTGCCGACAACGATGCCGAGCCCACGGCCCGCCCGCTGGTCGAGCGGGTGTCACGCGATCATCCGCTGCCGATGGACTATCTGCACGCGCCTTCGGCCAATATCTCGATCGCGCGCAACGCGCTGTTGGATCATGCGGTCCGCACGGGGGCGCGTGCCCTGATCTATCTGGATGATGACCAGACGGTGCAACCGGAATGGTTGCAGAAACTGGTCGCGGCATGGACACGCGAGGGTGCCGGGGTGGTGCTGGGGCCGGTGCGCGCGACGTATCTGCAAGGCGCGCCTGTCTGGATGACCCGGGGACGCCCCCACGACACGCAGCCAGTCACGGGGGCGGAACAGCAGATCATCTCGGGCTATACCGGCAATTCCCTGATCGACATGCGCGATCCGTCTGTTCATGGCCTGCGCTTCGACCTGTCCCGCGGTCGGACCGGGGGCGAGGATACGGCCTGGTTTGCCCAATACCTGTCGGCCGGCGGACGCATTGCTTATGCGCCCGATGCCATTGTCGACGAAACGGTGCCCGCTGACCGCGCCAGCCTGAGATGGCTGCTGAAGCGCCGCTACCGGATGGGGCACACCCACGCCAGCATCCTGGTCGAGGGTCGTGGCCAGCAAGCAAGACTGAAAGCCGCTGCGGTGGCCGCAGCCAAGACATTCGCCTGCTGTGGCATGGCGCTGCTTTCCGCAGCGAGCCCTGCCCGGCGTAATCGCCAACTGATGCGTGCCGCCTTGCATGCCGGTGCCACTGCCCATCTGGGCGGTGCACGGCAGGTCGAGCTTTATGGAAACACGTCTGGACTGCCAAGAGGTTCAAAAGGAACATGATGTCCCGTGACCTGAGACCGTACGAGCCTGTTACCTCGTACGAGATGACACCTCCGCCCCCTGTGCAGACGATCGAACTGCGGCGCATGCTGAACGCCCTGCGGCGACAGCGCATGACGATCCTGCTGCCTGCTGCTGTGATGACGGTCCTAGGACTGACCTGGGGTCTTTCGAAGCCGGCGACCTACAGTGCGTCGGCGACCCTGCTGCTGAACGACACCAGGAACAACGCGGTTCGCCAGATTGGCGGGCTGGGTGGCGCCTTGCCGGAAGATACCATCGAAAACGCGCGCGTGGTTCTGGGCTCGAACAAGCTGGCCTTCGACGTTCTGGACACGACGTCGCTGGATGAGGCTCCCGGCTTTCTTTATCCGCCAAAATCGGGCTTCGCGACTGCGGTGAGCAGTGTTCTGGATGTCGTCTTCTTTCCGGTTGTCTGGCTGCAGGACAAGATCAGCGTGCTGGTAAGCCCGGCGCAACCCACAGCCGTTGCTCCGGATGCTTCGTCCACGGCATCGGAAAAACTGGACGAAACCGTCGATCCGGCTCGCCGTCGTGCGGCATTCCTGCTGCAGCGCAGCCTAGAGGTTGCGCGGGTCGGGCGCAGCACGGCCATTTCCGTCAACTATACGTCACATGATCCGGCTTATGCGGCGGCTGTCGTCAACGCTTATGCCGACTCCTATACATCCGACATTCTGAGTTCGAATGCACAGTCGGTCGGCCAGACCAATACCTGGATGGTAAGCCGGCTGCAGGAACTGCGGGCTCAGGCACAGGCGGCTGCAGATGCGGCAGAGCAATTTGCCGCCGAGAACCAGTTGGCCATCTCCTCGACGGGCGAGCTTCTGGGCGAGCAGGCGCAAAGCGAACTGAATGCCAGCCTGACAACCGCCATCGGCGATCGCGCACGTGCGCAGGCTTTGCTGGACATCTATGATCGCGCGGTCGCCGGCGGCGTTGAAGGCCTCCGCGCGGGCAACCCGCTGACGGTTGGCGGCGACGTGTCCGACACGCTGCGGGCACGTCTGGACACCTATAATGACGTGACCGCGCGGCTGCAGCAGCTGCTGGCGACATCGGGTCCCGATCATCCGCAGGTTGCCGGCCTTCGCCAGACCCTATCTGCAAGCGCCGAGCGGTTGTTCATCGAACTGCAGTCGCGTCGCCAGGACGCAGCCGTCGAATTGAGCGTCGCAGAGGAACGGGTGGAAGCGCTGCGCCGCAGCCTGAACGAAGCAACCGCCAGCAATGCAGGCCAGGCCGCCGCCCTGATCCGGCTGCGGTCGCTGCAGCAGGAGGCGGAAACGCTTTCGGCCCTTTATCAATCCACGCTGACGAAATCGCAGGAGATCGAGCAGCAGCAGTCCTTCCCGGTTTCCAACGTCCGCGTCCTGTCCTATGCCGAAACCCCAACCCAGCCTTCGGGGCCTGCGATCTTTCGTTCGGCCATCGCTGCCGGGCTGCTGGGGCTGTTCATCGGACTGGCACGGGCCGCCTTGCGCGAAGGGCGCGAAAACTTCCTGCGCACGGCAAACGACGTCACCGGTTATTCGGGCCTGCGTTTTCTGGGACATCTTCCCGTCCTGGGCCGCGGCCGCACGCCTCGGGCAGTGGCCGCACCCAAAGTCACGCGCACTTCCTCGCCCCCCTTCACCGGAGAAACGCTGCCTGCCTTGGCGCGCATCGAAACGCCGGCGATTCCCATTCCCGTCCTGCAACATCCCGATTCGGTTTATGCGGAAACCCTGCGCCATGTCCGTCTGGCAGCCAGCGGCCGCACCGCGAACACGCCGGTCACCGGCGTCACGTCCTTCCACCCCTATCCCGGCCGCGCCTCTGTCGCGCTGAACCTGGCAGGACAGATGGCAGCGGCATCAAGCCAGAGGGTCCTGCTGATCGATGCAGATCGGCGGGGGCGCCAACTGAGCCGGCTGGTTGGCTTGGCCGACAAGCCTGGCCTGACGGATGTGGCCGCAGGCAAGGAAAAGTGGCAGTCGGTGCTGTTCGACGTCAAGAACTCGAACCTGACCGTGCTGGCATGTGGTCAGGCTGCCAACGCAACCAGCGACGACCTGACCATCGCTCGCACCGTGCAGCGGATCCTGAACGAAGTGGGAAACCAGTTCGGCAACGTCGTGCTGGATGTACCGCCGCTGTACCCCGTGGCCCAAGGCCTCGCCATCCTGCGAGAACTGCCGGGCTTCATCATCGTGGGCGAATGGGGCAAGACGCCCCGCGACATGGTTGATACGGTTCTGATGAACCATCCCCATCTGGAAGCAAACTGCCTGGGCGTTGTTTACGACCGGGTGAACCTGCGCCGGCTCCAGTCCTTCCTGTTGCCGGGATCGTCGGAAAAGATGCTGACGGCCTCCAAATCCTATAGCAATTGAACGGTTCGTCACCGGTCTGTTGTAAAGAACATGCAAGATAACCCTTTTCCCTCCTGACGTGTTTGTGCACAATCAAAGCGGGAAGGGGCCTTGCGATGTTTATCGTTCTTTATCTGATAGCGGCCTTTGCAGTTGCCTTGGCGATTGCTGTCTGGGGCATCATGACAAGCCTGTCCGCCTGGTCGATTGCCGGCCTCATTGCCGGCATGATCGTGCTGGCACAGATCCTGATCGTGCTTTATGTGGCTCTTCAGGCCCATCTGCTCAGCCGGCAGAGGCGGGATCCTTTTGGAAAAAACCGTAAAATCAGCCGGTCATCCGCCCGAGGTAGCTCTCACTGGGGATCGGCTGGTCACACGGGCGGGCGGTCTGTACCACGCGACCGCCATCCATGACGTAAACGGCATCCGCGGCCCGGATCAGGGCAGGACGGTGTGTGATCGCCAAAACTGTCACTTTTCCGTGCAGTTTCCTGATGGCTGAAACCAAGGCCTGCTCGTTTTCCCAATCAAGCGCGCTCGTTGCCTCGTCCAGAATCAGGACATCCGGCTGGCGCATCAATGCGCGCGCAACAGCGATTCGCTGACGTTCTCCTCCCGACAAGAGGCCGCCCCGGTCGCCGACAGCCGTGTCGAGTCCAGCGGGAAGATCTCGTACGAACTGTGCGGAAGCCATGTCCAAGGCTGCCATCATGCCGTTCGTGTCCTTGGGTTCGGGAAAACGCATGGCAATCGCCAGATTGGCCCGGATGCTGTCGTCGATGAGAAATGGCTCTTGCGCGACATAGGCCGTACGCTCGCGCCACTGGCGCAGCTGTTGGACAGTCAAGGGGGCACCATCAACCAGTACCCGGCCTTCAAGGGGTTGCAAAAGCCCCATGACAATGTCGGCGACGGTACTTTTGCCCGCGCCAGAGGGACCTGTCAGCACCGTCAGCTCTCCGGCGCGCAGCGTCAGGGTCGTGTCGCTGATCGCGGCCCGGCTTTCGCCAGGAAACCGCCATGTGACGTCCTGCAGGCGGATTTCGCTCCGGGGTGCAGCCACGGGCGCATCCCCGTCAATCGCAAGGTCGCGCTGGCCCTGCAATTCGCGCTGGAGGCGCGTGATCGCGCCCCAGGCCGGCAGATCGACCATCAACTGCTGGACAGAGGCCTGAACGCCCAGGAAACGCGGTGCAGTGCGCATGAACAGCAGCAGCAGGATGGCGATCCGCGCGATATCCAGCTGTGCCCAAGTGAGGGCGGCCCAGATGAACAGCGACGCCCCTGCAACGACCGAGAACTGGAACAGCCCGGATCCGATCGTGGACTGGCGCGTGAACTGACGGGCATCGGCCTTGGTTTGTCCCAATATGCTGCCGAACAGATCCTGATACCGCCGTTCCAGGTTCATGCTGCGCGCCATCTTGAGACTGCCGACGAACTCGGACACAGCGTGGCTCTGACGCTGCCGCTGTGCCTGCAACCTGTTGCCGTAAAGGCCTGCCAGCTTGCGGAATGGCCGCATCAGCAACAGCGCCAGCGCGCCAAAGCCATAGGACAACAGCGTCATCGGCGTCGACACGATCAGGCTGAGCACGAAATACAGTCCCAGTCCGATCAGGCTCTGCAGGATGCTCAGAAAGACATAGGCGGCCAGGTACAGCCGCTCGATCTCGCCCGTCAGGGCATGCTCGATCCGGGTGCGGGGAATGCGGGCGATATGATCCCACCGGGCCGAAGCCACATCCCGGAACAGGCTGAGGCGGAAGTGGTTGGTAAAATCGTGGATCAGGTCGGACAGATACACGGCCTTGCTGCGGTTGAACAACAACTGCATCGCCGTCAGTCCCATGATGACCAGCAGCAGCCCGCCCAAAGGCACGGACTGCGGCAGATACTGGAACCCCGGCAGGCTGATACGCGAAAGTTCGATGGTCGCGCCGCCGTCGCCCACCATCTGCAGGACCGGCAGGAACAGCAGGATCGTGGCACCCTCGGTCAACGTTCCCAGCACGAGGAGAAGGGTGCCTATGGCCAGCCGCCGGCCTTCGAGATTGCGAAGCGCCTCGAAGAAGGACCCGAGCTCTTCCCGTGCCGGTTTGCCGGGCCGATGGGCATCTGCAGGGGCCGTCATGCTGTCTGCACGTCCAGATCACGCTCGATGGCGCCGGCGATGTCACCGGCATGGTCCAGCCCCTGCGCCAACAGCAGCCGGCGCGGCGGGCATTGCGACGACAATTGTGCGGCCGAGCGGAAATGGTCTGCCGCGGCAGCGCCGCTCAACAGCGCGTCGCCAAAACGGGCGGCATAGGAAAACCGCATCACGGCGGACAGGCGGTCGGCAACGCTCAACGGCAGCACCTGGGACGCGCTGTTGTCGGGTTGACGTTCCAGCAGGTAAAGGCGCGAGATCGGCAAGGCCTCCCGGGCGAGGCTTTCGGCAGGCAGCAGAACACGGCTCTTGTCGATCTGGTCGTGGACATGGCTGCGCTTTTGTGCGCCGCCGGGCACACGCGCGGCTGCGGCTTCGGACAGCTTGACCTGACCAAAGCCGGGGATAACCTGACCGCCTGCGTCGAGGGCCACCAGATCATCGGCCAACAGCGTAGCGCCGCGGTTCAGCAGGCCCGTTGCCGTGGTCGACTTGCCCACTCCCTTGTCCGCCAGAAAGGCGATGGCGCGGCCGCGGTAAATGACGGCGCTGGCATGCAGGACAAACAGCCCGCGCCGGCGCAGCACCTCGGACAGGACCGGTCCCAGCAGCGGAAAGGCCAGCAAATCGTCGGAAACGCCCGGCTGGCGCGCGAACCTGATCCGTCGGCCGTCACCCGACACATGGAAGGCGCCCACTTCGGGCCACCAGAAGCGGCTGCCATCGGTATCAAAGCGGCTATCGGGACAAGGGCCCCGCTCGATATCGTCCAGCGGGTGATGGCAGATCACCAAATCCGCCGCTCCTGCCGCATCACCCCTAGCCACGTCATGCGGCGGCAGTTCCGGAAGGGGAACATCCGACAGTACTGACAGCCCATAGGCCCGATAGGTGTAATGAGACGACATCAAGCTCATGCACAATCCGTGATAATCAGGTCTTCCGGAAAAGAAGCGGGCTGCACCTGTGGCGTCGGCCGCTCCAGCCATGCTGCCAGCCATACAGCACGCCAGACGCGAAAAGCAATTTGCGTGTTCGAATGGTTCGAGGTTGCGATGGCTTCGACATCCTTGCGCAGGATGGCCGGGTCGACCCACCCCTCCAGAACGCCGGGCCCTCGCCGGTAAGCCGCCAATCGGCCCGAAGGATCGCGACGCAGAGCAGACCAGAAATCGGCAATGAAATCGGCCTTGTCGCGCCGGAGGCGGACCATTTCCGGCAGCACGCCCTGCATCGCCTGCCTTAGCAGGTTCCGGGGGCGCCCTTGGGCAATCTTGGCTTCGTCCGATTGCCAGACGCACAATTCGGCAACACGGTGGTCATAGAAGGGATAGTGAGGCGTCACGCCGTTTGCGCGCGCGGCACGGTCCATCACCTCGAAAGCGCTGCCTATGAGGGGCGACGACAGCAACGCCATATGCGCCCGAACCCCCGCGGGAAGGGTGGGTCGGCCCTTCTCCCCAGCGTGCAGCGCCCGGACGCGCGCCACCAGATCGGTCTGCTCTGCCAGCTGCGGATCGACCAGCGCCCGCCATGACACCGCATCCCGAGCCGGCGCACTGGCCAGCAGCCGGCCCAGACGGCCAAAGCCCCGCCGCCCCTGCCACGCCAGCAGTTGCGCCATCATTTGCAGGCGGGGCTCGCCGACAAAGGCAGCGTGCTGCCTGGCAAGGCGGAAGGCCAGGGGCCAGCGCCCTTCGGCGGCGATATTGGCAATGTTCGACAGTGTCCCGCCGATCACTTCGTCTCCGCCATGGCCATCCAGCAGGCCTTGGCAGCCCAGATCCCGAACCTTTCGATAGAGTTGCCGATTCCCCGACAAGCCGGGCGCAAAGACCGGCTGATCCTGTTCGTCCAGCAGCGGGTCCAGATCGAACATGCTGTCATCGGCCTCGCCGCGCATCATCACGGGCTCGAGCGCACCATTCGCCTGCGTCAGGACAGCCTGAATATACGCCCCTTCATCCATCGAGAGATTGTCATAGCGCAGCGACAGCGCAGGCCGCGCCTGCCCCGGCTGCACGGAGAGAAGAGCAAGAGAACTGGAATCCAGCCCGCCACTGAGCGCCGTCGCCGTCTGCCCCCCAAGGCAGGCTTGGGTGGTGGCATGCTTCAGCATCGCCTGCAGAGCCTCGGCCGCATCATGCGGAGCCGGATCGGCCGCATCGGTCAGGTCATACCAGCGCCGACACACGGCCTGACCCCGTGTGTCAACCCGCAGCCAGTGCCCCGGCGGCAGCCGCCGAACCGCTGCATAGGCAGTCATCTCGTGGCTGGTCCCCTGGCCCGACAGAAAGTCGGCGATCCATTGACGGTCCACTTCCGGAACCGTCTCCAGACCTGCCAGCACAGTTGAGATATCCGACGCCACCACGCAGCGATCATCGGTGACGGCATAAGCCACCGGCCGGATCCCGAATCGATCGCGCACGACCCACAGGGCGCCGCTGCGTGCATCATGCAGAACGAAGGCGAAGGCACCATTCAGGTGCGAAAGGGCGCCTTCCCCCAGCCGCAGCCAAAGGGCCAGCAGCAATTGTTCCGGCATGTCACGGGCGGTGCCCCCGGCGACGGCGCGCAGAGCCGCGAGGTCGGTCAGCCCCAAGTCGCCACACAATGACAAAGGCCCCAGGATGTGGATCCCGGCACTTCCGGCAGACAGGTTGGCGATTGCCGTCCGCATCAGCCAGCCGGTCTCCCGCGCCGCGAGTTCTGGCCGAAGCTGCGTGCGACGGGCCAAGTCAGCCGCCATCGCTTCGGCGGCCGCGCGCAAGGTATCGCCGGCATTCGCCCCGGCCAGCGCTGCAAAACGGGTCATGCCTTCTCCCGGATGTCGGGAAGCACGAAGTCATGCAGGGGGCGGTGGCGGTCATATTCCGCGGAGGTTCCACCGAGAAGGATCGTCGTGCCCGCCATCAGCCATGCATGGGGCGCAATGGTCTCGGCTCCGCCCTCTGCGGGAACGGAAACACGAACAATGCTTGCATATCCTCGGCGCGCCAACAGCAACTGTCCCGCGCTGGCCTGCGTCAGGCAGGTGGCGCCGGGAACCAGCCGTGCAGCCGCCCGGATCGACCAAGCCACTTCCGTCATGTCGGAATGTGGCACATCCGTCCCGTGAATGGCGGGATGGCGCTCTATGACGGCACGAAGGGCGGGATGTTGCCGCCGAAGCAGATACCAGCGCACCAGAAGCACTGCAGCCATTGCTCGGCCAATCAGGATGGCTTCACGAGGCTTCGCGCGGCGGATGCGGCGCAAGATCCCCATGATCAAACCGTCTGAACCAGACCGTGCTTCGTCATGTCTTCAAGAAGCTTGGCAATGTCTCTGCGACATTCGCCGGCCGTGATCATGTACTGATCCGCGATGGCCGTGGCCAAATCATCCAGTGACGATGGCGCCGACAGTTGCTGCCACACATCTGCACCCACCGGGTCCAGGCTGAAATATGTATTGGAGCGCAGATCAAGGATCGCCACTCCGTCGTCAACCGCACATGCCACACAGTCTGGCGAAGCAATATAAACCATGGAAACACCATTCAAGGATCGCTGGCGGCAGAAGCCGCCGCCAGCGACAACAAGGATTACTTACGAAAAGGTCAGGTCGCCGCGCGGCGTACCGGCCGGGAAAGCACGGTCCAGCGAATTGCCGGTCGAGGTGCCTTGGGTCATTGCTTCCAGCGAACCGTAAATACGCAGGGCCGGAGCGGCATAGATTTTTTTCATAGGTACCAACTTCGATAATGTGGACGACTTATGTCTTCTCTTAATGAAGACATGGCAGTCTAGGGACGAATTGGCGATTGGCCTCAACCTGTCTAAAAGAACAGGAATAATAACATACTAGCTATTAGCATTCTGTTTCAATAGCTTGTGCATATTGTGCAACTCTTGCCATTCACAACTCCGAACAGAATGACCTTGAGCGGTTGCATAATTCAAATTTTACTCAAATAGTGCCAGGCTAAAGAACCGAACCTCACAAGCGAGCCTATTCTCGCTTGAGTTGTATTTAATTGGTGAAATACTGCTTTAAAGAAAGCCGACTTATGATCAGCTCAGACAGCGTGGATGTTAAGTCCAAAGTTGACGTCGACCGATTGCCCGGGGGCAAGCCCCTTTCCTTCAACGACACTCACTCAGGCTCGGAACTTGTGCCTCAGTCCCATCCGGTCGGCGGCTGGTCCAAGAGGACCTTGGACCTCACGTTGATCCTGCTGTTCCTGCCGCTGCTGGGCCTGCTGATGCTGGGGCTGGCGCTGCTGATCAAGCGGTCCGACAAGGGGCCGCTGCTCTACGGCCACCGCCGCGTCGGCTTCAAGGGCCGCGAGTTCAAGTGCTGGAAGTTCCGCACCATGGTCGTCAACGGCGACGAGATCCTGGAACAGCAT
>NZ_JBKGUN010000010.1:0-26961 GCF_046462195.1 Paracoccus sp. (in: a-proteobacteria) | reverse complement strand
AGATCGACTATTTCATCGGCGATGCCGCGCCGCGCCTGTTTGTCTGCGATCCCGCGCAGGCCGAGGCGCATTCTCATCGGGCGGGCGATGCGCTGGTGGTCGAGACGCTTGGCGCGCAGGCGGAAGGTTCGCTGATGGCGCGGGCGGCCGAGGCCACTCCGCGCGAGGATCGGCACCCTTGCGGGCCAGATGACCGGGCAGCCATCCTTTACACATCCGGCACCACGGGCCGGTCCAAGGGCGCGGTCCTGACGCACGGCAACCTGGCCTCGAATGCCGAGGCGCTGCTGGACTGTTGGCGTTTCACCGCCGAAGACCGGCTGATCCACGCCTTGCCGATCTTTCACACCCACGGCCTGTTCGTGGCTGCCAACATGGCGCTGGTGGCCGGATCGACGATGATCTTTCTGACCAAGTTCGATGCCGAACAGGCAATCGACCTGATGGAGCGGGCAACCGTCCTGATGGGCGTCCCGACCTTTTATACCCGTTTGCTGAAATCCGATCGCCTGAACCGAGAAACGACAGGCGGCATGCGCTTGTTCGTGTCGGGCTCGGCCCCGCTGCTGGCCGAGGATCACCGTGCCTTCACCAACCGCACCGGCCACAAGATCCTGGAGCGTTACGGCATGACCGAAACCTGCATGATCGCCTCGAACCCTTACGAAGGGGACCGTATCGCGGGTGCGGTGGGCATGGCGTTGCCGGGCATCAGCATCCGCATCACCGACCGCGAGACCGGCAATGAACTGCCGCAGGGCGAGATCGGCCTGATCGAGGTCAAGGGTCCGAACGTCTTCGAGGGCTACTGGAACATGCCCGAAAAGACCGCGGCCGAATTCCGTTCGGACGGGTTCTTCATCACCGGCGATCTGGGGATGATCGGCGAGGACGGTTACCTCCGCATCGTGGGACGCGACAAGGACCTGGTGATCTCGGGCGGCTACAACGTGTATCCGAAAGAGGTCGAAGAGGCGATCGACGCGTTGCCGGGCGTTCTGGAAAGCGCGGTGATCGGCCTGCCGCATCCGGATCTGGGCGAGGCGGTGACGGCCGTTGTGGTTCCGAAAGGCGATGGACTGGAGGCTGACAGCATCCGGACCGCTCTGGAAGGGACGCTTGCCCGCTTCAAGCAGCCCAAGCGCGTGATCCTGGCAGAGGCCTTGCCCCGCAACGTGATGGGCAAGGTCCAGAAGGCCGAATTGCGCAAGACCCATGCCGATCTTTATGCCAAGACCATGGCCTGACAACTGACCACCCGGCTGCGTCGGAGGAGGGCGCGCCGGGGCTTTTGGTCCAAACAAGGGAGGAACAACATGATCATTTACGGAGTCGCGGCCTTGGCCGCCTGCCATCTGGCGGGCGTGATCCTAGGTGACCTGCTGGGCATCGTCCTGGGGGTCGAATCCAATGTCGGCGGTGTGGGCTTTGCCATGCTGCTGCTGATCTTTGCCACCGACTGGATGCGCCGGACCGGTCGCCTGCCTGCGCTGTCCGAACAGGGGATCCTGTTCTGGAGCGCGATGTACATTCCCATCGTCGTCGCAATGGCCGCACAGCAGAATGTAGTGGCCGCCCTGGCAGGTGGACCGGTGGCCATCATTGCCGGGGTCGGTGCGACCGTCGCCTGCATGGCACTGGTCCCGGCCGTGGCGCGGATTGGCGGGCAGGATGCGCCCCTGCCGCCCGTGATGGCACAGGAGGCATGATCCCATGCAGATGATCGTGGATCTTCTGGGCAAGAACGGCCTTGTCTTTGCCTTTGTCGTCGTCGGCGTGGTCATGTGGATCTCGTACCAGCTCTCTGACCGCCTGTCGGCGGGACGGCTGCACGGATCTGCCATCGCCATCATCATCGGCCTAGTTCTTGCGTGGCTCGGCGGTACCATGACCGGTGGTTCCAAGGGGATCGCGGATGTGCCGCTGTTTGCGGGCATCGGCCTGATGGGCGGCGCCATGCTGCGCGACCTTGCCATCGTCTCGACCGCTTATGGCGTGGACATGCGGGAAATCCGCAAGGCAGGGGCGGCTGGCGTCGTCTCGCTGGCACTCGGGATCGCGGTGTCCTTTGCCGTCGGCGCGCTGGTCGCGGCGGCCTTCGGTTATACCGATGCCGTCAGCATGGCCACGATCGGCGGAGGGGCGGCAACCTATATCGTGGGCCCCGTCACGGGCACGGCCCTGGGGGCCAGTTCCGATGTCATAGCGCTGTCGGTTGCGGCGGGCCTTCTGAAGGCGGTTCTGGTGATGATCGGGACACCCCTCGTGGCGCCGCTGATCGGGCTAAACAACCCGAAATCGGCCATGGCTTATGGGGGTCTAATGGGAACGACCAGCGGCGTCGCTGGCGGCTTGGCCGCCACCGACAAGCGTTTGGTCCCTTATGGCGCAATGACGGCCACCTTCTACACGGGGCTGGGTTGCCTGATGGGCCCTTCGGTCATCTATCTGGTGTTGCTGGCACTGGTCGGATCCTGAAGGCGACCCCTGAAAGCGTCCCGGTCAGGCCGGGGCGCTTGCCTGTTCCCGCCGTGCAAAGGCCGCCATCACCACGCGCTCGGATTGATCCAGATAACCGGCCAGATGGGCCGCGGCGGCGGCGGCATTGCCCGCCTCGAGAGCGTTCAGGATCTGGCGATTGGAGGCGATGAAGGGCGCGTGCAATTGCTCGGGACTGTCTAGCAGCCCGAAGACCAGCCGCAATTCAGCCGCAATCCGGGCGAAGAAGCCGTTCAGGCGCGGGCTGTCCCCCAAGGACACGATGGCCGCATGGAAGGCCATGTTGGCACTGCCGACACCTTGCCAGTCGTTTCCTGCCTCTGAAACCTCGGCCTGTTCGACAGCCTGCGACATGCGGCCAACGCCGGCGTGGCGAGGCCAGGCCTGCGACAGGGACGGAATCTCGATCAGGCGGCGCACGCGGTAGATGTCATGAACCCCCGCCATGGTGGGCACTGCCACTGACACTCCCCGGTTCGGCAGATGTGTCAGCAGCCCTTCGCGCGTCAGCAGGCGGAACACTTCACGAAGCGTATTGCGCGACACGTCCAGATCAGCGGCCAGACGCGCCTCGGACAACCGCTGACCGGGACGCAGCAGGCCATGGATCACCTGGTCGCGCAGGCGGGTGGCCGTGTCTTCGGCGAGGCTGGAGAGTGTGGATTCGTCGGTCATGCAGCGTCCTGAAGATCTTTCGCAATCATGACGTCACACTAAACCGAGGACAAGGTGACGAAGCGGTGCGGCACTGTTGCACAAGATTTCGGCAGAACTTGCCCGACGGAGCAGTATTGTTCAACAAAAATGGTCGGTTTGTAAGAACATCGTTGACGGATCGAGGAGGCACGGAAATCCTGTTCGAAAAGAAGCTGTCCAACGCGAGGTTTTTCCATGTCATCCGAACGCGCGGTCCCTTCGGTCACGGCTGCCAGCCTCCGCGGAGGACTTCTGGCAGCGATCTTTCTCATGGCAACGTCGGCCATTGGTCCCGGCTTCATCACGCAAACCGCCAGCTTTACCGCCCGCATGGGATCCGCTTTTGCCTTTGCGATTCTGGCCTCGATCCTGATCGATTTCGTGGTGCAACTGAATATCTGGCGCATCACGGCGCTGACCGGACGGCGGGCGTCGGAAACGGCGAATGCGGCCATTCCGGGGGCAGGCTATCTGCTGACGGCGCTGGTCGTGATCGGGGGGCTGGCCTTCAACGTGGGCAACATCGCGGGGGGCGGTCTGGGCCTGAACGCGATGATCGGGCTGGACCCCAAGATCGGCGGCGCCATCTCCGCAGTGCTGGCGATCGGGATCTTTCTGTCGCGGCGGGCGGGCCTGCTGCTGGACCGGGTCATCATCGGGCTGGGGGTGATCATGATCGCCCTGACGGTCTTTGTCGCGACGCAGTCGCACCCGCCGGTGGGCGAGGCGCTGCGCCAAGCGGTCTTTCCCGACTTCATTGATTTCGCCGCCATCACCACGATCGTCGGCGGCACGGTCGGCGGGTATATCACCTATTCCGGTGCCCACCGACTGCTGGACAAGGGCCTGACGGGGCCGCAGAACCTGCGTGCGGTGACGCGTGCGGCGCTGACCGGGATCGCCATCACCGGCGTCATGCGGTTCGTGCTGTTCCTGGCGATCCTTGGCGTGGTGGCCTCAGGTGTGACGCTGGACCTGTCCAGCCAGGCGGCGAACCCGGCCGCGCAGGCCTTTCAGGCGGCAGCGGGCGAGTGGGGGATGCGGGTCTTTGGCGTCGTCCTCTGGGCGGCGGCGCTGACCTCGGTCATCGGGGCCGCCTATACCTCGGTCAGCTTCCTCGACGTTTTCGGGATTCGCAGCGAGAGCGCGCGGTCACGCGCCACGGTGGCCTTCATCGCGTTCTCGTTGGCGGTCTATCTGGCGCTTGGAACGGCCCCGGCGGCCATTCTGGTTTTTGTCGGCGGCTTCAACGGGTTGATCCTGCCGATCGGGCTGACGATCTTTACCTATATCGGATTTGCACGATCGGACCTGATGGGAGGGCACCGTTACAACCGTCTGCTGCTTGTTCTGGGGGCGATCGTCTGCGCGTTGACCTGGTACATGGGCGCACGGTCCGTCAGCACCATCTTTGCCTTTCTGGGACAGTAAGGAGGAACCATGCAGATCGACCTGAACAGCGACCTGGGCGAAGGCTTCGGCGCGTGGCGCATGGGGGACGACGCCGCAATGCTGGCGATCGTCAGTTCCGCCAACGTGGCCTGCGGCTTTCATGCGGGTGATCCGCGCGGGCTGCTGGAAACGCTGCGCGAGGCGGCGCGGCGAGGAGTCGCGGTGGGGGCTCATGTCAGCTATCCCGACCGCGTCGGCTTCGGGCGGCGGGCAATGGACGTGCCGTCGGACGAGTTGACGGCTGACGTGATCTATCAGATCGGGGCGCTGCAAGGGCTGGCCCGGGCGGCGGGGACGCGGGTCAGCTATGTCAAGCCGCACGGCGCGCTTTACAACACCATCGCCGAGGATGCGCGGCAGGCCGATGCGGTGATCGCGGGCATCCTGTCGGTGGATCCCGCGCTGGTGCTGATGGGTCTGGCAGGCGCGTCGATCCTGGATCGCGCCATGACCGCCGGTCTGAGGGTCGTGGCCGAGGCGTTTGCTGATCGTGCCTATACACCGGATGGCAGCCTGATGTCGCGCGCGCACCCAAATGCGGTGCTGCACGACCTCGATGAGGTTGCTGGCCGCATGCTGCGCCTGGCGACCGAAGGCGTGATCGAGGCAGCGGATGGCAGCACATTGACCCTGCGGGCCGACAGCATCTGCGTGCATGGGGACAGCCCGGGCGCGGTGGCCATGGCCAGCCGCGTCCGGAGTGCCCTGCTGGACCGGGGCGTATCGATCGCCCCCTTTGCCCCGTGACGCGGGTTCTGCCCGTCGGGCCGCGCTGCCTGCTGATCGAGCTGGCGGACCTGGACGCGACACTGGCGCTGTTCGACGCACTGGCCGCCACCCCGGTCCCCGGCGTGACTGAGATCGTGCCCGCCGCACGCACGCTGATGATCCGCACCGAGCCGGGCGTGGCGGCCGGTGCAGGGCTGGCGCGCCGATTGTTGTGCCGCCGGCCCGCCGTGGGCCGCGCGCCGGCCCCGCGCGCCCCGGAAACCCTCGAACTGCCTGTCATTTATGATGGTGAGGATCTGGCGGATGTAGCCCGGCTCATGGACCTGACCGTGGCCGAAGTCATTGCCGCCCATCAGGCAGCGGTCTGGCAGACGGCCTTTTGCGGTTTTGCACCGGGCTTTGCCTATATGACCTGTGACGACCGGCGCTTTGATCTGCCGCGCCGGCCGGCGCCGCGCACCCGCATCCCGGCAGGGTCGGTCGCGCTGGCGGGGCGGTTCTGCGGTATCTATCCACAGGAAACACCGGGGGGATGGCAGCTGATCGGCCGCACCGACGTGCCGATGTGGGACCTGTCGCGGGACCCGCCCGCGCTGCTGCGTCCGGGCGTCCGCGCACGCTTTGTCGAGGGTCATGGGACAATGCATCCTGTGGTGGTTCCGGTCAGCCGCCCGGGGCATGGATTGCGCATCCTGTCGACCGCCTTTCCGATCCTGTTGCAGGATCAGGGCCGGGCAGGGCAGGGGGCGCAGGGCGTGTCGGCCTCGGGCGCTCTGGATGTGGGCGCGCTGCGCCGCGCCAACCGCGCCGTCGGTAACAATGTGCACGAGGCCGCGCTGGAGATCACGCTGGGGCCCGTGACGCTGCAGGCCGAACAGCCGCTGACGATGGCCCTGTCGGGCGCGGGTTCTGCACAGGTGATCCATTCCGACGGCTGCACCGTCATCGCGCCCGGTGCGGCATTTGCGCTGGATGCAGGTGACCATCTGCAGATCATGGCACCCGCGGCAGGCATGCGCAGCTATCTGGCGCTGAGGGGCGGATTCGACGTCGCGCCGGTGCTGGGATCGCGGGCAACCGACACGCTGGCCCATATCGGTCCGCCGGCGCTGACGGCGGGTGACGTGCTGACGCCCGCGCATCGACCGGCCAAGGCTGTTGCCGATCCCGGCCCCGCGCCTGATCTGCCCGCGCCCGGGGATCTGGTCACGCTGGCCGTTGTCATGGGCCCGCGGGCGGATTGGTTCGATCGGGAAACGGTCGAACGGTTCTTGTCGCAGGAATGGCAGGTCACGCCGCAATCCTCGCGCGTGGGGATCCGGTTGTCGGGCAACGCTCTGAAACGGGACGATGCTGCCGAATTGCCCTCGGAGGGCTGCGAAACGGGTGCGATCCAGATCCCTCATTCCGGCCAGCCGGTGCTGTTCCTGGCGGATCATCCTTTGACCGGCGGTTATCCGGTGATCGCAACGTTGCATCCGCAGGCGCTGGATCTGGCGGGCCAGTTGCCGCCCGGCGCACGCATCCGCTTCGCCACCGCCGCCCCTTTTGCCCCGCTTCTTACGGAAGGCTGACATGACGCTGTTCACCGATGCGCCGCTGCGCCCGATCACCCGCATCCTGATTGCCAACCGGGGCGAGATCGCCCTGCGCATCCTGCGCGCCTGCCGCGACGAAGGGCTGGAGGCGGTTGCGGTTTATGCCGATCCCGACCGCGACGCCCCGTTTGTGCGTCTGGCTGACCATGCCTATCCGCTGGAAGGCACCACCCCCGCCGAAACCTATCTGGACGGGGCGAAGGTTCTGGCCATTGCTGCAAAGGCGGGGGCCGATGCGGTTCATCCCGGTTATGGCTTCCTGTCCGAGAACGCGGATTTTGCCCGAGCCGTGCAAAAGGCCGGGCTGGTCTGGATCGGCCCGGATCCGCAGGTCATCGACGCCCTTGGCGACAAGATCCGTGCAAGAGAGATCGCACAGGCCGTGGGCGCCCCCCTGGTCGCCGGCAGCCCGGGTCCCGTGGCCAGTGGGGCCGAGGCACTGGCCTTTGCCCGAGACCATGGCCTGCCCATTGCCATCAAGGCGGCTTTCGGGGGCGGGGGGCGGGGCATGAAGGTTGCCTGGACCCTGGATGAGGTCGAGGAATTGTTTGACAGCGCCGTGCGCGAAGCTGTCACCGCCTTTGGCCGGGGCGAGTGCTTCATCGAGCAGTTCCTGGACCGCCCCCGCCATGTCGAGGCGCAGGTGCTGGCCGATCGCCATGGAACCGTCAAGGTGCTGGGAACGCGCGACTGCTCCCTGCAGCGCCGCAATCAGAAGTTGGTCGAGGAGGCTCCGGCGCCCTTTCTGACCGATGATCAGCGTGACCCTATCCACGACGCGGCGCGCGCCATCTGCGCCCATGCGGGTTACAGCGGCGCCGGAACGGTGGAGTTCCTTTTGTCGGCGAATGGCACGATCTCGTTCCTCGAGGTGAACACCCGGCTGCAGGTCGAGCATCCGGTGACCGAGGAAACCACCGGCATCGACATCGTGCGGGCCATGATCCGCGTGGCGCAGGGGGCGTGCCTGTCCGATGACAGCGTTCCCGAGCCGCAGGGTCATGCCATCGAATTCCGGATCAATGCCGAAGACCCTGGGCGCGGTTTCCTGCCCACGCCGGGGCCGGTAACGCTGTGGCAGGCTCCGGGGGGAATCGGCGTGCGGCTGGACAGCGGCATCGTGCAGGGCGGCGTCGTGGCGGAACAGTTCGACTCGATGATGGCCAAGCTGATCGTGACTGGCCCCGACCGGGCGACCGCACTGTCCCGCGCCGCGCGAGCCTTGGCGGAATTCCGTATCGAAGGTGTGGCATCGGTTCTGCCCTTTCACCGCGCGGTTCTGCAGGCACCTGAGTTCCGGGCCGAGGATGGCAGCTTTGCCGTCCACACGCGCTGGATCGAAACCGACTTTGCCGAGCGCTTGGCGGCTGCCGTTCCTCCTGCGCCGCGCGTGACACCCGCCCCTGAACAGCCGATGCTGCGCCTGTCGATCGAGATCGACGGCCAGCGGCATGATCTTGCCCTGCCCCAAGGTTTGCTGGCCACGGCCAGGGCCACGCCCCCTGCACCGGTTGAGGTTCAGGATCCCGATGCCGTCATGGCCCCCGTCACCGGCGTCCTGTCCTTGTGGCAGGTCGAGGAAGGAGCCGTTGTCGAGTCCGGACAGGTGATTGCCGTTATCGAAGCAATGAAGATGGAGACGCGGATCGAGGCGCCGAAATCAGGTCGCTTGACACGGGTGGTGGCGCAGGGTGAAGTCGTTGCGCAAGCAAGGCCGTTGGCAATGATCCGCTGACATAACGGCAGCTTTTGCCCTGACGCATGAACTGACATCTGGTCAGGCCGGTGATACGTTGGTAGCGTCCGATTGTAACAAGTGTGCAAGCTTCGAGACGTTCATGATTCAGACGCCCGAGAGATCAGCCGGGGAAGTGCCGTTTCCCGAGGCCAGCGTCGAGTTCTCGATGAACATCGTCCAGAACCTTATTGTGGTGATGGAAGCAACCGCTGACGGTGGTCCTGTTACGGTGGAGCTGCGCAAGGCCGGTCTTTATGCCGTCACGCCCGAAGGACAGCGCCTGTTCCTGGGACCGTCAGCACCTCCTGCCCCCAAGGATGCCTGATCTGCATCAAAAGCCTTGCTTTTTGTCAGAATGACGGAACGTCCGGCACCTTCGCATCATTAAGCCTGCGACCGACAGGAGAAATGATCGATGATGCGCAAGTTCTGGGGACCCGACCTGTCCGATGGAGTGTGGACGCTGAGATTATGGGCGCCGGGGGCCCGCGATGTGCGCCTGCTGCTGGCCGACGAGCCTGCACCGATGAACCGGGAAGGTGACGGTCTGTGGACCGCGACCACCGACGTTCCGGAAGGGACTCTCTATCTGTTTGATGTGGACGGACAGCGGATGCCGGACCCGGCCAGCCGGCTGCAGGCGGGCAGCGTCCATGACGCCTCGGTTCTTGTCGCGCCGCGAGGGGCTGCACCCGGCTGGCAAGGGCGCGACTGGTCCGAGGCTGTTCTTTACGAGCTGCATGTCGGGACTTTCACACCCGAGGGTACCTTCGCCGCGGCGGCCGGACGGATGCGACACCTGGCCGACCTGGGCTTTACCGCGGTCGAGTTGATGCCTTTGGGGCAGTGGTTCGGCCAGCGGGGCTGGGGCTATGACGGTGTGCTGCCCTATGCGCCCCATCCGGCCTACGGCACGCCTGACGACCTGCACCGGCTGGTAGAGGCTGCACATGAGGCGGGGCTGATGGTGATCCTGGATCTGGTGATGAACCACTTCGGTCCGGAAGGCGCCTATCTGCATCATTCCTCGCCCGAATTCTTCAACCCTGACCGCCACACGCCCTGGGGTGCCGCGATCGATTTCGCGCGTCCTGCCGTGCGGGATTACTGGATCAGCTGCGCCGTGTACTGGCTGCAGGAATACGGGATGGACGGGCTGCGGCTGGACGCCGTCCATCAGATTTCGGGTCCCGGTGCGGACGAGTTCATGGCCCTCTTGGCCCGCGCCGTGCATGACCTGTCCCCCCGCCGTCACCTGATCACCGAGGATGAGCGCAACATCCCGGACCTGCGAGAGGGCGCAGGTTATGACGCCAGCTGGAATGACGACTTTCATCACGCGGTTCATGTCGCTCTGACGGGCGAGTCGGACAGCTATTACGCCAGTTTCGCGGTCGATCCGGTGGGCGATATCGCCTTGGCCCTGTCACGGGGTCACATCGAGGAAGGCCAGCCCCGCGAGGGTCTGAACGAGCCGCGCGGACAGTCTTGCGGCCATCTGCCGCCGACGGCCTTTGTCAACTCGACCCAGACCCATGACCAGGTGGGCAACCGCGCCCATGGCGACCGGCTGCTGACGCTGGCCGATCCGCAAGGCGTCGCCGTGGCCTATGCCCTGCTGCTGGTCGCACCCTACATACCAATGGTCTTCATGGGTGAGGAGCGCGGCGAGACCAACCCGTTCCAGTTCTTTGCCGATTACGAGGGCGAACTGGCCGAAGCGGTTCGCAAGGGCCGTGCCGCGGAATTTGCCGGCATTGCGGCGCTCGGCGAAGCTGTTCCCGACCCTTTGTCGGTTGAAACGTTTGAACGATCACGCCTTGGCTGGCGCGAGGACGAGGACGCGCAGTCCTGGCTGTCCCTGACGCGCGAAGCCTTGGCCTTTCGCGCGGCCAACGTCGTGCCGATGCTGAAAAGCGGGCTGATCGACGCCGACGTGACGCGTCCAGAACCGCATCTGGTCCGGGCCCGCTGGCTGTTCGGCCAAGGAACACTGGCGCTGTCTCTGGCCATGGGCCAACCCGATCCCGATCCGATCGCCGATCCCGACCTTCGCGCCGGACGTGCCGGCGGACCCTATTCCCTGACCGTGAAGGCTTTCTCATGACCGCTCTGCCGCCTATGGCCACCTATCGCATCCAGTTGCGTGACGGCATCGATTTTGCTTGGGTCGAGACCCGCCTGGATGATCTTGTGCAGTTGGGGATCACCCACCTGTACCTGTCGCCCATCTTCCAGGCGACCGGAGGCTCGACCCATGGCTATGACGTGACCGACCCCACGCAGATCGAGCCTGCCTTGGGCGGGCGCGAGGGTTTTGACCGGCTGGCCGGTGCCGCCAAGGCGCGCGGGCTGGGGATCATCCTGGACATCGTGCCGAACCATACCGCCTTCACGCCCCAGAACCCGTGGCTGGCCGATGTACTGGCTCAAGGCAAGGCAAGCCGCTATGCCCGGCACTTCGACATCGACTGGCAAGCGGGACCCCTGATCCTGCCTTTCCTCGGCGAACCTTTCGAGAAGATGCTGACGGACGGCGCCTTCCGCATTGCGGAAGGGCAGTGGTGGGTCGACGACATGGCGCTGCCGCTGGCTGCGGGCAGCGACACGACCGACGATCTGCGGGTGCTTCACGACGCACAGCACTGGCGCCTGGTCCATTACGAGATGGAGCGCGACCACATCACCCACCGCCGCTTTTTCAACGTCACCGGCCTGATCGGCATGCGGGTCGAAGATGCACGGGTCTTCGAGGACACCCATGCGCTTATCTTCGATCTGGTCCGGTCGGGTCAGGTCCAGGGGCTGCGTGTCGACCACATCGACGGCTTGGCTGATCCAGCCGCCTATCTGGAACGGCTGGCCAAAGCGCTGCCAGATACCCCTGTCTGGGTCGAGAAGATCCTTGTGGGCGACGAGAATCTGCCCAAAGGCTGGAAAACCGTCGGAACGACCGGATATGAGGCGGCCCGCCTGATCGCGCGCATGCTGACGCCGGAACAGGGGATCGAGGCGCTGGACAACGAGTGGCGCAAGGCAACGGGCATACAGGAAGGTTTTCCCGACGCGCTGGCCCGGGCCAAGGCCGAGATTCTTGACAATGAGCTGGCGGCCGAACGGCTCCAGCTGGCGCAGATGGCGGCCGTGGCTTCGGCAGGTTCCGCCATGGCCGAGGCAGGACCCGAGGCGCTGCGCGAGGCGGTGACGGCCTTGTTGATCGCCATGCCACGTTACCGCAGTTACGTGGACGGATCAGGCGCCAGTGCCGAAGACCGCGCCTTGATCGGCCGGATCGCGGATCAGGCAGCTGCGGGACTGCGATCGGACAGGGTGGTGCGGCTGCTGGCCTCCATCTGGGCGGACCCGTCCAGTCGCGAGGACCATGCCTTTGTCACGCGCCTGCAGCAGGTTTCCGGGGCCTTGCTGGCCAAGTCGCAGGAAGACACCGCCGGATTCCGCTGGACCCGTTACCTGCCCGCGAACGAGGTTGGCGCGGAACCAAACGAACCCTCGGTCGATACGGCCGAAGCCAGCCGGATTCTGGGTGACGGCGGTGCGTGGGACATGGTCCTGACCTCCAGCCACGATACCAAACGCTCCGAGGATTCGCGCATGCGCATGGTGGCGATCAGCCATCTGCCGCAGGATTTTGCGGCGCTGTATCAGGCGGCCTCTGACCTGTCCGAAGCCGGGCCGGTAGAAGGGCGCTGGCGTTGGTATGTCTTGCAATCCGCATTGGGATTGCATGGTGCACCCGAAGCGCCCGGGCGGTTGGCCGATCACCTGCAAAAGGCGTTCCGCGAGGCCAAGCTGGGCAGCTTCTGGACGGCCCCGGATGAAACGTCCGAAAAGGCGGCCGCAGATTTTGGAGGGGCCGTTCTGTCGTCTTGGAAGGCCGAGGCTCCGGCAGAACTCGGCCGACTTCTGGCACGGGGGCAGGCGTTGTGTCTGGCACAACTGTTGTTCAAGATGGTGATGCCCGGATTCCCTGACATCTATCGTGGGTCCGAGGACGAGTTTCTGGCCCTGACAGACCCGGACAATCGGCGTGCAGTCGACTGGCAATCCTTGACATCGCTGGCGGATGGCGAGGGCTTCGGGTCCGAAAAAGCCTGCTGGACGCGAAAGGCCTTGGTCCTGCGCCGTGAACAGCGCGACTTTCTGCAGGAGGCTGATGCGGAAGCCCGGATTGAGGGTCAGAGCATCACCCTGATCCGGAGCAGGGGCGGGCGCAGGCTGGTCGCGCAACTGACCCTGCCCCACAGCGATGCAACAGCCGAGGGCAGGGCAATCCTTGACTGGACGGGTCCGGACGGATGCCGTGTTTCCCTTTTGGAACAGCAATAAGGGCCGTTCGAATTAAATTTGTTCCTCGCTGGAACAACCGAAGCATGAAGCGGTTCGCATGGGACAGCCTTGGTCCCATGCGCTGGACGTGGACGTGGGGCCTCACCCGAAGATCGAGGATCCCACCCGTGTCTGCACAGCAAGTTCCCCCCCGCCTGCATCTTTTGCCTCATGACGCGGTTGCGCCCCAGACCTTTCCCGCCTCGTCGGTGGCGACGATCCTTCTGGCAGGCGGCAAGGGAACACGGCTGCACGACCTGACCTCCCATGACAGCAAGCCTGCGGTTTATTTTGCAGGAGAGAACCGCATCGTCGATTTCGCGATGGCCAACGCAGCGCGATCAGGGTTGGATAGGATAATGGTGGCAACGCAATATGCCCCCGAAACCCTGCACGATCATCTGCCTGCGCGGTGGGGCAGCTATTTTCCTCAAGGTGGCCTGATGCTGCGCGATGGTCAGGACCGGTATCTGGGCACGGCCGATGCGGTGCGCCAGAACTGGCGTGAACTGGATAACTGGCAAGCAGACGAGGTTCTGGTTCTCGCTGCCGACCATGTTTATGACATGGATTATGCGGCATTGGTGTCCGCGCATCGCGCATCGGGTGCTGCGGTGACCGTGGCGGTGGATGTCGTTCCCTTGGCCGAGGCTTGCGGGTTCGGGGTAATGCAGGCGGACGAGTCCGGCCGCATCCTGTCTTTTCTTGAAAAGCCCAGCCACCCGCCCGCAATCCTCGGAGAGCCCGACAAGGCGATGGTGTCGATGGGGATCTATGTCTTCTCCAAGGCATGGTTGCGCGAGGCGTTGTTCGACCAGTCCGTCGAAGGTATGGATTTCGGTCATGACGTCATCCCCTTGGCCGTGGCGCAGGGGGTCGCGGCCGCACGGCGCCTGCCTGCGGGCCCTTCCGGGCAGGCCTATTGGCGTGATGTGGGCACGTTGGACGCGCTGCGCATGGCCCAACTGGATTTCCTGAACAACCAGCCGGCGCGCCTGCCGCGCGTCACCCATACCTCCGATTGGTACCTGGGACGAGGCAGCATCGTGATGCCCGGCGCCACCGTCTCAACGACGGCGCGCTTGTCCTGTACCATCGTGGCACCCGGCGCCCATGTCCCCGCGGGTCTGGTGATCGGAGAAGATCCGGAAGAGGATTCGCGCTGGTTCACCCGTAGTCCTGCAGGAACCGTTCTGATCACGGCAGCCATGCTTCAGCGTCGTGCGGCACTGCGGGGGGAACGGATACGGCCTTCCGCCGTTGCATCCGTGACATCTTCTCGTAGCGCCCCTTCGGGGCAGAAAGCCAAGCGTGGACTTCATGCGTGACACGACCCGTGCGCCTTCCTTTGACCTGTCCCAGGGACGGTCTGATACTCTTGGCGCCGAATTCATGGGGGAGGGCACGAACTTTGCCCTTTATTCCGATCATGCCACCAAGGTGGAACTGTGCCTTTTCGACGAAAAGGGCGAGGTCGAGATGCATCGTCTCAGCCTGCCTGAGATGGAAGGCGGCATCTGGTACGGCTATTTGCCTGATGTGATGCCCGGCCAGGTCTATGGCTATCGGGTGCACGGCCCTTATGAACCTTCCGAAGGGCATCGCTTCAATCCCAACAAGCTGCTGCTGGACCCCTACGCGCGCGAGTTGCGCGGGCAGATCATCTGGGATGACGCGCTTCATGGTTACACGATCGGCGAAGACGATCTCAGCTTTGACACCCGCGACAGCGCGCCTTTCATGCCCAAGGGCGTGGTGGTGGACTCGCAGTTCGACTGGGACAGCGACCGCGCCATCCGGACGCCCTGGGCGCAGACGACGATCTACGAGGCCCATGCCAAGGGCTTGACGCAACTGAATCCCGACGTTCCCGAAGACATGCGTGGCACCTTCCGGGGGCTGGCCAGCGATCCGGTGATCGAGCATCTGCAGAAGATCGGCGTCACCACGCTGGAACTGCTGCCGATCCACGCCTTCGCCAATGACCGCTATCTTGTGGAAAAAGACCTGTCGAATTATTGGGGCTATTCCACCCTGTCATTCTTTGCGCCCCACCAGCCATATCTGAGATCGGGCAATATCCGCGAAGTGAAGGAAACGATCCGTCGGATCCACAAGGCCGGAATCGAGGTGATTCTGGACGTTGTCTTCAACCACACCTGCGAAGGCAGTGAGCTGGGCCAGACCCTGTCCTTCCGCGGGATCGACAATGCGTCGTATTACCTGTTGTCCGAGGACAAGCGTCACAGCTTTGACACCACCGGCACGGGAAACACGTTGAACGTGGCGCATCCGATGGTGCTGCGGATGATCATGGACAGCCTGCGCTATTGGGTTCAGGTGATGCATGTGGACGGGTTCCGCTTTGACCTTGCTTCGACACTGGGACGCGAGTCCGAAGGATTTGAACGCGACGGGTCGTTCTTCAACGCCATCCGTCAGGACCCGATCCTGTCCGGCGTCAAGCTGATCGCCGAGCCGTGGGATGTGGGTGACGGTGGTTATCAGGTCGGCGGCTATCGCTGGCCCTTCCGCGAATGGAACGACAAGTTCCGCGATGACACGCGCGCCTTCTGGCGTCGCGATCCAGGCTTCTTGGGCGCGATTTCGGAACGGTTGTCGGGTTCTCCGGTGCAGTTCAACCACAGCCACCGGCCCGCGACGTCCAGCGTCAACTTCGTGGCGGCGCATGATGGTTTCACCCTGTGGGACACGGTCAGCTATAACGAGAAGCACAACGAGGCCAACGGCGAGGACAACCGCGATGGCCATGACCATAACATCTCGGACAACATGGGCGCCGAGGGGCCATCGGACGACGAAGCGATCAACACGGCCCGACTGCGCCGTGTCCGGGCCATGCTGGGCACGATGATGCTGTCGCAGGGCGTGCCGATGATCCTGGCGGGGGATGAAATCGGCCATAGTCAAGGTGGCAACAACAACGCCTATTGCCAAGACAACAAGATCTCCTGGCTGGACTGGTCCAAAGGCCGCGAAGAGGTCCAGATGGCGGTCGAGGCATTGTCTGCCTTCCGGCAGGAAATGTCGCTGGCATCCATCCGTTTCGCTGCCAGTGCCGAAGACGCGGCACCCCGTCAGCCGATCAGTCGCTGGCTGCACCCGCGAGGTGACGCCATGACGCCTGACGATTGGGAAGATGGCGAACAGCGCGTTCTTGGGATGCTTCTTGAACGCGAAGACATGGCGCCGGTCCTGATCCTGCTGAACGCATCGGGGGAAGACATCGACTTCATCCTCCCGGAGGGCGAGTGGCAGCTGCGCATCGACACCACCCAACCCGAGGTGGCTTGTGATGAAACGGTATCTGGCAGCGTATCCTTGGGATGGCAGGGCGTGGTTGCCCTGACCCGCTAGTTCCTGCTGGAACATTTCTATCCCCGGCAGGTTCTGGCCGGACGACCAAGAGGAGGACGATTTGGACGACATTGAACGCATCCGGGCGCGTGCGCACCAGATCTGGGAAGCCGAGGGACGCCCGGAAGGGCGGGAGGCCGAGCATTGGACCCAAGCTCAAGACGAGTTGGACCAGGAGGGCGTATCGGACGGCGGCAGCATGAACGATCTGTTGCAAGGCGGCGACATGCAGGTTCGTGACATGGATTCCGACGATATGGGTCAGGCCGACGGTCATGTCATTCACGAAGGCGAAGGCGGAACGACCGCCGCAATGGACGAGGCCGAGGAGGCCGAGGTTTCTCCGGTCAAGCCGGAAGCCGCGGCACCCAAGAAGCCCCGCCGGCCACGCGCCCCCAAAAATGCCGACGCAATCAGCTGATACAACCCGCCGCGCCGCCCTTTCCGGGCGGCGCGGTCCGTTTAGCCTGTGTTTCGGTTCCTGTTCATGCGGACACCGACGACACCGGCTGTTTTTCAGGACAGGACAGGCCAATGACTGACGATCACAAGCAGGGTTCTGCATCTTCAGGCCGTCAGGCGACAGAAACGGTCGCGCCCGACAATGACGCGGCCGAAGCGCCCTTGCGGCCAGACAGAGAAACCCCGCATCCCGGTCCATCTGGCGGCGCCTATGGCAGCCGTGGCCCCGTGGATCACCTTGGTGATCCTGTCACGCCAGGCGAGGCGGCACGCGCAGAGACGGCAGCCGGCGCAGATGTCGATCGGTCGGCCGGAGAAAACGGCGCACCCGCAGACATGGACTATTATCGTGCCAGCCAGAGTACCGGTAGCAAGTTGGCCTTGGGCACGCTGGCGGTGCCGCTGATCATGATCGTTCTTGTCGTCGGGGCTGCAGCCTTCTTCATGCTGTGAAACGGGGCGCCTGCCGGCTGCACATGGGCGCCCGCAACTCCATCATGTGCAGGCACCATCGGCGGGCCGGAAGGTTATTGATGCCAATGCGCGGAACGCCGGCTTGTCCAAGAGTGTTCAGGTTGCGCACGCCGAACCCCTAACCGTCGCGTCGCATCAAGGCCCCCATATCCCGAGATGACATGACCCCCTGGACCCAGACTACCCTTGTCTTCCTGATCGCGCTGGCCCTTTCCTGGATTGCGTGCTTGCTGATCTATCGGCTGGTGCTGAACCGTTTGCTGCGCGACGACTTCTGGCGCACGCTTCTGCGCCGCACGCGCGGGCCGGTGCAGCTGGCCCTGATGATCGTGGCCCTCTCCTTTGCCGCCAATGCCGTCAGCCTGCCCATGATCGAGGGGCGCCTGCTGCGCCACCTGCTGCTGATTGCCTTCATCGCATGCGTGACCTGGTTCCTGAAGGCGGCACTGGAGATCTGGATGACGCTGCACCTGCGGCGCTTTCGCCTGGATGTCGAGGACAACCTGCTGGCCCGCAAGCACATCACGCAGACGCGCATCCTGCAGCGTGTCGGCTCGACTCTGATCGTGGCCTTGGGGATCAGTGCGGCGCTGATGACCATCGACGGCGTGCGGCAATACGGCGTCAGCCTTCTGGCCTCGGCCGGGGCGGCGGGCATTGTTGTCGGCCTGGCGCTGCAACCGGTGCTGCGCAACCTCCTGGCGGGCATCCAGCTGGCCCTGACACAGCCCATCCGCATCGACGATGCGGTGATTGTCGAAGGGGAATGGGGAAATGTGGAGGAGATCACCGCAACCTATGTCGTTGTGCGGATCTGGGACAAGCGCCGCCTAATCGTGCCGTTGAATTATTTCATGGAGCAACCATTCCAGAACTGGACGCGCAGTGATGCCACCTTGATCGGCGTCGTGATGATCTATCTGGATTTCTCGGTCGACGTGGCAGCGCTCCGGGCAGAGGCGGAGCGTGTCGTCCGTGCCTCGCGCCTGTGGAACGGCGAGGTCTTTGCGCTGCAGGTGACCGACTACACCCCGCGCGAAGCGGAAATCCGTATCCTTGCCAGTGCAGGCAATGCCGGACGTGCCTTTGATCTGCGCTGCGAAATCCGCGAAGCGCTGCTGGCCTATCTGCAGCGCGGACAGCCCCAGGCCCTGCCGCGGACGCGCACCGACATCACGGCCACGCCCGCCGGCAGTCCCGAGGATCAGTCTCGGTTGAAGGTTCCCGCCTGATCATCCAGATAAGCGGTCAAGGCGGCCCGCACCCCGTGGCGGTGCAACGAATTCAATTGCGCCGCAAAGGCCGCGTGCAGCGGTTCGGACCCGCCAAGGTCACCAAAGACCGTCACGTTCTCAAGAAAGGCGCCGGGCCTTTCGCGTGCCGACAATGCGCGTTCTCGCAGGCTTTCATGGTTGTCGTCATTGGGCGCGATCGACTCGCCCGCCTCGGTCGTGCCTTGGCAATACCGGCACCAGAGAGCCAGCTCCAGCGCCAGACCGTCAATCGGCTCGCCGGTGGCCAGACGATCGCGCAATGTCGGCAGGATGAACTTGGGCTGGCGGTTCGAGCCGTCCAGACACAGGCGCGGGATGGTGTCGCCAATTTCGGGATTTCCAAAGCGAGACAGGATCAGCGCCAGATAATCGTCGTAGCTGACGCCAGGAATGGGCTGCAGGGTCGGGATGATCTCACGCGTTTCGAGTGCGCGCAGCCAGTCCGCGATCTGGCGGTCGGCCATGGCATCGTGAACGAAGTGATGTCCCAGCAGCGCCGAAGCATAAGCAATGGCGGCATGGCCACCATTCAGGATGCGCAGCTTCATCAGTTCGTGCCGGCCGACATCCGTGACGAATTCCGCGCCGACCTCCTCCAGTGCGGGGCGGCCAAGGGGAAAATTGTCCTCAAGCACCCATTGGCGGAAGGGCTCGCACACGACCGGGGCCGCGTCCTCGATGCCGAACCGGTCGCGCACAAGTGCGCGTTCCCGATCCGACGTCGCGGGCGTGATGCAATCAACCATCGAGTTCGGGAAGGCCACGCTTTCATGCACCCATCGTGCCAGATCTGGGTCCGACATCTGCGCCAATCCGGTGACGGTACGTGCGCAGACATGACCGTTCTCCGGCAGGTTATCGCAGGACAGGATCGTGAAAGGCGGATGGTCCGCCGCCCGGCGCGCGCGCAAGGCTGCCAGGATCATGCCGAAGACACTGCGCGGGCTGTCCGGATTTGCCGCGTCGTGGATCATGTCGGGGTGACCCGCGTCGAAACCGTCGCTCTTGGCGTCCACGTAATACCCGCCCTCGGTGATCGTCAGCGAGACGATGCGGATGGCCGGGTCGGCCATGGCCGCAATGGTTTCCGCCGGATCGACCGCGACGAAATCCACCATTGATCCCAGCACCCGCGCGGACAGTCCCTTCGGGTCCAGTTCCACCAAGGTGGTCAGCCAGTCCTGCGCGGCCAGCCGCTCGCGCATGGCGGCATCACCGGGACGAACACCTGCACCCTTCAGGGCCCAGTCATGATCGCGGCCGGTTTCGAACAAGCGGTCCAGGTACCAAGCCATGTGGGCGCGGTGAAAGTTGCCGACACCGACATGCAGAATGCCGGGACGCAGCCCGGTGCGGTCATAGTTCGGGTGGGCAACCTGATCGGGAAGGCTCGGCAGGGCAGATTGGGTAAGGTTGATGGTCATTGTGGGACCTTTCGTCAAAGCACGCTTTTAGTGCGACCTGATGGGCCGCGCCGGGAACCGGTGAGTAAGAAAGCCGGCGTCAGCTCATCCAATTGCCGCCGTCGACATTGTAGGTCTGGGCCACGACATAGTCGGCATCGGACGAGGCCAGAAACACTGCCATGCCGGTGAGATCAGCAGCAGTGCCCATGCGACCATACGGGACGGCGGCGCCAACCTCGGCCTTCTTCTGGCCAAGGGCCTTGCCTTCGTACTTTGCAAAGAAGGCGTCGACGCCGTCCCAATGCTCGCCGTCGACGACACCGGGAGCAATGGCGTTGACGTTGATGCCATGGGCAATCAGGTTCAGGCCCGCGGACTGGGTCAGGCTGATCACGGCGGCCTTGCTGGCGCAATAAACAGCAACCAGGGCCTCGCCTCTTCGCCCGGCCTGAGAGGCCATGTTGATGATCTTTCCGCCCTTCCCGCGCGTGATCATCGATCGCGCCACGGCCTGCATCATGAACAGCGCACCTTGCACGTTCACCGCGAAAACGCGGTCATAATCCTGGCGCGTGATGTCGGTCAGCGGAGCGGCGGTGAACAGGGCCGCGTTGTTGATCAGGATGTCGATGCCGCCGAAGGCCTGTTCCACCGCTGCCATGCAGGTATCGATGCTGGCCTGGTCGGTCACGTCCAGCACGACGGCAATTGCACCCTCGCCCAGATCATGGGCAGCAGCCTGCGCGGCAGCCTCATTGATGTCGCAGATCGCGACGCGCGCGCCTTCACGCAGATAAGCGCGGGCAAATTCCAACCCGATACCGCGCGCGGACCCCGTGATCAGCGCGGCCTTACCTTCGAGTCTCATGCGATACGGTTTCCTTGATCGTCGAAGCGATGGATATGGGCGGCGTCGGGGGTCAGCCAGACCGTGTCGCCATGGTGGAGGTCAATGTCCCCGCCGACGCGGACGGTGAGTGTTTCGGCCAAGCCAGTGTTCTCGACATAGAAGAACGTGTCGCTGCCCAGATGTTCGCTGACACCAACACGTCCCTTCCACTTTCCTTCGCTTGGAGAGACCGCGATGTGTTCCGGGCGGATGCCGATGGTCGTGGCGCTGTACTCGGCGGCGGGCACGCCGTTCATCAGGTTCATCCGGGGGCTGCCGATGAAGCCTGCGACGAAGACGTTGCGCGGCGCGCGGTAAAGGTCCATCGGACTGCCCACCTGTTCGATCCGGCCGGCCTGCAGGACGACGATCTTGTCGGCCATGGTCATGGCCTCGACCTGATCATGGGTCACATAGATCATCGTGGTCTTCAACCGGTTGTGCAACTCGCTGATTTCGAGCCGCATGCCGACGCGCAGTGCGGCATCGAGGTTCGAAAGCGGCTCGTCGAACAGGAAGGCCGAAGGTTCGCGCACGATGGCGCGGCCAATGGCCACGCGCTGGCGCTGACCGCCTGACAGCTGGCCCGGACGACGGTCCAGATAGGCTGTCAGGTTCAGGGCCTTGGCCGCCGCCTCGATCCGACGGTCCTGCTCGGCCTGATCGACACCCGCCATGCGCATCGGGAAGGCGATGTTCTTGCGCACCGACATATGCGGGTAAAGCGCATAGGACTGGAATACCATCGCCAGTCCCCGCTTGGCGGGCGGCGTGTCCGTGGCATCTTTGGCATCGATCAGGATGCGCCCGCCGGATGTATCCTCCAGCCCCGCGATCAGGCGCAGCAGGGTCGATTTCCCGCAGCCTGAAGGGCCGACGAAAACGACGAACTCGCCATCCTCTATGTCCAGGTTCAGCGGCGGGATGACCTCGACGTCGCCAAAGCGCTTGGTCACGTTGTCCAGGGTGATGCGTCCCATCATCGTCCTCCTTATTTCACGGCGCCGAAGGTCAGGCCGCGGACGAGTTGTTTCTGGCTGAACCAGCCCATGATCAGGATCGGCGCGATGGCCATGACCGACGCCGCCGAGAGTTTCGCCCAGAACAGCCCCTGCGGGCTGGAAAAGGACGCGATGAATGCCGACAAGGGCGCCGCGTTGGTGGTGGTCAACTGGATCGTCCAGAACGCTTCGTTCCAGGCCAGGATGACGTTCAGCAGCATGGTCGAGGCAATGCCCGGCACAGCCATGGGTGTCAGCACATACAGGATCTCGTCCCGCAGGCCCGCCCCGTCCATCCGCGCGGCTTCCAGGATCTCTCCGGGGATCTCGCGGAAATAGGTGTACAACATCCAGACCACGATCGGCAGGTTGATGAGCATCAAAAGGACCGTCAGGCCGATGCGCGTGTCCATCAGACCGGTGCGCAGGAAGATCAGATAGATCGGCACCAACACGGCCACAGCAGGCATCATCTTGGTGGACAGCATCCACATGAGGATGTCCTTGGTGCGCTTGGTGGGTGAAAAGGCCATGGCCCATGCGGCCGGTATCGCCACGACCAGCGCCAGCAGCGTCGAGCCGACGGCCAGGATCACCGAGTTGGTGAAAGGCTTCCAGTAGTTGTTCTGGGTCTGGACGGCCTCGAAGCTTGCCAGCGTGAAGGACGGGATCAGGCTGAAGCCCGAAATGGCCTCCTGTTCGGTCTTGAGGCTGGTGACGATCGTGTAAAGGATCGGAAAGAAGATCAGCAGGGCGACCAGCCAAGCGGCCACGGTATAGCCGATCCGGGTGCGGGTGGTGACGGCGCGTGCCATGGGGTGCTCCTCAGTCCAAGTTCCGGCCGACAGCGCGCATCAGGAAGATGGCGATGAGGTTGGCCAGGATGACCGCGATGATGCCGCCGGCCGCCGCGCCGCCGATGTCGAAGTTCAATCGCGCGGCGCGATAGATCAGATAGGTCAGGTTGGTCGAGGCGTTGCCCGGTCCGCCGTTCGTGGTCACGAGGATTTCAGCATAGATGCCCAGAAGGAAGATCGTCTGGATCAGGATCACAACGGTGATCGCACGGGCCATGTGCGGCAGGATCAGGTGGATGAACCGGCTGATGGCGCCCGCACCGTCCATTTCGGCGGCTTCCATCTGTTCCCCGTCCAGCGACTGGAGGGCGGTCAGCAGGATCAGCGTGGCAAAGGGCAGCCATTGCCACGACACGATGATGATGATCGAGGTCAGCGGATACTGCGCGAACCAGTCCACCGGCTGCGCCCCGAAGAACCGCGCGATGTCCGCCAGCACGCCATAACTTGGATGCATGATCATGTTCTTCCAGATCAGTGCGGCCACCGGCGGCATCACGAAGAATGGAGAGATGATCAGGATCCGCACGATTCCCTGGCCAAGGATCGGCTTGTCGATCAGCATCGCGATCGCGATGCCGCCGATGACGGTGATCGCCAGAACGCCCAGCACCAGCGCCAGCGTGTTCCGGATCGCGTCAAAGAAGGCCGGGTCGGTATAGAAATACTGATAGTTGAACCAACCAGCCCAACTGGTCCCTGTGGGGTTCAGCAGGTTGTAGTTCAGGAACGAATAATAGAGCGTCATCCCCAACGGGACGATCATCCAGATCAGCAGCAGGATGATGGCGGGTGCGCGCATCAGACGCGCGAGACTCTGGGTCTGGCGGGTGGCCATGGGATGCGTCCTTCGGGGCAATGGGATGCGCCGCCCCGGAGCCGGGACGGCGCGGGCGGCTTACTTGGGGTAGCCGGCGCGTGCCATCTCGCGCGCTGTGGTGGACTGGGCCGCGGCCAGTGCATCCTCTGCGGACATCTGGCCGGCCAGTGCTGCCGAGAAGGTTTGCCCGACTGCCGTGCCGATGCCCTGGAACTCGGGGATCGCGACGAACTGGCCCCCCGTGTAGGGGACATCCTGAACCGAAGCCTTTTGCGTGTTCGCCGCATTTATGGCCTCGAGGGTTTGTGCTGCGAAAGGCGCCGCCTCCTGGTATTCGGGGTTCTCATAAAGCGAGGTCCGCGTGCCCGGAGGGGCCGCACGCCAGCCCTCGGCCTCGGCCACGATGTTGGTATAATCCTTGCTGGTCGCCCAAGCCACGAAGGTTTTGGCCGCGTCCTGCTTTTGGCTGGAGGCCGGGATCGCGAGGTTCCATGCCCACAGCCAGTTGCCGTGGTTGTCCACCCCGTCCTTGTTGGGGAACTGCGCGAAGCCCACGCTGTCTGCCACGGTGGAATCCTCGGGGTCGGTCACGAAGCTGGCGGCGACGGTTGCGTCAATCCACATGCCGCACTTGCCCTGCTGGAACAGCGACAGGTTTTCGTTGAAGCCGTTCGACGACGCGCCGGGAGGACCGTATTCGTTCATCAGCGTCAGGTAATCGCTCAGCGTTTCCTGCCATTCGGGGCTGTCGAACTGCGGTGCCCATTCGGTGTCGAACCAGCGCGCACCATAGCTGTTGGCCATGGCGGTCAGGAAGGCCATGTTCTCGCCCCAGCCCGGCTTGCCGCGCAGGCAGATGCCGTAAACCTCGTTGCTCTTGTCGGTCATCGCCTCGGCAGCGGTCTTGATGTCTGTCCAGGTGGGATTGTCGGGAATGGTCACGCCCGCAGCCTCGGCCAGGTCCGTGCGGTACATCACCATGGCGGATTCGGCATAAAAGGGCGCGGCGTAGAGTGTGCCGTCCACGGACAGTGCCTCGCGCACGGCCGGAACCAAGTCGTCGACGTCATAGCCTTCAGGCAGGTCCGTCAAGGGGCTCAGCCAGTCCTGACGCGCCCAGATAGGCACCTCGTAGGTGCCGATGGTCAGGACGTCATACTGGCCGCCATTGGTGGCGATGTCGGTGGTGACGCGTTCCCGCAGGATGTTTTCCTCCAGCGTGACCCATTCAAGAGTGATGCCGGGGTTCTTTTCCGTAAAGTCCGACGTCAGCGACTGCATGCGGATCATGTCGCCATTGTTTACCGTTGCAATGGTCAGCGTCACATTGTCCTGGGCTTGGGCGATGCCGCCGACAGCGCACAGGGCCGTAGCACCCAGAAGGGCGCGGAAAGTCGTGTTCATGAATTCCTCCCTTGGCGGTTGAGCATTTGCCCTTCCGACGGGCATATACTCACCCGATAACAAAATTCTGTCAACTGACCCTTGAAGCTTTCGTTGCTGTCGAACAGCCATTTGAAATAACTTTACTTTTTATTCCAGCAAGCCTTCGGCGGTCACTTCCGACGTGATCAGCCCATTGATCAGCTGTCCCTTCAGGGCTGCTCGAATCGCTGGCACCTTGGCTTGACCCGATGCAAGGGCGACGACCGCCCGCTCGGACGCTGGCGGCAGCGGAGCCGAGGCGACCCGGCGGTTGAAGGCGCAATCGATGATCTGTCCTTCCGAGTCGTAAACCCAGCCGGTGATCTCGCCCACCGCGCCGGCGCGGGCCAGTTCCTTTATATCGGCTTCGGGAAGGAATCCGTCCACATGAAGGGGCGCGGTCCGGTCCATCTGTCCGATGCCGACCAATGACAGGTCTGCGCGGGCGCACAGGCCAATGGTGTTTCGCGCCGCCTGCTGGGCCTGCATCGCGGCCAGCTCGGACGCATCGCGCGCCAGAACCGGCAAAGGATAGGGGTAATGAGGAGCCCCGATCCGTTCCGCCAGACGGATCGTTGCATTGTAGGGCGTGGCCGAGCCGTCCTGCATCATGTTCCCAAGGCGGGACACGATGATGTGCTGGGGGCAAGACATCGTTGGCAACTGCTCGACCATGGCGCGCAGGTTGCGGCCCGTCCCAAGGCTGATGATCCGCTGCTCGGGCGACTTCAGCACGCGTTCCAGATGGGCGGCGGCCGCAATGGCGATGCCGGTCAGCAGTTCGGGCGCATCTGGATCCGAAGGGGCGACCTCAGCCGTGGCCAGTTCGAACCGGTCGCGCAGGGCGGCGGCCAAATCCATGCAGCGCCCGATCGGGTGGTCCAGGCGCACCTTGACCAGCCGCTCGGCCAGCGCCATCGCAACCAGTCGCTGCGCCGTTTGCCGGCTGACGCCCATCTTGCGCGCGATTTCGTCCTGGGTGTTGCCAGCGACGTAATACAGCCAGCCGGCGCGGGCGGCGTCATCCAGTCGGGTGCTCTCGGGGGTAAAGCGGTTCTGGCTCATATCCCGTCCTCGATCCGGGCGAGAAGGCCGGGAAAATGGCGCCAGTCGTCAAAGCCGTCAACGCCGGGGACCGGCGGCTCGCCCGCCAGGTGCAAGCCGCCGCGATAATGGAGCACGCGCATCCCGGCGCCACGGGCTGCCTCCAGGCCAGGGCCGCTGTCCTCGATCACCAAGGCATGGCAGGGCGCGCAGGCCATCTGGGCGGCGGCAAACAGGAACAGGTCGGGGGCGGGCTTGCCGCGCGCCACTTGGCTGGCGGTGAAGACATGGGGGCCAAAGCGGTCAGACAAGCCCAGCACCTGCAGCGTGCGAGCCACCCGTGGGGGGCTGGATGAGGTGGCGATGCAGGCGGGCCTGTCCAGCGCCTGCAGCATCGCCACCAAGCCGGGGGTCGGCACAAGTTCGGTGCCGAACCGCTCCGACAGGCGGGCGCGATAGATGGCCTCGAAATCGGCCGGCAGGGTGCGGGCAAAGCGGTCTCTGATCGTGGCCGCAACGGTCGGAAAACTGCGGCCAAGAAAATCGCGCCGCACGTCTTGCATGGTGACCGTGATGTCCAACTGCGCCAGTTGGCCGATCAGCACCTCGGCAGACAGGACCTCGCTGTCGGCGATGACGCCGTCGCAGTCAAAGATGATCAGGTCGACACGCATCATTTCACTTCCTGCCTGGTCGGACAGGAATAATCCTTAATGCTCGTCCGGGGAATAGCTGTCGACGACTCTGTCAGCTCCGGAGAGCGGCGGCCGCCGCCTCGACCAGTTCGTCCAAGGGATGCGCGATGTCGAGGGGCAGGGCATTTTCGGACGGCAGCGGCGGCTCCAGCGTGGCCAACTGGCTGTCCAGCAATG
>NZ_JBKGUN010000009.1:0-25543 GCF_046462195.1 Paracoccus sp. (in: a-proteobacteria) | reverse complement strand
TGTCGCCTGTACGCAGCGAATGCTGGCGGATCATATCAGGGCTGACATAGATGTCGTCCGGACCTGGCAAGTAATTGGCTTCTGGCGAGCGGAGAAACCCGAAGCCGTCCTGCACAACCTCCAGCACCCCTTCGCCGCCGATGTCCCAGCCCTCTTCCGCATGCTCCTTGAGGATCGAGAACATCATCTCGCCCTTGCGCATGGTCGAGGCGTTCTCGATTTCCCATTCCTCCGCCATCGACAGCAGATCGGCCGGGCTCTTGGCCTTCAGTTCGGAAAGGTTAAGGCGTTCTTCAGTCATGGCTGCGCGTACTTTCGGCCACTCCGTCAGATCGGATGGCACAAGGCAAGTGTTCGGAGAATCCCGCACCGGACGGCCGGGGTTGCGCGGCTGATAAGCCTCCTCGCCTCACGAGTCAATCTTTTCGCTCAGAACTTGATGATGACCGCGCTGACAATGCCGACCATCAGCAGCGTCGGCACCTCGTTCATCAAGCGGTATCGCCGACCGGTCTGCTTGGCTCCGTTCGACAACAGCCTGCGCTCACGGGCGCACCACATGTGAAACCAAGTCATCGCCAGGACGCAGCCCGCCTTGACCCAAGGCCAAGTCATCGTCCAGCTGACAATGCCGGGTGTCATGACAAGCGTCAGGCCGCTGAGCCACGTCGCAATCATGGCCGGATTCATGATCAGCCGCAGCAGCTTGTCTTCCATGATGACGAAACTGCCGGTGGGTTCGCTGCCATGGACGCCGCGTTCGGCGTGATAAACGAACAACCGCGGCAGATAGAACAGCCCTGCCATCCAAGAAATCACCGCCATCACGTGAAAAGCCTTCACATAAGGATAGATCAGGGCAAGCCAGTCGAACATCGGAACCTCTCGTTTCCTTCTCTTAAATAGAAAGAAAAGAGAAAGGAATGTTGTTGAAGTAGGGGCTGTGGACAAGGGGATTGCGAGTCTGTTCCACCCTCGGATCCCCAGAATCAGGCGTTGTGGATAGTCCTGTAGATGAGAGCCCCCAAGCACAGAAAAATGTTTGCAAACATAGATATCCAATGTGGATAAGTTGGCGGATAATCTGCAGGAGATGATCCTGTCCACAGATTCGGTCCTTCGGACATCTAAGTTGTACTCTTGTTGAGAAGTCCGCCTTGTTCTGTTTTCGTTGCAGGCCAAAACCGGCACTGCATTTCACTTGACGCTCTTGTCTCCAAGCCTCGACCCGATTCCCCCTGCGACTTGTCCACAGCGCAGCCCGTCGCCACGGACCTGCAGATCGAGGGCTGTTTTTCTCTTCTTATTCTTCGTCTTGGTGCCTAGTCTTCGGGACAGAATTGTTCAGTGATGAGTTTAGGCGCCCATGAATGACGCTTCTTCTGTCAGCCCCGTCCGCCACGCACCGCTTGCCGGTGTCATCGGCATGCCCATTGCCCATTCCCGGTCGCCCCGTCTGCACGGGCACTGGTTGGCGCGTTACGGCCTCCCCGGACATTACATCCCGCTCCCGGTCGCGCCCGAGCATTTGGCCGAGGTTCTGCGGATCCTGCCGCGTGCCGGTTTTGTCGGTGCCAATGTCACCATTCCCCACAAGGAGGCCGTGCTGACACTGGCCGACACGGTGACCGACCGCGCTGCGCTGATCGGAGCCGCGAACACGCTGATCTTTCGCCCGGACGGCAAGATCCACGCGGACAACACGGACGGTTATGGTTTCATCGCAAATCTTCGTCAGAAAGCACCCGACTGGCAACCGGATCAGGGACCGGCCGCGGTCATAGGAGCAGGAGGCGCCGCGAGAGCTGTCGTCGCCTCCTTGCTGGATTGCGGGGTCCGCGAACTGCGGATCGCCAATCGTACGCGGTTGCGTGCCGAACAGATCAAGGCCGAATTCGGAGCGCGCCTTGTTGTCTATGACTGGGCGCAGGTCGGGCACATGCTGGAGGGGGCGACAACCGTGGTCAACGCCACCTCTTTGGGCATGGATGGCAAGCAGCCGCTGCGCGTGCCGCTGGACGCGCTTTCGCCCGACGCTCTGGTCACCGATCTGGTCTATACGCCGCTGATGACACCGTTTCTGGTCGAGGCGGAGGCCCATGGCTGCCAGGTGGTCGACGGGCTGGGCATGCTCTTGCACCAGGCGGCCCCGGGATTTGAACGCTGGTTCGGGCGCCGTCCTGATGTCGATGACGAAGCCCGCAGGATCGCCCTTTCATGAGCTTTCGTTTGGGGCTGACCGGAAGCATCGGGATGGGGAAATCCACCACCGCCCAGATCTTCCGCGATCTTGGTCATCCCGTTTGGGATGCGGATGAAGCGGTCCACCGCCTTTATGCGCCCGGAGGAGCGGCCGTTGCCCCTGTCGCTGCGGCCTTTCCCGAAAGCTTGGCAAAGGGTGGCATCGATCGCTCAGCCCTCAAGGCTCTGCTGTCAAGGAATCCTGATGCTTTGTCGCGTCTCGAAGGTCTTGTGCATCCGCTTGTGGCCAAGGACCGGCAGAGTTTCATTGCGCGGCATTCCGACGCGCCCTTGGTGGTGCTGGACATCCCGCTCTTGTTCGAAAGCGGCTCGTCGCCAAATGTTGATGGCATCGCTGTCGTGACCACTGATGGTGACACGCAACGCGCCCGTGTGCTGGCGCGGCCAGGCATGACTCCGCAGGCACTGCAGATGATCCTTGCACGGCAGATGCCGGATGCGGAAAAGAGGACGCGCGCTGACTGGATCATTCCGACCGACACTATGGTCGGCGCCCGTGCAGCCGTCATCCGTATCATCAACGAGGTCATTCCCCATGCGTGAGATCGTTCTGGACACTGAAACCACAGGCTTCGAAGCCGAGGGCGCGGATCGCATCGTCGAGATAGGGGCCATCGAACTGCTGAACCACCTGCCGACCGGCCGCACCTTCCACGTCTATATCAATCCGGAACGGTCGATGCCGAAAGAGGCCTTCGACGTTCATGGACTGGGCGACGACTTTCTGCGGGATAAACCCAAGTTTGCCGAGATCGCCGAAGCTTTCATCGATTTCATTGGTGAAGACGCCAAGTTGGTCATCCACAATGCCAGCTTTGACATGAAATTCCTGAATGCCGAATTGAAGCGTGCAGGACATCCTGTCCTCCCCTGGTCACGGGCCTTGGACACGCTCGCCCTGGCGCGCGTCAAGTTTCCGGGCTCACCCTCGTCGCTGGATGCGCTTTGCCGCCGCTTCGGCGTGGACAACTCGGGACGCGATCTCCACGGGGCCCTTCTCGACAGCGAACTTCTGGCCGAGGTCTACCTTGAACTGATTGGAGGACGCCAACCGGATCTGGTTCTGGGCCAGCCCGGGCAATCCGTCTCCAACAAGGTCAGCGCCGATGGACCCATGCAACCTCGGGCGCCGCGACCTCGTGCCTTGCCCTCCCGCCTGACAGTGGTCGAAGCCGAGGCACATGCCGCCTTTGTGGCGAAACTGGGCGACGTCTCCGTCTGGTCGCGCTACTCTTCCTCCTGACGACAGTCTTGCGTCAGGTATCAGCAGGGCACATTCTCACCTAAATGCAAGGCGGGGCTGGATGCTGGACTGGATGCGCGAATTTGGGTCGTTCTGGGCCGCCGTTTTCGAACGGATGGACAAGACCCACATGACGCTGATCGCGGCCGGGGTTGCCTTCTACGCCATGTTCGCCGTCTTTCCCGGCCTCGCTGCCATCATCGCCTTGTGGAGTCTGTGGTTCGATCCTGCCGTTATTCTGACCTACGTGGACGTGGCGCATGAATTTCTTCCGGGAGGGGCTTCCGAGATTGTGGACGATCAGGTCGAGACATTGACCTCGAATGGGCAGACCGCGGTCGGCTGGACCTCCTTTGTGTCTTTTCTGATTGCGACGATCGCGGCACGCGCCGGCGTGGATGCACTGATTCGAGGACTGAACGCAGCCTACGGAGTTCGGGCCCATTCGACGATCTTCGGCTTTGTTCTGGCCTATGCGCTGACGCTGGTCATCGTGGGAATTTCCTTGGCGGGCTTGGCGACCATCGTGATCGTGCCACTCCTCCTGAACTTTTTCGTGGTCGCCCCGGTGCGGTCCTTGCTGGTCACGGCTCTTCCCTGGGCCGGAATGTTCATTCTGGTCATCCTGACCATCGGGATCCTCTACCGCTATGGTCCCAATGTGAAGACGCCGCGAACGCCGATCTTCACGCGTGGGGCCTTCTTCGCGGCCGTGCTGTGGTCGGCAGGGTCCATCGCCTTCTCGGCCTATCTGGGTGCGTTCAACAGCTATAATCGGCTTTACGGCTCGATCGGCACCGTGATCGCGCTGTTGATGTGGTTTTATCTGGCCGGATTCTCGGTGCTGCTGGGCGCGCTGATCAATGTCGAAATGGCGCGCCGCCGCCGGTTGCGGGCGGCCCGCGAGGCACGTCGCGGCTTTGACGAGATACTGGCTGAAAAGGCCAAATGAAAAAGGCGCCCCCTTGGGGCGCCCGTCTCATCTCCGATACCGGTTCTCAGACCTCCAGCCCTTCGGTCGAGGCAAAGAACATTGCCTGACTGACGGCCGAGCGAACCTGCTCCTCGCTATAAGGCTTGGAGATCAGGAAAGCAGGCTCAGGCCGGTCTCCTGTCAGCAGACGCTCGGGGAAAGCGGTGATGAAGATCACCGGGATATCACCCAGACTGGACAGCAGTTCGTTCACCGCATCCACTCCCGAGGACCCATCGGCCAACTGGATATCCGCCAGGATCAGGTCGGGGCGGTACTTGCCGGCAAGTTCGATCGCAGCCGTGTGGGTGCGGGCGACGCCCGTGACCTCGTGGCCCATCGCCTGGACGATGCCCTTGATGTCCATGGCAATGATCATTTCATCCTCGATGACCATGACCTTGCCGCGCAAAGCGTTGCCCATCTCGTTCAGGGCGATCTGGACCAGTTCTTCTGCCTCGGCCGCATCGATCTGCATCACACGGGCAATCTGGTCCGTCCGCAGTTCCTCGATGGTGCGCAGCAACAGCGCTTCACGGGAATTGGGGGTCAAACCTTTCAGATGGCTTTGGGCAGTCCGCTCGCGGGCGCTCATGTCCGCATCTTCGACGGGCTGTCCCGAGCTTTGCCAGATGGCATGAAAGGTCTTGAACAGGCCGATACGCAGGTCATCCTCGCCACTCAGGACCGAACGGTCGGTCAGAATGGCTTCCAGTGTGGCGGCCGCATAGTTGTCGCCGGCACTTTGGCTGCCGGTCAAGGCACGTGCATAGCGGCGCAGGAACGGAAGCTCGCGCCCGATTGAATTTGCCAGGTCGGCAGCAGTCATCACACAGTCCTCTTAATTCGTATATTGCAAGGAACCATCATGACCCCCTATCGGTTGCATCCAGTGCGCACAAGAATGTCGGGACTAACACGAATATGACACCGAAGCGAGATGACCGTCGGAGAGCGGCAGTGGAAAAGCAGATCGACGAGAACCTCAAACGCGTTTACGAACAGGATGCGACAGACGAGATTCCGGATCGGTTTCTTGAGCTGCTGAAAAAACTTCAGGATCAGCAATGACCCTGCTGCACACGTTCCGGCCCTGCGCCCTCCTGATTGACGGTGTCCACTCCCTATGACGAATCTCGCGATGCCCAACCCACGCGATCAGCTGGTGGATCACCTGCCCGCCTTGCGTGCCTTTGCGTTGTCGCTGACGCGCGAAGGGGCTGCAGCCGATGACCTGGTCCAGGACACGATCGTCAAGGCTTGGACCAACATGGACAAGTTTCAGGCAGGCACGAACCTGCGCGCCTGGTTGTTCACCATCCTTCGCAACACGTTCTACTCCGCGCGACGCAAGACCAAGCGCGAGGTCAGCGACAGCGACGGCATCCATGCTGCGCGTCAGGCAACCCGTCCCGACCACGATGGCCGCCTTGCGCTCAAGGATTTCAGGGTAGCGTTCGAAAAACTGCCTGATGAGCAGCGCGAAGCCCTGATCTTGGTCGGCGCCTCCGGCTTTTCCTACGAGGAAGCCGCCGACATGACCGGGGTGGCAGTCGGCACCGTCAAGTCCCGTGCAAACCGAGGCCGCCGCAAGCTGGCCGAGTTGCTGCACCTGGAACAAGGGGAAGAGCTGAACATGACTGATCAGGCCACCCTTGCCGTGATGGCGCAGAACAACTTCAGCTCTCGCTGAGGCGAGGCCGGTGCTGCGACGGTTCACCGAACGACTGGATTTCACGCGCCGCCTCGGCTTTCGCCTTGGCGGCCTCCTTTCGGTCGCCATCCTTCCCATCGGCCTGATCTCACTGGTCCAGAACCTGCATCTTTCCCGACAGGCCGAACGCAGTGCGGAAATCGCGCTTCTGGGACGGACCGCCTCTGCCGCAGCCGGTGAACGTGCCCTTCTGCAAAGTGCCCTGGGATCGGCAGACGCCTTGGGACCCGCGGTTCTGGACAGTCTCGACCGGCCGTTCGATTGTTCGGACAGGTTGCGCAACTTTGTCCAGCGCAGCGGCACCTACAATCAGGCAGCCTTTGTTCGACTGGATGGCAGAACCACGTGCAATTCCGGGGTACCCGCGCCACTGGAACTGGACCTTTCGGATCTGTCCTTCGTGCAGCGTTTCGCTCAGGCGCCGATGACAACGGTGATTTCCCTGGCCAACGGCCCCATCAGCCAGGAAGCCGTCGTCGTGGTGATGCAGCCTCTTTACCGCGACCGCGAGCTTCTGGGTTTCACCGCCGTTTCTTTGTCGCAAGAGCTTCTTCGCTCGACCCATGCCATGGATTTCGGGACCGAAGGCGCGCGAATCCTGACCTTCAACAACCTGGGCGAAATCCTGAATGCCGACGGAGCCGCGGCCGACTCCGAGGCCCTGCTGCCTCACGATGTGCCTCTGGTCAGCCTGCTGGGCCAAGGAGAGACCACATTCCGGGCCCGGGCCAACAATGGCGAAAACCGCGTCTTTACCGTCGTGCCGGTCGTTCCCGGACTGGTATATGCCTTGGGGAGTTGGAGCCCACAGACAGCTGGCGTAGGGGTGTTTCAGCTGTCGCGCTTTGGCGCAGTGCTGCTCCCGGTTGCCTTGTGGGTCGTCTCGCTTGCAGTGGCCTATTTTGCGGTCTTCAGGCTGGTCCTGCGCCACATCACTGTTCTGCGTGGACAGATGCGTCGCTTTGCCATCGGCAATCGTGACAGCGCGCCTCCGGTGCTGGAAGGCGCTCCGACCGAAATCGCCGACGTCAGTCAAACCTTCCATAACATGGCCCGCATCCTGATCCGGGACGAAGAGGCGATGGAGCAGGCGGTTTCGGAAAAGACCGTGCTGCTGAAAGAGGTCCATCACCGCGTCAAGAACAACCTGCAACTGATCGCGTCGATCATCAACATGCAGAGCCGGCTGATCGATGATCCCGATGCCAAGCGTGTTCTCCGCTCGGTTCAGGATCGGGTGGCGGCCTTGGCGACCATCTATCGCAACCTTTATCAGGCTGAACAGCTGGACGCGGTCGAAGCGGATCAGCTGATCTCCGACATCATCTCGCAGCTGACCAGTGTGTCGCAAGGCAGCGGCCGGGACCTTCGTGTCAGCCTCAACATCCAGCCCTTGGCCATGCAGCCCGATCAGGCCGTGCCTTTGACCCTTCTGGCGACAGAAGCCTTCACCAACGCCCTGAAATACGCCGATGCACCGGGAGGGGCCGAGGCCTGGGTCCGCATCGCCCTCACCGCACCCGAGCCCGGACGCGGCCTGCTCGAAATCGAGAACTCGACAGGGGATCGTCCTCAACGCGGCGGTTCCGGCCTTGGCAGCCAGCTCATCGAGGCGTTCTCGATGCAGTTGGAGGGAGAAATCAAGGCCCGGCAAGAAGCCAGTTCCTACAAGCTGTCGCTGTCGTTCAGGCTGGCACAAACCCATCATGCTGCCGGGAACAGCCCTCGTCAGGTCGTGCTCACTTCGGCTGCCAAGGCCGGATCGCGGCACTGAAGCCGCGGTGGCCGCGCAATTCTGCGTGCCTTAAACGACAGATGCTTGCGCCTGCACCTGACGGGCCTATCTTTCGGGAATGGAACGCGAAACATCCTATGATCTGAAGACCGGGCGAGGGCTCATGGCCTGTCCGCGCTGCGATGCCCTGCATGTCGAGGAAGAGCTGGACTTGGGCGAAACCGCGCGCTGCATCCGCTGCGGCACCGTCCTGGCCAAGCCGCGCGACGGCGCCTTTGCCCAGTTGATCGCGCTGTCCTTCACCTCGATGGTGCTGCTGGTGGGGGCGGTGTTCTTTCCCTTTCTGGAAGTTTCGACCATGGGCTTCGGCAACGCCAGCTCCCTTTTTGACGTCGCACTGGCCTTTGCCGACGGGGTTCTGCTGCCCTTGGTTCTGGCGGTGCTGGCAATGATCATCGGCTTGCCGATCATCCGCTCCTTCCTGCTGGTCTATACGCTGGCTCCGCTGGCGCAGGGACGTCCCCCGTATCGTCAGGCCGCGCGCGCCTTCCGCTGGTCCGAGGTGCTGCGCCCCTGGTCCATGGCCGAGATCTTCGTGATCGGCACGGCGGTGGCGCTGGTCAAGGTGGCCGGATTGGCGACGGTGCAGCTGGGCCCGGCTTTCTGGGCCTTTTGCGCGCTGATCTTCGTGAATCTCGCCTCGCGGGCGTTCATGTGCCAGACATCGATCTGGGACGCGATCGAGGACTCAGGAATGCAGACTGAATTCGCCGACCCGGGCCCCGGACCCGATCCTGCCTCGCCCGCCAAGGCCGATGCATGAGCCTTCCCGAACCGCATCCTCATGGCCCTGTCCTGACGGCACATCGCGCCGGGCTGGTCGGCTGTCACAGCTGTGGTCGCGTCTGGCCCGAGGATCAGCCGCAATGCCACCGTTGCGGGGCAGCGCTGGTGCCACCGGACCGGCGGGGCCTGCAGGCGGTGTGGGCGTGGTGGCTGGCCGGCCTGATCGCCTATATTCCCGCGAACGTCTTTCCGATGATGCGCACCCAGACCTTTGCCGGCCTTGCAGGCAATTCCGAGGCCACGATCCTCGGCGGTGTGGCCGAACTGATCCACCACGGCAGTTATGACATCGCGATCATCGTGTTCGTGGCCTCAATCATCGTGCCCGTGGGCAAGTTCCTTTCGATTGCATGGCTGGCCACGGTCGCGGGTCGTCCGGCAACGCCAGAACAGGCCCATACCCGCCTGAAGGTCTATGAGGTGGTGGAATTTATTGGTCGCTGGTCGATGATCGACGTATTCGTCGTGGCTATCCTGTCGGCACTGGTGCAACTGGGTTTCGTCGCCTCGATTCATCCGGGTCCCGCAGCGGTCTCCTTTGCGCTGTCTGTTGCCTTCACCATGCTTTCTGCGCAGAGTTTCGACGCACGATTGATTTGGCGGGGCCTGCCCTTGCGGTCAAGGAGCCAGACTGCGTCCGACGATCAAGGATCCCGACCCGATGAGTGACATGCCCCCGCCCCTGAAACCGGCCAGCCCGGTGCGAAAGACCGCTGCCCGGGCGGCACAGGCGGGGGTCAATGTCATCTGGATCGTGCCGATCATCGCACTGATCGTCACTCTGGGTATCGCCTGGAACGCTTTTCGGGATCGCGGCTCGATCATCGAGGTTGAATTTGCGGACGCAACCGGAATCACGGCAGGCGACACGACCCTGCGTTTCCGCGAAATCACCGTCGGTCGGGTCGAGGCTGTCAAATTTACCGAGGATCTGTCCCGGGTGGTGGTATCCATCAGGATCGATGCCGATCTTGCCCAGTTTATCGATAACGAGGCCGCATTCTGGATCGTGCGCCCGCAGGTGACCGCCCAAGGTGTCACGCGTCTGGATACGGTCCTGACAGGGGCTTTCATCGAAGGCTATTGGGATTCAGAAATTTCGGTTCCGACTGATCGGTTCGTCGGGCTGGATCGCCCGCCCCTTGTGCGCAGCGACCAGCCAGGCACTTGGGTCACCCTGTCGATGGACAGTGCCGACGGCCTGAACGAGGGTGCTCCGGTTCTCTTTCGGGGCGTCGAGGTGGGACGGGTCGAAAATATCCGTTTGTCTGACGCGGACGACCGTGTGCTGGCGGATGCCTTTGTCGAGGCTCCGCATGACGCGCGGCTGACGACCACCAGTGTTTTCTGGGACACGTCAGGCTTCTCGCTGTCGCTTGGTGCTCAGGGCGTGGCCTTCAACGTCAATTCGCTTTCTTCGGTCCTGCAGGGTGGCGTTGCCTTCGACACCATCGTCAGCGGCGGAAACCCCATCCAGCCGGGACAGGAGTTTGTTGTCCAAGCTGACGAGAACACGGCTCGCAACACCTTGTTTGCCAGCGATGACACTGACCGGCTGCGCCTTGGGATGCTGATCAACGACTCGGTGCAGGGTCTGGCGCGTGGCGCGGATGTCCAGTTCCAGGGCCTCAGGGTCGGCCAGGTGATCGACATCGCCGTTTCGATCCAGGAAGATGAGCAGGGTGCCTCCCAAGTGCGCCAACTTGTGACACTGGCCGTATCTCCCCGCAGATTGGGTCTGCCCGAAAATGCCTCTGCCGAGGATGCCCTTGCCCTGTTGACCAAGGAGGTTGCCGAGGGACTCAGGGCCCGGCTGGCCAGTACGGGTTTCCTTGGCACCTCGCTGATGGTCGAATTGGTGCAGATTCCCGATCCAGCGCCGGCCACCATTGATCTGGAGACCGGGCCCAATCCGCTTCTGCCTTCGGTAGAGGGCGATTTGGACAACTTCACCGCCAGCGCACAGGGCTTGGTCGAGCGCATCGGCAATCTGCCGATCGAAGAACTGCTGAACGCGGCCCGCGACACGCTGGACAGCATCACGGCCCTGGCCAGCGCGCAGGACACGCGGGCCCTTCCCGGCGTCCTGCGCCGCGCCATCGAGGAGGGTGGCACGGCCTTGGCCGATATTGGCTCCATCACCAGCGATCTGCGCGCCGCTGACAGCGGCCAGACCTTGGCGCGCATGCTGAACGAGGCCTCCGAGGCCTTTACGGCCGTTTCCGCGGCCGCGACCGATGTGCCTGCCCTTGTCGATCAGATCGATGCCGCCGCCGCCGCGGTCGAGGAATTCGACTTTGCCGGCATCAGCCTGCAGGCTGAAGGCATCCTGGCCGACCTGCGCTCGATGCTGGGCAGCGAGGATGCCGAACAACTGCCCCGCAACCTGTCGAACACGCTGGAGGCTGCGACGGGACTTCTGAATGACCTGCGGGGCGGGGATGCCGCGGGCAGCCTGAACAACGCGCTGAACTCCGCAGCCGCGGCTGCCGATCAGATTGCCAGTTCAGTTCAGCAGTTGCCCCAGTTGATCCAGCGCCTGCAGGCCACCGCCGGTCGGGCGGAAAATCTGTTCGCTAGCTATGGCAACCGGTCGGCCTTCAACAACGAAGTGAACGCGGCCATCCGCGAACTGCGCCGCGCAACCGAGTCCTTCGGATCGCTGGCGCGGCTGATCGAACGCAACCCCCGCGCCTTTATACTGGGACGATAGACATGACGCTGCCTCCTGCTCCGCTTCGCCTGCCCTTGATCGCCCTTCTGGGAACTCTTCTTGTGGCAGCATGCTCGGATCCTGAAAAGACAGGTCGCTTCCTGATCGATCCTCCCACGGCCGGAGTACAGGTTCCAAATCGGATCGGGACGGCAGAACTGAAGGACGTGTCGCTGCCGGAATATGCTTCCAATCAGGAGGTTGCGTTCCAGACTCCGGATGGGGCGGTCCGGTCTAATCCCGACAACCTGTGGGCGGATAATCCTTCGCGTGCTTTCACGACATCCCTTGCCCGTGCGATCGGCGAAGTATCAGGTGCCACGGTGATCGGAGAGCCATGGCCCCTGGCCGAGCCTCCGTCACGGGTGCTGGAGGTGCGGGTGGAACGTGCCCTTGCTCAGGCCGACAACAGCTACCGCCTCAGTGGACGCTATTTCGTTTCCGATGACGGGCTTTCGGGCAGCGGTTCGAACCACGTGCGCAGCTTTGACATCGCGGTGCCGATGGTTTCGGCAGATGCGGCGGGAACAGCGGCAGCAGCGGGCCAAGCCATCTCGCTGCTGGCCCAGCAGATCGCGACGCTGTCGGGCCCCGGCAGGACGATCGCCACGCAGCGGCCTGCCGCAAGCGACCCTTACGACCTGCCACCGCTGTTCTAGGCCAGCGCGTCCAGCAACTGGCGGTGCAGCCGGGGACCGGCAACGACCAAGCCGTCGACCTGCGCTCGCGCGCTGTTGAAGCGCATCTGTTGTCCCCGTCTGTCGCTGACCAGTGCGCCTGCGCACTCTGCTATCAGACTGCCGGCCGCAATGTCCCATTCCCAGGCTGCACGCAGCGAAAGGGCCGCGTCGAACCGACCTTCGGCGGCCAGACAGAGCCGCCAGGCCAGCGAGGACCGGAACTCCCTCCGGAATCGGGGCAACGGGCCGCGCCAGTTCTGCGCATCCGATACGGCGCGATAGGTCAGCACGCGGGCACCTTCGACATCGGCATCGGTAGGCTTGATGGGCCGGCCGTTCAGCAAGGCCGGTCCATCCGCAAAGGCAGTATAGGTCAGTTGCAGCACCGGCAGATGCACCACCGCCGCGATGATCCGATCACCTTCGGAGATGGCCAGCGAATGGGAAAAGCCTTCCTGCCCGTCGATAAAGGCCCGGGTGCCGTCAATCGGGTCGATGATGAAGCAGCGCTCGGCGTCCAGCCGGGCGGGGTTTGCCTCGCTTTCCTCGGACAGCCAACCATAATCTGGGCGCGCGGCCATCAGCTTGGATTCCAGGGCGTCGTTGACCGCAAGATCGGCCTCGGTCACCGGGCCTGCATTGTCGTCCTTGTCCCAGGTCACCGGATCTTGCCGCCAGAAGCGCATGGCGATGCGGCCAGCCTCCATGGCGCCGGCCGCCAGCAGCTCCAGGTCGGCCTCAGGCGCCTGCAACAGTCACGCCTTCCACCAGCAGGCTGGGAACCTCGGTTCCGCGCCAAGGCAGTGCGTCATCGGCGGCAATCAGCGTCATCAGCATCTGGCGCAGGTTGCCGGCAATGGTGCATTCGTTGACAGCATAGGCAATCTGGCCGTTCTCGACCCAGAACCCGGCCGCGCCGCGCGAATAATCGCCCGTCGTCCCGTTGATCGAAGCCCCCAGCATCGAGGTCACGATCAGCCCCCGACCCATCTGACCGATCAGGTCCTGCTGGCTGAACGCACCCGGCGTCAGGACCACATTGCTGTGACCCGGGGCAGGGGCCGAGGCGAGCCCACGGGCGGCCGAACCCGTGCTTTTCATTCCCAGCTTGCGCGCGGTGGCCAGATCCAGCGTCCATCCCTGCAGGACGCCGTTCGCCACGATCTTGCGAGGACATGTGGGCAGACCTTCCGCATCGAAAGGACGCGAAGAAGGGTAACGGGGCCGCAGCGGGTCCTCGATCAGGTCCATCCGTTCGGGGAGGACAGCTTCGCCCAGATCGCGGCGCAGCCAGCTGGCGCCCCGTGCGATGGCCGATCCGTTTACGGCCGACAGAAGATGCCCGATCAATGACGCCGAAACGCGGCGATCGTAAAGAATGGGAAATGCTCCGGTTGGGGGTTTCCGCGCCCCGGCCCGCGCCAGCGTCCGTTCCGCCGCCAGATGCCCGATGTCCTCGGGGCTGGGCAGATCGGCCGCAAAGACGCGCGACTCGCCTGCATAATCGCGTTCCATCTTCAATCCTTCGCCGGTGATGGCGACGGTTGACAGAGCGTGGCCGGTGCGGGCGTATCCCCCCGAAAATCCGTTCGACGCCGCCAGCCACATGCGGCGGTGGCTGTAGGTGGCATTGGCGCTTTCGACCTGCGAGATGCCATCCAGGGACAGGGCGGCCGCCTCGGCCCGCAGAGCCATGTCCTGCAGGGCTGCGGGCTCGGGCTCGGGCGCATCTTCGGCAAGCTCCAACCCCTTGGCGTCCCGCCGGTCGGACAGTTGCGACGGATCGGCCAAGCCCAGGTTGTCGTCCACGGGCGCTTCGCGGGCCATGGCCACGGCACGGGCGGCCATCTGGGCAATCGCCTCGTCCCGGTGGTCCGAGGACGAGACCGCCGCCTGCCTGCCACCGATCAGCACCCGCAGCCCGATTTCCAGACCCTCCGCGCGCTCGGCCTGTTCCAGACCGCCGGCACGAACGTCGATACCAACGGACCGGCCATCCACTGCCAAGGCATCGGCCTGATCGGCACCGGCACGGCGCGCCGCCTCGACCAGCGCCTCGGCCAGATGTTTCAAACGATCGGGATGGGCGGCGTTCTGGGTCATGCGGAACTCGGGGTGCAAGAAGGGCGAAGGCCGGGCGTCAGCGTCCCGGCCGTGGGGTTCTGACAGGGCAGGCTCAGCGGACCTGCTGGCCGTTGGCAAAGATCGAGCCGCCTTCGCGGAATTCAAGCTCGGTCTGCAGACGGTCGGTTTCCCCTTCGACCGGGCGGGCGAACATGGCCATCATCATGCGAACACCCATCAACTGTTCCTGCGGCACGACGCCCATTGCGACCAAGTTGTCCATCAACCCGTTCACGCCTGCAAAGCGACCAGTGATCGTGCCGACCGGTTGGCTGGGATCGTCACCGAATTCCAGATCCCCCGCAAACTGTGCGCTGCTGCCGGCGGCATCCACCGAGATGTCCTTGATGGCCAGGCTGCGCGGCAGGAAGGGCATGGGGGGCGCTTCTTCGCCTTCGGTCGCTTCCTTGCTTGGTGCAAAGTTGGGGTCAAGGAAGCTTTGCGTCACGACCGCCTGACCCTCCAGATCGATCATCAGGTTGGCCGGGTCGCGGGGCAGGGTGCCCTGCGGGTCGAGCGCCTGCCAGATTGCCTCGTCGATCGTCAATCCGGTCAGGCCATAGGACAGGGCAAAGGGTTGCTGTTCGGGGGATGCAACAACGGGCACGGTCAGGTTGAAGGTGTTTTCCTTGGCGGCATAGGCAATCGGAAAGGGCATCTCAGACGAGGTGATGCGGGTCTGCATATCCGTCGCACTGCCCCGATAGGTCAGGCCTTCGGCGCTCATGGACACGGCGAGCTGCCCGCTGGCGGCCTCGACGCTGCCGCTGCTGTTCTGGACCTGCCCCTCGGCGTCGGTCGTGGCCGCTTCGAACGTACCCTTTAGCGGACCGCTCCGGAAGGTGCCATCGCCGGCCATTCCGGCCTGCAGGGCGGCCTCCGGATCGGTGTTGAAGTCGATGTCCCTGCCCGGAAAGGCGCCCGTTCCGGCCAAGGCCAGGTCCTGAAACGAAAACCGGGCTGAAAAGCGGTCTGTGGCGTCCTCGGCCCCTTCCACGGGGGACGGGCCGGTACCGGTGATGGACATCTCCATGCCGGCGACGCGAAGATCGTTGACCTGCTGACTGCTGCCGTCCTGCGCGCGGCGAACCTGCTGGCTGCCCTGCGCATCCGTCAGGGCCAGCGTCACCGGAACCTCGTTCTGGTCATCCAGGGCGCGCCCTTCGGCCGTCAGGCTGGGCACGACATAACGATGATCCATGGCCTCGGGGGTGCCGGAACTGATCGTTTCGTTACCCGGGGCATCCAGAGTCATGCGAAAACCGACGTCCTCGCCCTCGGTCTCCTGGTTGCGCATGGTCAGCAGCATCTGTCCCTCGATGACGGAACGCACGCTGCCTGCATCCGCCGGCTCCAGCACGATGGCGGGCATGGTCAAGGTCATGTCGGCCGCATCCGTGTCGGTCGAGGACAAGGTGACCTCGTTCAGTGTCAGCCGCTGACCCGAGTTGTCTTCGCTGCCGACCTGGACCTGATAGCCCATGTCCTGAAAGCTCGCGCGGAGGTTTTCCCAAACCTGCGCCGGGGTGACATCGGCCAGACCCGGAGCGGCAGTCAGGATCAGGGCGATGGCCGAGGTGGAAAGGGGGCGGAACATGACGGAAACCTTTCGCGGACCGGAATTCGACAGGATTCCTGACACAGTGACGGCGAAAGGGAAAGGGAACAAGTCGTGATCGGCCGGGCCGGCAAAGTTCCGGAAGGGAACGATGTTCCGGTCCTGCCGTTACCCGTCAAGGGCTTGTCCTGCCCGACAGGTCCTTGCGATGATGCCATGCTTATTTCCGGTTTCCGACTTGTGATACGCCCCTCAAGCCCGCACCTAAGGGCCAACAAGACAAAGGAGATTCCGATGCACAAGATTGCCATCGCCGCCGTTCTGGCCCTGACGACCGCCCTGCCTGCCGCTGCCGAGACAATCCGTGTTGGCATGTCGGGAGGTTATTTTCCCTTCACCTTCACCCGTGGCGACGAGTTGCAGGGCTTCGAAGTGGATTTCCTGCGCGCCATTGCCGAGGAAACCGGCGATGAGGTGGAGTTCGTGACGATGTCCTTTTCGGGCCTGATCGGGGCACTGGAATCGGGCCGGATCGATACGGTCGCCAACCAGATCACCATCACGCCCGAGCGCGAGGCAGCCTTCGCCTTTACCCAGCCTTATGTTTACGATGGCGCGCAGGTGGTCACCCGCGCGGGCAACGAGGATCAGATCACCGGTCCGGAAAGCCTCAAGGGCAAGACGGTGGCCGTGAATCTTGGTTCGAATTTCGAGCAACTGTTGCGTGAACTGCCCTATGCGGACGAGATCGACATCCGCACCTATGAAAGCAACCTCCAGCAGGACACGGCGCTTGGCCGCGTCGATGCGTTTGTCATGGACCGCGTGTCCTCGGGCCAGGTCATCGCGGAAAGCCCGCTGCCGCTGGCGCTGGCCGGACAGCCGTTTTCTGAAATCCGGAACGCGCTTCCCTTCCGCAACGATGCCGAAGGTCAGGCCATGCGCGACCGCGTGGATGCTGCCATCACGGTGCTGAAGGAAAACGGCACCCTGTCCGAGATCTCGCAGAAATGGCTTGATGCCGATGTGACCGCGCCCGCGGCCGAATAATCCATGCGGCCTCTTGATACCGCCTACATGCTGGATCTGGCGCCGATCATTGCCGGATACATTCCCTTGACACTGTTCATGGCGGTGATCGCGATGGTGGCGGCTCTGGCGCTTGCATCAGTGCTGGCCATCGTAAGGGTGCTGCGCGTGCCCGTACTGGATCGGGTCGTGGCCCTTTTCATCAGCTTCTTTCGCGGCACCCCCCTGCTGGTGCAGCTGTTCCTGTTCTATTTTGGACTGCCACAGGTCTTTCCCGTCCTGACTGGTATCAATGGGGTGACGGCGGCCATCATGGGGCTGACACTTCATTTTTCGGCCTATATGGCCGAAAGCATCCGTGGTGCGATCCTGGGGGTGGACCGCAGCCAGTGGGAGGCCGCGCAATCGGTCGGCATGACGCAAGGCCAGTTGCTGCGGCGCATCATCCTGCCACAAGGCGCGCGCACGGCGGCCCCCACCCTGATGAACTACTTCATTGACATGATCAAAGGCACATCACTGGCCTTTACCTTGGGGGTGACCGAGATGATGGGCGCGGCGCAGAAAGAGGCTGCGGGCAGCTTTCTTTATCTGGAAGCCTTCCTTGTGGTCGCCCTGTTCTACTGGGTGATCGTCGAAACACTGTCGGTCGGGCAGCGCAGGCTGGAAACACGACTGGGAAAGGCGGTGGCGCGATGAAATGCCAGATCGAGATTACCGGGCTGGTCAAGCGTTTCGGCACCAATACCGTGCTGGACGGGATCGACCTTTGCCTCGAACCGGGCGAGCGTGTCGCGATCATCGGGCCTTCGGGAACCGGCAAATCGACGCTGCTGCGTTGCCTGAATTTTCTGGATCGGCCGGAGGAAGGGACGATCCGCTTGGGGGACCTGAAGGTGGACGCCGCCCGGGCCAGCCGTGGCGACGTGCTGGCATTGCGTCGGCGGACGGGCTTCGTTTTTCAGAACTATGCCCTTTTTGCCAACAAGAACGCGCGGCAGAACATCATGGAAGGGCTGACGACGGTTCGCGGCTGGCCACAGGACAAAGCACGGACCAAGGCAGACGACATCCTGATGCAGATCGGATTGGCGGATCGCGGTGAAAGCTATCCTGCCGCCATGTCGGGGGGGCAGCAGCAGCGTGTCGGAATCGGCCGCGCGATGGCGCTGGATGCGGACCTGATGCTGTTCGACGAGCCGACCAGCGCCTTGGACCCGGAATGGGTTGGAGAGGTGCTGGACCTGATCCGCCGCATTGCCGATGGTCGTCAGACCATGCTGATCGTCACGCACGAGATGCAGTTCGCACGCGAGATCGCAGATCGGGTCGTGTTCATGGAAGGCGGGCGCATCGTCGAACAAGGCCCGCCGTCGCAGATCTTTGGAAATGCGCAGGATGATCGCACGCGTGCCTTCCTGCGCCGGGTGGGCTGATTACAGGCCCGCCACCGTATAAAAGGCTTCGGCGCTCTTTTCGTCGCTATAGCCGATTCCGGACGCGATGATGCAACTGGTTTCATCCGGACGCGCGGCGACCAGCGTCCAGGTGCCCATGAGGTCTGAACCCCAAAGCTCGGTTCCGCCGGCACCGGCGACATTGACAGGCTCTTCATCGAAATCCTGCGTCAGTGTTTGAGCGATCTCGGCGTCGCTGGCGCAATAAGGCTGATCGTCAATGGCCTGTTCAGACAAGGGCATCGTCTGCACCTGCGACAGAAGGGTCGCAGGGTCGATGCCCTGCATCGCGCTCCAACCCTGGACAGATTGATCGGGACGGCTGGCAGACAGGGCAGGCATGGCCACCAGCAGTGCGACGCTGCCGGCAATGCCAAGACGGGCAATGCGGTGGGCGGTGCGGGTCATGGTCCAAGGCCTTTCTATGTGTTTGTCAATGCGTATTCGAAGGGAAAACGCAGGTTTTGCTGACTCGGTTCCGGTGACGCTGGGTCAGGCCCAGTGTCGACACAGGACCAAGCGGGCCTCAAGTCCTTCCGGAGCCCGGTGAAATTCCAGTTGTCCGCCATGTTGTGCGGCAATGGTCGAAACGATGGCCAGACCCAGTCCGACCCCTGTCGCGGCGCCTGCGTTATCGCCTCTCTGAAAGGCTCCGGTCAGACGCGACAGATCCTCCTCCGTCAGGACCGAGCCACGGTCCGTCACGGTGATCCAGGCCGTGTCTGCATCGCCATCGACCAGCACGACAGCAGCGCGCCCGTATTTCAATGCATTATCGATCAGGTTCGACAGCGCGCGCCGCAGCGAGATCGGCTGACCCCGCATCAGGACCGCATGCATCTCGGCGGATGGCCGGGTCGTGGCACGGGCAAACAGCGTTCCCGACCGCGCCGACCGGGCCGAAGCGCCACGCAGCGAAACTGGCAGACCTACATCCTGATAATCGGCCACCACCGCCTCGGCCAGCGAAGTGAGGGAAAGGCGACGGAACGGTTCAGACCCGATCTCGGCGCGGGTATAGGTCAGCACGCCGTCGATCATGGTCGTCATCTCGTCAATGTCGCGTTCCAGCCGTTCGCGCAGGTCGGGATCCTCGATCATGGCGCTGCGCAGCCGCAAACGCGTCGCAGGCGTCCCAAGATCATGGCTGACGCCCGACAAGACCATCGCCCTGTTTTCCAACGCGGCGCGGTCCTGGGCCACATAGGCGTTCACCGCCTCGGCCGTTTTGCGCAGTTCTTCCACCCCGCCTACGGGCAAGGCGGCGTTTCGCGCCCGATGGTCGCGCAAGGCCGCGGCAAAAGTGGCAAAGGCGCCTGACACCTGCGCGACCCAGCCCAGCAACAGGCCCAGGGCGCCCAGCCCCGCCAATCCCGCCAGCAACCGACGATCGGGTGGTGCGGCAGCACAGCCCCAGACCGGGGCTCCGTCGATGCGGGTCCACAGACCGTCTTCCGTTCGCACGAACAGGCGCGGGTCGCTGCAGAACCGTGCCAACGTCCGCGTGATCGAGGCTAGTCCTGCCGCCTGGCTGCCGCCCCCAAAGCTTTCAACCTCGGTTGCCGGATAAAGGATGTCCGGAGACTGGATGCGCACCGACAGGCGCGCGCCCCGCGTCAGGTCCGGACGGCCGCCTCCGGTCAGCGTGATCACCGTCTCGCGCCAGCCTTGCGGCACGGACGGCGCTTCGCGCAACTGGGCCATCGACAGGCCGGGGGGCAGGGCGCTGCCGTTTTCCACGCTGTCATGCAGCGCCAGTCCGGCAATATAGGCCCGGTCCAGATGTCCGCGCCACGCCGCGTCGCTGCTCATCCACAACCAGACCGCGCCCCCGCCCGCGACCATGGCGCAGATGACCCAGATGCTGCCCAGCATCCGCAGGCTGAAACGGCTAGACCGGATCATGCGCGACTTCGGCCGCCAGGACATAGCCGGTGCCGCGCTCGGTCCGGATCAGCGCCGGATCGATCTTCTGCCGCAAGCGCCCGACCAGCATGTCGATGGCCCGCCCTCCAGCGGCTTCGTCATCGTCCAGCGCGGCGGCGATCTCCTCGCGCGTCAGCGGGATCAGCGGGTTGGCCAGGAAGACGCGCAACAGTGCCGTTTCCCTCCCGGACAGGGACACCTGCCACCCGCCCGGCGCCGTCACCTCGTCACGCCGCGCGTCATAGCACCATCCGGCAAAGCGCAGCACGCTGTCGCGCCGCCGGTGCGTCAGGCTGGGCGCGCGGCCGGCGCGCCGCAGCACGGCCCGAATGCGTGCCAGCAGCAGGTCGGGATTGAAGGGTTTGGCAATATAATCGTCGGCCCCGACCTGGTATCCCGCCATGCGCTGATGATCGGCAGACAATGCCGAAACCATGATGATCGGCACGTCCTGCGCCTGCCGGATTTCGGCACAGAGCGCGACGCCGTCATCCGCACCCAGGGTCACGTCCAGCAAAATCAGGTCGACCCGCCCTGCCTTCAGCGCCGCCAGTGCACCGACACGGTCGCCCGCGCGGGTGACGTAAAAGCCGTGGCGTTGCAGATAGGCAGCCAGCATGGCTGCCATCTCGGCGTCATCTTCGACCACAAGCAGACGATGCAGGCTCATCCCGTCCTCCTCTGGCGCGGCTTTAGCATCGGCCGGGTGCGCTTCGTAACAGTTTGTAACGTGACGCTGCGAAATCTTCGGAACGGAGGCCTGACCCGCATTGCCCGAATGCCCAAGCCTTTGGCATGATCGACGCACACGCAGGGCCACGACCCTGCGCCAAGATGATCTGGGAGGATCCATGAATATCAAATCCGTTCTGGCGGCCTCGACCGCCATGATGCTGGCCGCCCCTGCCATGGCCGAGCCGACTGCCGAAGTGCTGCACTGGTGGACCTCGGGCGGAGAGGCGAAATCCGTCGCCGTCCTGCAGGAACAGTTCGCTGCCGAAGGCGGCGCTTGGACCGACATGCCCGTGGCCGGCGGCGGCGGCGATGCCGCGATGACCGCGTTGCGTGCCCGCGTCCTGTCGGGCAATGCCCCGACCGCCGTGCAGCTGAAGGGTCCGGCAATCCAGGAATGGTACGAGGAAACCGGTCTGGCCGATATCGGCGCGGTCGCCGAAGAGAACGGCTGGGCCGATGTCCTGCCCGCACAGATCGCCGAGCACATGAAATGCGACGGCCAGTGGTGCGCCGCACCGGTGAACGTGCACCGCGTCAACTGGATCTGGGGCAACAAGCAGATCCTGGACGAGCACGGCATCGCCATGCCGACCACTTGGGATGAATTCAACGCCGCTGCCGACAAACTGCAGGCCGCTGGCGTGACCCCCTTGGCCCATGGCGGCCAGAACTGGCAGGACGCAACCATCTTCGAAACGGTGGTCCTAGGCTTGGGTGGGCCGGAATTCTATCAGCAGGCGCTGGTCGATCTGGACCCCGAGGCGCTGACGTCTGACACGATGAAGCAGGTTTTCGACGAGATGCGGACCATCCGCGGTTATGTCGATCCGAACTTCTCGGGCCGGGACTGGAACCTGGCCACGGCAATGGTCATGAACGGCGAGGCTGCTTTCCAGATCATGGGCGACTGGGCCAAGGGCGAGTTCCTGGCCGCCGGCAAGCAGCCGGGCGTCGATTTCGTCTGCGCACCCACGCCGGGCGAGGGGTTCCTGTACAACGTCGACAGCTTTGCCTTCTTTGAACTGGAGGGCGAGGAGAAGCAGCAAGGCCAAGCCCTGCTGGCCAAGCTCATCATGGGTCCCGAATTCCAGAAGACCTTCAACCTGAACAAGGGCTCCATCCCCGCGCGCACCGATGTGGCGCTGGACGAGTTCGACGACTGCGCCAAGCAGTCGAACCAGGACATGAACGCCGATGCCCAGGACGGATCGCTGCTGCCGTCCTATGCCCACGGCATGGCGCTGCGCGGCGCGCCGGCCGGTGCGATTACCGACGTGGTGACGGCGCATTTCAACAGCGACATGTCGTCGGAAGACGCCGTGCAGCAACTGGCCGACGCCGTCGCCAACGCGATGTGATCGTGGCCTGACAGCCCCGCGCCCGGTCGAAAGACCAGGGCGCGGGGTTTTTCTTTAGGGGTTTATCCGACATGGAATGGCTTGAACGCAACGTGCCCAAGTTCGTCTTGGCGCCGTCCTTCGTGGCGATCCTGGTCTTCGTCTATGGCTTCATCGCCTGGACCGCCTGGATCAGCTTCACGAAATCCCGCCTGATGCCGCGCTACGAGCTGGACGGGATCGGGCAATACGAACGGCTGTTCGCGGCACCGCGCTGGGACGTGGCGATGAACAACCTGTTCATCTTTGGCGGATTGTTCATCGTGATCTCGATGGTGATCGGCCTGGCGCTGGCCATCTTCCTGGACCAGAAGATCCGGGCCGAAGGCGTCTTGCGCACCATCTATCTTTATCCGATGGCGCTGTCGCTGATCGTGACGGGCACCGCGTGGAAATGGATCCTGAACCCCGGGCTGGGCATCCAGCAGGCGGTTCGCGGCTGGGGATTCGAAAACTTTACCTTTGACTGGCTGATCCGGCCCGAGATGGCGATCTATACCATCGTCCTGGCCGCTGTCTGGCAGGCGTCCGGCTTCGTGATGGCGCTGTTCCTGGCCGGTCTGCGGTCCGTGGACACCGAGATCATCCGCGCCGCGCAGGTGGACGGCATCCCGACGCACCGCATCTATTCCGCGATCATCATCCCGACCATGGCGCCGATCTTCCTGTCGGCCTTCATCGTGCTGGCGCATCTGGCCATCAAGGCCTTCGACCTGGTGATCGCGCTGACCGGCGGGGGACCGGGTTATGCAACCGACCTGCCCGCGACCTACATGTACGCGATGGCGTTCTCGCGCGGCGATCTGGGTCAGGCGGCTTCCAGCGCGATGATCATGATGGGCGTGATCTTCGCCATCGTCGTTCCCTATCTTTACAGCGAATTGAGGCCGCGCCATGACAAGTAAGGCCGTGACCAGTAACACCCTGCTGCGCTGGGGCCTTTACGGCATCCTGATCCTGTTCGCGGCCTTTTACCTGATGCCGCTGTTCGTCATGCTGACGACGTCGCTGAAAAGCCTCGAGGAGATCCGCACCGGCAGCCTTCTGGCCCTGCCGCGCGAGGTGACCTTCGCCCCCTGGGCCGAGGCATGGTCCACTGCCTGTGCCGGCACCCAGTGCGAGGGCCTGCGGCCCTTCTTCTGGAACAGCGTGCTGATGGCGGTGCCGGCGGTTCTGCTGTCCACCATCATCGGGGCGCTGAACGGTTATGTCTTTGCCCAGTGGCGGTTCCGCGGCGCAAACCTGCTCTTTGCAGCGATCCTGTTCGGCTGCTTCATTCCCTTTCAGGTGGTGCTGCTGCCCATGGCGCAGATGCTGGGGCTGATGGGGCTGGCCGGCACGATCCCGGGCCTGATCTTTGTTCATGTCATCTATGGCCTCGGCTTCACCACGCTGTTCTTCCGCAACTATTACGTCACCATCCCCCAGGAACTGGTGCGGGCGGCCAAAGTGGACGGTGCCGGCTTTTTCCGCATCTTCTGGTCGATCTTCCTGCCGATCTCGCTGCCGATCATCACGGTGTCGGTTATTTGGCAGTTCACGCAGATCTGGAACGACTTCCTGTTCGGCGTCAGCTTCAGCGGACCGGGCAGCCAGCCCGTGACGGTCGCGCTGAACAACATCGTCAACTCCACCACCGGCGTCAAAGCCTACAACGTGGACATGGCCGCCGCGATCATCGCCGCGCTGCCCACGCTTCTGGTCTATGTCGTCGCCGGCAAATACTTCATCCGCGGCCTGACCGCCGGCAGCGTCAAGGGATAAGCCCATGCCGATCCTCGAAATCGATCACCTGCAGAAAGCCTATGGGGAAACCCATATCCTGCACGACATCAACATCAGCATCGACGAGGGCGATTTTCTTGTCCTGGTCGGCCCGTCGGGCTGCGGCAAGTCCACGCTGCTGAACTGCATCGCTGGGCTGGAGCCCATCACCGGCGGCGCCATTCGCATCGCGAACCGCGACGTGACGGGCGTCTCGCCCAAGGACCGCGACATCGCGATGGTGTTCCAGTCCTATGCGCTCTACCCGACCATGAGCGTCGCAAAGAACATCACCTTCGGGATGAAGGTACGCGGCGTCGACAAGGCCACACAGGAGCGCAAGCTGGCCGAAGTATCGCGCCAGTTGCAGATCGAACCGCTGCTGAACCGCAAGCCGGGTCAACTGTCGGGCGGTCAGCGCCAGCGCGTTGCCATGGGCCGGGCGCTGGTCCGCGACCCTTCGCTGTTCCTGTTTGACGAACCGTTGTCGAACCTCGACGCGAAGCTGCGCGTCAGCATGCGGACCGAGATCAAGAAGCTGCACCAGGACCTGAACGCCTCGATCGTTTATGTGACCCATGACCAGATCGAGGCGATGACGCTGGCCACCAAGATCGTCGTCATGAAGGGCGGCGTGATCCAGCAGATCGGCACCCCGGCCGAGATCTACAACAAGCCTGCCAACATGTTCGTGGCGGACTTCATGGGCAGCCCCGCCATGAACCTGATCCCGGCCCGCGTCCGGTCCGAGGCGGGCCGGACCCGGATCGAGATCGAGCGCGCGAATGCAGCCCCCCTGGTCATCACCGATCCCGTGGCACGCAACCTGCCGGCCGAGATCGTGCTGGGTGTGCGCCCCGAGGACATCCACGAGGCCACCGGCAACGCCCATCTGCCCGGCACTGCACAGGGTGCGGGCGGCGACGTCATGATCGAGATCGTCGAGCCAGCGGGTGCCGATACGTTCGCTGTCACCCATCTGGGCGGCAAGCCGGTGACGGCGCGCCTGCGGGCGGAAAGTGCCGTCCAGGCGCGCAAGCCCTTCCCGCTGGCATTCGACCTCTCGAAAGTGTCGTATTTCTCGCCTACAGACGGTGAAAGGCTGAACTGAGGCAAGGGGAACGGCGATGGCAATGCTTCTGGGCGATGTAGGCGGAACCAATGCGCGGCTGGCGATCGCCCGCAACGGGGCCATCGATCCGGCAACCGTCACCCGCTTCAAGGGTGACGATTACGCCAGCTTCGACGACGTGGTGCGGCAGTTCATGGCCGAACAGCACCAGCCCCATGTCTCGTCCATGTGCATCGCCGTGGCAGGACCCGTCAGCGGCGGCCACGCACGGCTGACCAACCGCGACTGGTCCTTTGACGAGCAGAACCTGGCGCG
>NZ_JBKGUN010000008.1:0-4823 GCF_046462195.1 Paracoccus sp. (in: a-proteobacteria) | reverse complement strand
GGCACGTCACCCGTCAGGCGGATGACGTCGCGCCGGCCGCGCTGGGTCGGGTCCGGCACCGGCACCGCGGACAGCAGCGCCTGCGTGTACGGGTGCATCGGGCGCTCGTAGATGTCGTCCTCTGTGCCGATCTCCACGATCTTGCCGAGGTACATCACCGCGACGCGGTCCGACAGGTGGCGGACCACCGACAGGTCGTGCGCGATGAAGACGATCGTGAGGCCGAGCTCGGACTGGAGGTCGCGGAGCAGGTTGAGAATCTGGGCCTGGATCGAGACGTCCAGCGCCGACACGGGCTCGTCGCAGATGATCAGGCGCGGCTCGACGATCAGGGCGCGGGCGATGCCGATGCGCTGGCACTGGCCGCCGCTGAACTCGTGCGGATACCGGTTGATCTGGTTGGGCAGCAGGCCGACCTTTTCCATCATCGCCTTGACCCGCTCCTTGATCTCGGCACGGGCAAGGTTCGGGCGGTGGGTCTTCAGCGGCTCGGCGATGATCTGGCCCACGGTCATGCGCGGGTTCAGGCTGGCCAGCGGGTCCTGGAACACCATCTGGATATCACTGCGATAGGCCATCATCTGGCGCGGCGACAGCGCCAGCAGGTCCTTGCCGTCGATCCATTCCGCCTGACCCGTCGCCGGGACCAGACCGATCAGAGCGCGCGCCAGCGTGGATTTCCCGCAGCCCGATTCGCCCACGACACCCAGGGTCTCGCCCGGGCGCAGGGTGAAATCGACACCGGCCACGGCGTGCAGGGGATGGGGTTTCGCCCAAGGCATGTCGCCTTCGCGGCGGATCGGGAAGGTCACGCGAAGATCGCGCACAGACAGAAGATCGTTCATTGTCCCTCCGTGGTGCTGGGGGTTCCGGCGGCACCGGCACCGGCAACGGCACCGCGTGGAATGACCTGGTCGGGCAGGGCGCCCGGATGGGCGGCCGCCTGTTCCGTTTCCCGATACCTTGTCATCTGCCGCGCCAGAACCTCGGCCACAGGGGCATGGCATGCGCGTGCCCGGCCGGGCACGAAGGTTTCCAGCGGCGGATCGATGCGGGCGCAAACCTCGCGGGCATAGGGGCAGCGCGGCTGGAAGGCGCAGCCTGACGGCGGGCGGCTCATGTTCGGGGGCTGGCCGGGAATGGCGCGCAGTTCCTCGTCGGCCTGGTCCACCCGCGGGATCGCGTCCAGCAGGCCTTGGGTGTAGGGCAAGGTGGGTTCTGCAAAGATCGGGCGAACGGGACCGGTTTCGCGGATGCGGCCGCCATACATGACGGCCACCCGCTCGCACGCGCCCGCGACAATGCCCAGATCATGCGTGATCAGCATCATCGCCATGCCGAAATCGCGCTGCAGGTCCGACAGCAGTTGCATGATCTGCGCCTGCACGGTGACGTCCAGCGCGGTGGTCGGCTCATCCGCGATCAGCAGCTTGGGCCGGCACAAGAGCGCCATGGCGATCATCACGCGCTGGCGCATGCCGCCCGAAAACTCGTGCGGATAAAGGCGCATCCGGCCCTTGGCATCGGGGATCTTGACGGCGTCCAGCATGCGGACCGCCTCGGTGACGGCATCGCGCTTGGACAGGCCCTTGTGCAGCACCAGCACCTCGGCCATCTGGTCGGCCACGCGCATGTAGGGGTTCAGCGAGGTCATCGGATCCTGAAAGATCATCGCGATCTTTTCGGCCCGGATGCGGTTCAGGACCTTCTTGGGCGCGTTCAGGATTTCCTGCCCATCAAAGATCACGCTGCCCGTGGCGCGTCCGTTGCGCGCCAAAAGACCCATGATGGCAAAGGACAGCTGCGACTTGCCGCTGCCGGATTCGCCCACGATGCCCAAGGTTTCACCCTGTTCCACCGTCAGGTTGACGTTGTTGACGGCGCGCACCTCGGCGTCGTTGGTCTGGAAGCGGACCGAGAGGTCCGTGAGGGTCAGAAGGGCCATCTCAGCGCTCCTTCGGGTCGAGGGCGTCCCGCAGGCCGTCACCCACGAAGAAGAACCCGAACAGGGTGATGACGAAGAAGAACAACGGGAACAGCAGTTGCCACAGCGTGCCATAGTTCATCGTGCCCGCCCCTTCTGAGATCAGCGCGCCCCAGCTGGTCAGGGGTTCCTGCACGCCAAGGCCCAGAAAGCTGATGAAGCTTTCCGTCAGGATCATCAGTGGCACCAGCAGGGTCGCATAGACCGCGACCACGCCCAGCAGGTTCGGCACGATATGGCGGATGATGATACGGAAGGATGACACGCCCGTGGCGCGGGCGGCCTCGATGAATTCCCGGTTCTTCAGGCTAAGGGTCTGACCGCGAACGATTCGCGACATGTCCAGCCAGCTGATCAGGCCGATGCCCAGGAACAGCATCGACATGGACCGCCCGAACATCACCAGCAGCAGGATCAGCACGAACATGTAGGGGATCGACATCAGGATATCGACCGTTCGCATCATCAGCTGGTCCGTGCGCCCGCCGACATAGCCTGCAGTGGCGCCATAAAGGGTGCCAACAATCACGGCGATGGCGGCGCCCACGATCCCCACCATCAGGCTGATCTGCGTGCCCTGCACGACGCGTGCATAAAGGTCCCGACCCAGATTGTCGGTCCCGAAATAATGACCATTCTGCAGCGAAGGCTGACCCATCTGCGCAACCTGACCCATGATGCTGAAATCAAGCTCTTCGTTGGACCATTGTGCGAACTGGTCGCCCAGGATCGCGAACAGCGTCACCAGCACCAGGATGGTCAGGCCGAACATCGCGGCCTTGTTGCGAAGGAATCGTTTGCGCGCATCGGCCCACGGGCTGCGGCCCTTGACCTCGTCCTGAGCCAGCCGCTCGGACAAGGACTGCATCTTGGATTGATCGATGACCATGACCTTAGTACCTGATCTTGGGGTCGATCCACGCGTAAAGCACGTCGACGAGGAGGTTGAAGAGAATGGTCAGCGTCCCGATCAGGATGGTGACGCCCATCATCACGGCGTAGTCGCGGTTCAGCGCACTGTCCACGAATGCCTTTCCGATGCCGCCGGTCGAGAAATAGATGTCGATCACGACCGATCCGGTGATCATCGACACAAAGACCGGGCCCAGATAGCTGATGACCGGCAGCATTGCAGGCTTCAGCGCATGGCGGATGATGACACGGTGTTCCGGCATCCCCTTGGCGCGCGCGGTGCGGATGTGGTTCGAGCCCAGCACCTCCAGCATCGAGGACCGGGTGATGCGCGCGATCGAGGCCATGTAGCTGGTCGCAAGCGCGATCACCGGCATGATCCAGAAGCTGGGGTCGTTGAAGCTCCATCCCCCGCCGGGCAGCAGCCGGTACCAGAGGGTGAAGACCAGCACCAGGAGCGGCGCCATCACGAAATTGGGCAGCACCTGCGCGCCGATCGAGATGCCCACGGCAAGATAATCCACCCAGGAATTGTGCCAGATGGCCGCGACCACGCCCAGCGCCACCCCGAAGACGACAGCCGCCAGAAAGGACAGTGCGCCATAGGTCAGCGTGACCGGAAAGCCCGCCGCGATCAGCTGGTTCACAGTGCGATCTGGATAAACGAAAGAAGGGCCAAAGTCGAAATGGACCACGATGTTGTAAAGATAATTCCAGATCTGCAGCCACAGCGGGTCGTTCAGGCCATATTGCCGTTCAAGATTGGCCAGGACGGCGGGCGGCAGCGCACGCTCGCCCGTGAAGGGCCCGCCAGGCGCCAGATGCATCAGGACAAAGGAGAACACGATCAGCAGCAGCAGCGTGGGTATCGCCACCGCCAGCCGTCGCAGGATGAATGCGAACATCGCGGGGGGCCTTTCCTGCGGATTGACTTGAAAATCGAGAGCCGGGGCGAAAAGCTTCGCCCCGGCCCGGTCAGTTGCACGACAGGCTTATTCGGCCGTGCGATACAGATCCTTGGCGTACCAGGTGTTGCGCAGGTTCTCGCGCGGCAGGCCCTTGATCGCGGGGTTGATCATGTCGACCTTGGCATAATGGTACACGAAGACGCCCGGAACCTCCTCGGCCAGGATTTCCTCGGCGCGCTGGTACAGCGGCGTGGTATCCTCGGCCGTGGCAGCCTCCTCCAGAAGGCGGTCATATTCCTCGTTCGACCATTTTCCGCTGTTGTATCCGTCCGTGCGGAACCAGTCGAGGAAGGTGGAGGCCTCGTTGTAGTCGGCGCACCACGCATAGCGTGCCACCTCGAAGTCCTGGTTCTGCAGGCGATCGGTGTGGACGGCCCATTCGACGTTGTTCAGCTCGATCTCGATGCCCAGCGGGCGCCAGAACTGCTGGGCCGCGATGGCCAGCAGGCGGTGGCTGTCGTCGGTGTTGTACTGCAGCTGCACGCGGACGGGGTTGTCGGGGCCATACCCGGCCTCGGCCAGCAGTTCGCGCGCACGCTCGGTCCGCTGCTCCTGGCTCATCTCGGCCATGCCGCCCTCGGGCGCGGCAAAGCCGTTGATGGCCCAATGGGTCCAGCTGTAGGCCGGACGCTGGCCACCCTGCAGAACCTGGTCCACGATCACGTCACGGTTCAGGCTGAGCGCCATCGCCTCGCGCACGCGCTGGTCCTTAAGAACCTCAGGGCCCTTTTCGGACAGGTTGAAGACATAGGCATAGGAACAGCCGTAGGGCACCGAGACGGCCTGATCGGGGAACTGCTCGGACAGGCGCGGGTATTGCCCGGCCGGGATCTGGACACGGTCAAGCTCTCCGGCCTGATACCGGGTGAGGGCCACATTGTTGTCGTTGACCGTCACGCCGCGTACGGTTTCCATCACGACGTTGTCGGCATCCCAATATTCGGGGTTCTTCTGGAAGA
>NZ_JBKGUN010000007.1:0-44021 GCF_046462195.1 Paracoccus sp. (in: a-proteobacteria) | reverse complement strand
GCGGGTCCTGCCGCGCTGGCAACAGCGCCTGTTGCGGGTCTGCCTGGGACTGATCATCGTGGCCGTGTTCTCGGCGCTGGTGCTGGCGCCTTTCGTGTTGCAGCGAAACCTGGAAACGGCCGACACGACCGCCCTGCGCAATGAATTGTTCGAATTGCACCAGGGGATCGATGCGCTGGAAAGGGCAGGCGAGGGATGGCGCGTTGCCCGCGACATGGAAGGGACGGCGATCGAGCGTGCCGGTCTGGAACTGGACGAGCGGGCGCAGCTTCTGGCCCACAGGATGGGGGTGATCCTTGCCTATCCGGGGGCCTCGGGCGTTCTGCCGGAAAACGGCCACAGTCTGCAGCGCATGCGCGAACGCGTGTCCACCCTGACCGCGTCGCTGTCGGGCGGCGCGCCAGAGGCAGTGCGCACCGCACGCGACAGGATCGCCGATCTGGACCGGGACGAGCTGGTCGATCTGGACCGTTATGTCGTCAACGCTTTCCGCCGCCTTGGCCAGATCACGGCCAACGAACGCTGGCAGCTGACGCGGCTGGGCCTGTTCGCGCAGCGATTTGCCACGTTCCTGCTGCTGGTGGGGGTGCTGACGCTGGTGGTGCTGTGGATGCAGCACCGCGGGCTCCGACGGGCCGAACTGTCGTTGCAGTCCGTCATCGGCGACCTGATCGAGGCGCAGCGGATTGCCCATATCGGCAATGTGCGGCGTGATTTTCAGCAGGACAAGGTCACCTGGTCGGCCGAATTCGCGCGGATCTACGGGCTTGATCCCGAAGGCCACATGACGGGCGCCGAGTTCGAGGCCCTGCTGCTGCCAAGCGATGCGGAAAAGGTGCTGGAAAGCGAACGGGCTACACTGGACCGGGCGAGGGAAACGGAGGCGCCGGCACGGCGCGACCTCACCTTCCGGGCGCTGCGCTCGGATGGCGAGGTGATCGAACTGGAGGTCCATTCGGAATTCACCGCCGACCCCGAGGGACGGCCCATCACCATGGTCTCGACCGTGCGCGACATCACGCAGGAGGCGCGGGCGCGACGCGCACTGCGCGAGAGCGAGCGCAGCCTGGCCACGGCGCAGCGCATCGCCCGGCTGGGCAGCTTTCGCCACAACTACAAGACCAACAAGACCCACTGGTCGTCCGAGCTTTACGTGGTCTTGAACCGCCCCGCCGACCAGGGGCCGGTGCCCCTGACGCGGATCGTGCATCCCGACGATCACGACCGGGTGCGGCAGATGTTCACCGACCTTTTGGCAGGCGGCCCTTCTCAAGGACAACGCCAAGTCGGCTTTGACTGCCGCGTCCTGGCCGCCGGCGAGGAACGCTGGATCCGCGGAACGGCCGAGATGACCTATGACATGCGGGGCCAGCCCGACATGCTGACCGGATCGCTGCAGGACGTGACCGCCGAGATCGAACAGGAGCGTGCGCTGCGCGAGGCCTTGTCCGAGGCCGAGCGCGCCAATACCGCCAAATCCGAATTCCTGGCCGTCATGAGCCACGAGTTGCGCACCCCCATGAACGGCGTCCTTGGCATGCTGAGTGCGATGGAAGGCTGGACATTGGACGAGTCGCAGCGCCGGCACGTCGAGATCGCCCGCACCAGCGGCGAGGCGCTGCTGCTGATCCTGAACGACGTGCTGGACATGTCCAAGATCGAAGCCGGCCGCATGGAGCTGGACCAGCGACCGTTTGCGCTGCGCCCGTTGATCGACAGCGTGGTCAACCTGTATGCCGAGTCGGCCCGGGCCAAGGGCACGACGCTGCAGGCGCGGGTCGATCCTGCGCTGCCCCGGGGGGTCGCAGCCGATCCCCTGCGCATCCGCCAGATCCTGGCCAACATCGTCAGCAACGCAGTCAAGTTCACCCAGAAGGGCAGCATCGAACTGGCCCTGCTGCCCGCCCCGAACATGGTTGCACCCGAAGGAATGGTCGCGCTGCGCTTTGCCGTGTCGGACACCGGCATCGGCATTCCTCTGGACAAGCAGGACTATGTGTTTGGCCGCTTCAACCAGTTGGACACATCCTTTACGCGCCGTTTCGGCGGCACGGGGCTGGGGCTTGCCATCTGCCGGTCTCTGGCCGAACTGATGGGCGGGCAGATGAGCTTTGCCAGCAAACCGGGCAAGGGCTCGTCCTTCTGGTTCGACGTGATGCTTCCGGTGGCCGAGGCCGAGGAGGTTGCGGCCGAACCAACGGCCCTGCCGCCGCTGCCCCCCATGACCATCCTTGTGGCCGAGGACAATGCGACCAACCAGATCGTCGCACGATCCATGCTGGAACGGCTGGGACAGCGGGCCGAGTTCGTGGCCGACGGTGCCCAAGCAGTCCGTGCCGTCGCCGGCAAGCACTTTGACCTGGTGCTGATGGACATTTCCATGCCCGTGCTGGACGGGATCGACGCGACACGCCAGATCCGCCGGATGGGAGGGCACCATGCCACGCTGCCCATCCTGGCCCTGACAGCCCATGCCGGCCAGAGCGAGCATCGCGCCTGCCTGGAGGCCGGCTGCAACGAAGTGCTGACCAAGCCCATGAATCGCGCCGTGCTGCAGGTCGCCCTGCAGCGCTGGTCGGGCGGGCAGGGGGATGTGCCGTCCCGCATTCGCGCCGGCGAGGTCAAGGCCTCGATGATCGCCCGCCTGTCCGATCTGGCCGAGCAGATCGGTTTCGAAGCCGTGCCGGACCTGATCGCGGCCAGCCTGCACGACCTGGCGCAGCATGGCGGCGTGATCGCCCGCGCCATGGCCGAAGAAGAGGTGGCGCCGGACGTGCTGCGCCGGGCCTGCCATTCGATCGTGGGCATCGCCTCCACCTTTGGCGTGAATGATCTGGCCGACCTGGCCCGTGCGGCCGAACACACTCTGAAACTGTCCGATGCGCCACTGGCTGATCCGGAGGCGCTGCTGGCGGGCACGCGCCTGCTGGAAGACGCGCTGCGCGAGCAGGCGGCAATCCTGCACCAGAAAGATCCGGTCCACGGCACCGGAACGGAGGAGCCCCTATGACCCGCCCCATTCGTGTGATCGCCCTTGGTGCTGTCTGCCTGCTTTTGCTGATAAGCCGCAGCGCGGGCCAGGACGTCGATGCTCCGCAGGGATTGTTCCAGCGCCTGTTCGGAACGCCCCCGGAGGATATGGCGGAAACGACGCTGGTCCAGTCCGAAGTCCCGGAAGAGGCCCCCGAAGCTCCCGCCGCGGTGACGGAAAGCGAAGCCCGGCATTTCGGGCGCCATGGCAAGCTGACCGCGCGCGAACGTGCGATGGCCCGGACGGCCTGGACCTATTTCGAACAGCGCTTCCAGCCTGAAACGGGGTTGGTGAACGCGGTCGGTTCCTATCCCTCGACAACGATGTGGGACACGGCGTCCTATATCAGCGGGCTGGTTGCGGCCTATGAGTTGGGGATCATCGACAAGCGGACCTTCGATCTGCGGGCCAACCAGATCACCCGGACGCTGCGCAACCTCGACCTGTTCCGCGGAGAACTGCCGAACAAGGTGTATCACACCGTCACCGGGGCCAAGGTGAACTATGCCAACGAGCCGGGCGAGATCGGTTTTTCAGTGCTGGACATCGGCCGCCTGCTGGTCTGGCTGAAGATCCTAAAGGAGCGTTACCCTTATCTGGCGCCAGGCATCGACAACGCGGTGATGCGCTGGAACTTCTGCAATGCGGTCCCTGAGGACGGCCGGCTGTTCGGGTCGGTCGTGAACAGCGCCGGCGAGACACGTTATGTCCAGGAAGGTCGTCTGGGCTACGAGGAATATGCCGCCAAGGGGTTCGCCTTGTGGAATTTCGACGTGTCCGCCGCGCTGGCGCCTGAGCCGCTGACCTATACCGAGATTTATGACATCCGCGTTCCCGTGGATGCCCGCGATCCCCGCATCTTCCAGAACATGAACTATGTCCTGACGGAAAGCTATCTGCTGGACGGACTGGAACTGGGCTGGAAGCTGCCGACCGACCGCCGGAACGACCGTCCGGGTCTGGCGACGCAGGGCTGGCGCGCCGAATTCGCCAACCGCATCTATCTGGTCCAGCAGCGCCGGTTCGAACAGACCGGCATCATGACCGCCAAGTCCGAGCATCAGGTCGTTGGGCAGCCCTTCTTCTTTTATGACGCGATCTGGGCCTATGGCTTTGCCTGGCACACCCTGGACCCCAGCGACGTTTATCAGCCGGACCGCGCGGCCATCGCCTCCAAGGCCGCCATCGGCATGTGGGCGCTGTGGGAAACGCCCTATACCAACCTGCTGCTGGAGGCGGTGGCGGACCTGTCCAGCGACGAGGGCGGGTTCTACGAAGGGCTTTACGAAAACGGCAACGGCCACATCCCCGTCCAGAGCGCCAACAACAACGGCATCATCCTCGCCGCGCTGCTCTACAAGGAGCAGGGGCCGATCCTTCAGCGGCTGAACGGCAACACGCAGGTCTGGGACACGGCCTTCCAGCATCAGGACACGCGCACGAGGCGCTGTCTGCCGCAGCCCCGTCCCGAACCCGTCTGCTGCAACTGTCAGGCCGCTCCGGCCGAGCCTGCGGTGCCGGTGACCGAATTCCTTTATTGCCGCCCCGTGCCGCAGCCGGACGGCACCATCGCCGCCACCGATTGCAGCCTGGACAAGCACAACCTGCCATTGCCTCAGCCGCTCCCGGCCCCGGTGTCGCAATGCCCGGTACCCGGAGGTTTCTGATGGTCAAGCAGCCCAAGCCCCGCCTCGTCTGGTTCGACGCCAACCGCGTCTGCGCCGCCATGGGCGTCGTGCTGATCCATTGCACGACCGACTTTTCCGGGGGCGTCTTTCCCGACGCGACGCCGCAGGAAAGGATGGCGCCCGTTTTCCTGCGTTCTGTGGCGGAATTTTCCGGGTCCGAGATGTTCTTCTTCTTCTCGCTGTTCCTGATGTCGATGCGGATCGACCGGAACCGGCCCGAATATGGACCCGCCATGCGCGACCAGGCGCGGCGGCTGCTGGTTCCCTTTGCCTTCTGGACGCTGTTCTATGCTTTTTTCCGGCTGATCAAGGCGGATGCCTTCGGCTATGCGCCCCAGCTCTGGGCGCAGCTGTCCAATCCGGCTGTCTGGATGGGCTATCTGATCCTGGGAAAGTCCCAATACCACATGCACTTTCTGCCCACGCTGTTCCTGATCTTCCTGTTCTATCCGGTCATGCGCCTGGCGCTGCGCTTTCCGATCCTGGGAATTTCCCTTTTCGCCACGCTGGGCATGATGCACCACGTCCAGGACTACATCTGGAGCCTGGGATTGGAGCCCGGCCTGCGCGAGTACCTTCTCCGCGCGACCAAGGTGCTTGGCTATGTCGGGTATGGCCTTGCGGCATTCGCGCTGTACGGTTTGTGGCGCGACGGCATCCCGCGCGGCGAATCCCGGGTGATCCGGCGCGGCGCGTTCTATTTCGCAGCCATGGCCTATCTGGCCACCATTCCCTTTTTCGGCGCGGCCGTGGCCAGCGGTGCGTGGGGCGTGCGCGAAGGATGGTCCTTTTACGGCCACTTCCTGATGCCGTTGCTGATGTTTGCATTGTTCATGGGCGGGCAGTACCGCGACTGGTCGCCCCGCTGGAGCTGGATGGCCCAGTACACGTTCGGCGTTTATCTGGTGCACCCCCTGCTGATCGACCTTTACGACGTGATCGTGGTCAAGGCAGGGATCGCGGCGCTGATGTCACCCTGGATGGTGGTGACCAGCCGCTTTGCCGTGGTGCTGCCCGCGGCCCTGCTGCTGGCCGTGGGCCTGTCCCGCTTTCAGCCTTTGGCCTGGACCATCGGCTTGGGGCCGGCGCCTTGGGAATGGGGCCGACAGAAGGTGGGGCGGGGCGCATGATGGACGATTATTTCCGCAGCTTCGAACACCGCCGCCCACCCCCGCCGTTGCCCTATTCGCCTTGGCGCGAGGCGCTGTGGCAGGTACTGGCCACGCTGGCCGCGCTTTTGGGCGGCTGGTATGTCTGGTGGCGCTGGACCCAGTCCCTGAACCCCGACGCCATGTGGTTTGCCGTGCCCCTGGTGGTGGCGGAAAGCTGCGCTTATGTCGGGCTCTTGCTGTTCATCTACAACCTGTGGCGCGACCAGCCGGTCACCGTCCCCGACCCTGTCGCCACCGTGGGGCAGACGCGCGCGCCGGGGCAGATGCCCGATGATGACCGCCCGCTGAGCATCGACCTGTTCTTCGCGACCTTTAACGAGGACCCCGAACTGGTCCGGCTGGGGGTCATCGACGCCAAGGCCATCACCTATCCCCACCCGATCGACCTGCAGATCCATGTCTGCGACGACGGCCGCCGCCCCGAGATGCGCGCCGTCTGCGACGAGGAGGGGGTGAACTATATCACCCGTCCCACCAACGAAGGATACAAGGCCGGCAATCTGCGCCACGCGATGGAGGAAACCTCGGGCGACTTCATTGTCATCTTCGACGCCGACACGCGCCCCTTTCCCACGATCCTGAAGCATACGCTGGGCCATTTCCGCGATCCGCAGATGGCCTGGGTCCAGACCCCGCAGTGGTTCTATGACCTGCCTGCGGGCCGGCGCCTGCCTCAATGGCTGGAAGGCAGGATGGGCCGCACCGGCCGCATCCTCGGGAGCGCCGCGGAGGCGGTCCTCGGAGAAATCCGCATCGGCCGGGATCCCTTCGTGAATGACGCCGAGATGTTCTATCAGGTCATCCTGCGCCGCCGGAACCGCGCGAACGCGGCCTTCTGCTGCGGCGCAGGCTCGATCCATCGGCGCGAGGCGGTGATGGAGGCCGCCCTGCGCAGCTTTGCCGACAGCGTCGAACGTCGGGTGATCGCGACCGAGGAGGAGATCACCCTGACCAGCCGCGAAAGCATTGTTGATCCACAGCTTTTGTCGGCCATCCGGACGGAGGCGGTGGTGGCCGAAGTGCTGACGCCCTACCGGTTCCACGTGTCCGAGGACATCTACACCTCCATCGTGCTGCATTCCGACCGCGAGCGGGGCTGGAAGTCGGTCCTGCACCCGACCTATGAATCGCGCATGCTGTCGCCGCAGGACCTGTTGTCCTGGACGATCCAGCGCTTCAAGTATGCGGGCGGTTCGCTGGACATCCTGGCCCATGACAACCCGCTGTTCCGGCGCGGGCTGACCCTGCCGCAGCGGCTGATGTACGGGGCGACCTTCTGGTCCTATCTGGCCCCGATCTGGAACGTCGTCTTCCTGATCGCGCCGATCATCTATCTGATCACCGGCATCGCCCCCGTTTCGGCCTATACGCTGCCCTTCTTCCTGCACGCGATCGCCTTCCTGGTGGCGCTGGAACTGGCGATGATGGTCGGCACATGGGGCATTTCCGGCTATGCCAGCAAGACCAGCTATCTGGCCTTCTTTCCGGTGGGCCTGCGCGCCATCGGGACGGTGCTGTCGGGGCGCAAGATCTCGTTTCCCGTGACCCCCAAGGACCGCCAGACGGGACGCCACCTGCGCCTGGTGCGTCCGCAGATCGGGATCGTCGTGCTGACGCTGGTTTCGACGATCTGGGGCATCGGCGCGCTGATGGCCGCAGACACCGGGCACAGCGTGACCGGGGTCGTCACCAACGCACTGTGGGGCCTGAACAACTGCTTCGCGATGTGGGGCATGATTTCGGCGGCACTGTGGCAGCCGCCAAACGACGCGCAACAGACAGGAGATGACGTGTGATGAGCTTTCGGAGAAACCTGGCCCGGGCGCGCAGCCACCTTGTCTTTGTCGCGGCGCTGCTGCTTGGGGTGACGCTGATCATCTATCTGGAAAGGGCCGGAAACATGAGCGGACAGGCCGATGTCATGGCGCCCTTCGAAGGGGTCGTGCCGCTGCCCTTGGCGGACGGCCTGGGCGGGTCGGCCGAGCGGGTGGACTACGGGCGTGTCGCCTGGCGCTATTTCCGCAACAACACCGATCCCGACACGGGACTGGTCGGGTCGGTCGACGGGTTCCCCTCGACCACGATGTGGGAAACCGCGTCCTATGTCGTGGCCACCGTTTCGGCCGAGCGGCTGGGGATCATCCCCCGCGCCGAAGCCGAGGAGCGCATGGCCAAGGTCGTCGATGCCCTGTCGCGCCTGGTCCTGTTCGAAAACAGCCTGCCCAACAAGGCTTATGACACGCGCAGCCTGCAGATGGTCGATTACGCCAACCGGCCGACCTCGGTGGGCTTGGGTTGGTCCGCACTGGACATCGGTCGTCTGATGACTGGGCTGAAGATGATCCAGCGCCATTACCCGGACCAGGCGTTGGCGGTCGAACGGCTGGTGACGGGCTGGGATCTGGATCGCGTGGTGCGCCAAGGGCGGCTGAATGGGGCCACCGTGGTCGAGGGCGCGGTGCGCGAGAACCAGGAAGGCCGCGTGGGATACGAGCGCTATGCGGCCAAGGGTATGATGCTGTGGGGTTATGACGCTACCGGGGCGATGGATGTGGCCCAGACCCTGCAGGTCGTTCGGGTCGAGGATGTTCCCATCCCTGTGGACACTCGCCTCAACCGCAACAGCACCCCCGCGCTGACCACCAGTGAGCCCTACATGATGGACGGGCTGGAATTCGGCTTTGACGCCCTGACCCATGTCTTTGCCACCGTCGTATATCGCGCACAGGAAATGCGTTATCGCAACACGGGGCTTCTGACCGGTGTCAGCGAGGGGCACATCACGATCGAGCCCTACTTTGCCTATGGCTCGGTCTGGGGCGGAGGTGCGCCATGGGCGGTACTGACCTTTGCGGGAGAACGCATCGACAGCCGCCGCACATTGTCGACCAAGGCCGCCTTTGGCTGGGACGCCCTTTTCGCCACCGACTACACCCAGGAGATGGTCGAGGCCATTCTGCCCTTCGCGGATCCCGAGCGTGGCTGGCCCGAAGGTGTGTACGAGGCCGACGGAACGGTGAACGGCTCGTTCACGGCAAACACCAATGCCATGGTCCTGGCCGCGCAGGCCTTCCGCGCCGGGGGCGCGTTGATGCAGATCACCCCGTGATCACCGGTCGGCAGGGCGCGCTGGTGCTGCTGCTGGCTGCCCATCCGGGGCTTGCCCTGGGTGCCGATGCCTGTACCGGAGACGATCTGTCGCGCCTTCCGCCAGGCGCGACGGACGGGCAGGTTCTTTATGCCGACGTTCCGGCGGCGCGGTTTCCCGGCAAATGGCAACAGGGTCGCATTGGCGACCTGACCTATCGGATCTTTCCGGGAGGACTGGCCATGATCGGTCCGGCACCCTCGATGGCCGCATGGCGGATCGAGGTTTCTTGCGATCTTGAGCAGCGGCAGTGCAGCTATCGCGATACGGGAGGGGCGAGCGCGCCGGGGAAGGCCGCCGCACAAGGGCTGGCCCGTTGCATCCTCGGGCCCGAGCCTCCCCCAGCCGCCGTACCTCCGGCGCCGGCGGCCCCGTCGGCGCCACAACCGGCTGCGCCTTCGCCGACGCCCGCGCAGAACTCCTCCGAGGCGGCTCCACCGGCGGGGAAAGGGGATGCATCCACCCTCCCACCGTCCGGCTCCACGCCACCTGCGCCTACGGCGGCAACGCCGCAGCCATCGGCACCTGCAAGCCCGGCGAGGTCGGCCGCACCGCGTCCAGAGCAGTTGTCCCCTGCAGCGCCCCAGGCGGCGACCGCGCCTGCTCAGCCCCCTTCTCCCGCGACAGGATCTGCTGCAGGACACGTACAGGCTGGGAGTGCGCGCGCCGCCCCCGCAGCCACGGAGCGGCAGCCGGCACCGGTGCCGCCTGTCCGACCTGCACCAGAAGCGCCGCCTGCCGCAACTCCCGAGCCGTCGCACGGCTTCGATGCTGCGCGTGTGGCCGAACCCTTTGGCAACGCCAAGACCCCAGCGATAACCCCACCCCGGGAACGGCAGGAAACAGGCTCAGCCCAAGCGGCGTCTGATGACGCCCCGCTGGAATATTCCGCGACGCAGGGCACGGCCATCCTGCCGCCGCTGTCCCGGGCGAAGCCGCGTGACGAGGAAGAACCGTCCCCGAACCGCCTCCTGCCACAAACACGTCCTGCCGCGGCTGGCAATCCCGTGCCCCCCTCCCAGCCCCGCCCGGAGCCTGTCGTGCCGCCGCCGTCCGAGGCGCTGCCATCACGCCGCGAGGCCCGTCCTGCATCGACACCACCTGCACCTGCGCCCCCTGCACCTGCGCCGGTCGCGCGACGGCCAGAGCCTCCACGCCCCTTGCCGCCGGTTCGGGTGGTGCAGGCGCCTCCACCTCCGCCGCCCGCGCCCGCCGTGGTGCAAACGGCACCCCAACCCTGGCCGCTTTCCCCCTTGGCACTGACGCGCTGCACGGTCAGCAGCGCGATGGCACTGGGTCGCGAGGACATCACGGAAATCGGGGAGATCACGCTCAGCGTCGGTTGCGCAGGCCGGATCGGCGACCGTTTGACCTTCAGCGCCGCCCTGACGACCTTTCCGGTCCATGACGAACGGCATGGCGGAAAGACGACCTACAGCTATTCAGTCAACTGGCGCATTACGGACCGCGTGGCGTTGACCTATGCCAATTACGCGGCCGCGCTGACGGGCGGGCGCGGACTGGCAGGACTGGGCGATGGGCGGTTGCAACTGTCGGCCGCGTTGCCGGAGTTCCCCTTGGGGACCAGCCGCTTTCCGAACCGCGCCTTGCGCTGCTCGGCCTTTGCCAACGTCTCGTTGTCGACGGCACCCGTCAATGGCGGGGTCAGCTGCGGCGTCAACGTGACCGAAAGGCTGACACTGCGCATGACGGCCCTGGCTTATCCACGCGGACAGCAAAGGCGCACCGATCCTGATTTTTCCTATGCTGCAAGCTATGCCTTCAACGACAAGGTGATGCTGACCTATTCGAACTATGGCAACAACCGCTGGCCGTGGAACCGTTCGTCCGACAGTGTCGAACTGTTCCACGGGGGCACGATCGGGTTGAACTATCGCTATGACTTCTGAAGAAAGGCGCCCTTCGGGGCAGGTTGTCACCCGTCGCCGCGCCCTTGGGGGCGGCATGGCCGCCTTGGCCGTTCCCATGCTGGTGCGGCCGGCGGGGGCGGGCATCGTGCGCGAGGGCAATCTGCTGGCCAGCGAGATCCTGGGGCACGGCCTGCCCTATGCGATTTATCTGCCGCCGGGATACGAGCGCGAGGGGAGGCGTTACCCGGTCATCTATCTGCTGCACGGTGGCGGAGACGGCCAGCCTGCGGACTGGTTCCGGCTGGCAGGGCTGGACGTGATCCTGGATCGCCTGATCGGCGAAGGGGTCATGCCGCCCTGCATCGCCGTGGCGCCGGACGGCCGCCGTCCTCAGGATGCGCGCGCAACCTATTTCCTGAACGACGCGGATGGCGGCTATCGATGGGCCGACATGTTCCGGCAAGAGCTCATTCCCGGGATCGAGGCCCGCTATCGCGCCATAGGGGATCCACTGCAACGCGGCCTGATGGGATTGTCGATGGGAGGGCATGCGGCGGTCCTGAACCAGCTTCGCCATCCCGACCTGTTCGCCGGCGCCGCAGCCCTCAGTGCGGCGTTCCGCACCTCCGATGAACTGCTTGCGATGGAACAGCCGGCATTCGACCTGCGCTTTGGCGGGGCCTATGGCGCAGGACTCGAGGGACCGGCGCGGTTGAACGACGCCTGGCGCGCGTCGGATGTGGCAGGGGTCATCACCAGCCTGGAGGCCCAGCCCTTCCGGCGCATCCCGCGTCTCTATCTGGACTTGGCTGCGGACGATCCATTCTTTGCGGGCAATGCCGCCGTTCATGTCGCGCTGCGCGATGCCGGCATCATGCACCGTTTCCAGGTGCGGGAAGGAAAGCACGACTGGGTGTTCTGGCGTGCGGCCTTTCCCGAAGCCCTGCGGCACCTCGCGGCGATCTTTACCCGCGGCTACGGGGAATGACCGCCAGCCGGACCTGACGACGCAGCCTCAGGGCAGGGGGTGGCCCCCATCCTCGCGGCGTTGGCACAGGTAAACCTCGGGCTCCGGATGATCCAGGATGCGGAAACCCGCATCACGCAGCATGGCCTCGACCGCGGCACGGTTGGGGATCATCCAGTTCGTCGGATCCTTGGCATAGGAATGTTCGACGAAATGCAGCTTGGGCCAGTCAGGATCGTTGAAGATGTCCCAGTCCGTGAAGGGATAGTCCGCTTCCGTTTCCGCGACCTGCAGTGAGCCCCGCTGCATCGACTGGAACAGCAGCCGGTCGCCGACGACATGCTGGTGCAGCATGTCCAGCGCCAGCAGCGGGTGGCGCAGGTGATAAAGGACCCCCATGAAGATCACCAGGTCGAACCGCTGGCCCAAGGCGCCCACGTCGTAAACGCTCATCTGCCGGAAGGTGATGTCGACATCGGACATGCGGGCCGCAAAGCCCGCCTGCTCGAGATAGCGGGGGTCGGTGTCGACGGCGGTCACCCGGGCACCGCGCCGCGCCATCTCGATGGCATAAAAGCCGGCGTTGCAGCCGATGTCCAGAACCGTCATCCCGCTCAGGTCGTCCGGGATCACGTGCCGGAAACCTTGCCACTTGAACTGCGGGTAATCCCCCAAAGGATGATCGGGCGCCGTCTGCTGGTCACCGATCCGGAGGTTGTGGAACCACGGCCCCAGGTGCCGGATGCGCCTGGCGATATCTTGGGTGTTCATGGCCGCACCTCCTCGACATGAAGCTGGGGACGGGGGGGCGCATCGGGCTGAGGATGCGCGGCGAACCAGGGGATCGTATGGCGCAGCCCTTCGCGCAGCGGAATGCGGGGCTGCCAGCCCAGCAACTGCTCGGCGCGTGAGATATCCGGCCTGCGCCGGCGCGGGTCGTCGATGGGCAGGGGGCTGAACACCGGCCGCGGCGCCCCCGGCACCAACTGGCGGATGACCGCGGCCAGTTCCAGGATCGAGAACTCGCCCGGATTGCCCAGGTTGATCGCACTGTCCGGGGCAGCCGGCAGTTCCATCAGCGCCATCAGGCCGTCGACCAGATCGGAAATATAGCAGAAGCTGCGTGTCTGCGTGCCGTCGCCATAGATGGTCAGCGGCTTGCCCTGCAGCGCCTGGCAGATCAGGTTCGACACGATGCGTCCGTCATCGGGCCGCATCTGCGGGCCATAGGTGTTGAAGATGCGCGCGACGCGCACGTCGGCCCGCTGGGCCCGCAGGTAATCGAAACAGATGGTTTCGGCCGCACGCTTGCCTTCGTCGTAACAGGCGCGGGGGCCCGTGCAGTTGACGTTGCCCCAGTAATCCTCGGTTTGCGGATGGGTCAGGGGATCGCCGTAAACCTCGCTGGTGGAGGCCTGCAGGAACCGTGCGCCCTTGAGCCGCGCCAGTTCCAGCAGGTTGCGCACGCCCATGACGTTCGTCAGCATCGTATGAACCGGATCGGCCTGGTAATGGGGCGGAGAAGCGGCGCAGGCCAGGTTGTAGATCTGATCCACGGGCCCCGGCACCGACAGGGGATCGGTCACGTCCGCCTCGATCAGGGTAAAGCGGGGGTGGTTGGTCAGCGGCTCGACATTCTCGCGCCGCCCGGTCAGAAAACTGTCCACGCAGACCACATGGCGTCCTTGTCGCAGCAGCGTTTCGCAAAGATGGGACCCGATAAAGCCGGCACCACCGGCGACCAAAACTGTTTTCGGGAATGCGGTCATCCGTTGCATGGTCGTTGCTCCTGTGGTCACGGGTTGAGGGCGGTAACGGGATCCAGCGCCTGGATCAGGTCCCGCGCCCGGGCACTGCCTGTGTGATCGCTCAGCACGATCCGGCGCGCAGCCTGCGCCATGGAATTGCGTTGCGCGTCATCGGTGGAACGCAAGGCGGCGACCACATCTTCGGTGCGGTCGGCCAATATGATGGCGCGGCCTTCGGGCAGCAGGTCGTCCAGCCCCGGCCAGCGGTCCGAGATGATCGGCGTGCCGCAGGCAGCCGCTTCGAACAGCCGCACCGACGGGGACCACCCCAGCCGGCGCATCGCCGCCCTCGTGATGTTCAGGGTAAAGCGCTGGGCATTGTAGAACTCGGCATGGCCTGCGGGCGGAAGATGTTCGATCCGGTCGACATTGTCGGGCCAGTCGATGGTGTCGGGGAACATGGATCCCGCCACGACAAATCGCCGGTCGGGCAGGCGGCGGGCGGGCTCGATCAGCAGCGCTTCCAGTCCCGGCTGGCGGTCCGGGCTGTAGGTGCCCAGATAACCCAGGTCCCACCGCTGCGGCACCTGCATCGGGAGATAGGCCTCCGCATCGACCGAACAGTACAACGCAACCGGATGCCGCGCGCCATGGTCCTGCCGCAGCCGGTCCAGCACCTGTCCCCCCGAAAAGGACAGATAGGTGTCGAACCACGGCACCTGCCGGCGGGCCAGATGCTGTTCCTCGCCGCGGGCCAGCATGTCCAGCGTCACGGGCGTGTCGATGTCGTAAAAGCACAGCTGTTGCAGCGGCAGGCGGTGAAGGGCATCGATCAGCGCCTGCCCTTCGGGGACATAGGAGCCGACGATGACGGCCTTGGCCCGTGCCAGCCGCGCGCCATGCCGTTCCAGCACCGCAGGGATGTCGTCATAGAATTCCAGCGTGCAGAAGTCGGGATCGGACAGGTCCTGGTTTTCCTGGTACCAGGGCTGCCGCCGTTCCAGGAACAGGACGCGCTGTCCTTCCTGATGCAGCCCGCGCAAAAGGGCGCGGAAGGTGGTCGCATGGCCGTTGCCCCAGGACGAGCTGAGGGACAGGCCGAAGATGATGATCTCGTCTTGCGGCATCACAAAGTCTCCTCTCGGGCCAGAAGGCCGGGGCGGATGCGGTGCAGCAGGTCGCGCAGCTGGAGCGCGCGGCGATCATAGGTGTGGTCGGCCAGCACACGTTTCAGCGCGGCCTGTCCGATCGCCTGGCTGCGTTCCGTGGTCAGGTCCGCCAGGATGTCTGCCACGTCCTGCCCGTCGCGCGCGACCAGCACCTCCTGGTCCGGGGTCAGGAACAGCTCGATCCCTTCCCACGCGTCGGTGATCAGGCAGCCGCCCGCGCCTGCGGCCTCGAAGACACGGGTGGCGGGGGAAAAGCCGGTCGCGGCCATGGAGTCACGCGCGACGTTCAGCACGGCCCGCGGAGTGGTGTTGAAGGCGTTGTGATCGGCCGTGCCGACATGGCCGATGGCTTGGACATTGCCCGGCAGGTCGCCTTGGTTCCAGCCCGAACCACCCAGCATGAAGCGCCGGTCCGGCAGAAGGGCCGCGGGGCGCAGAAAGAATTCTGCCACGCGCGCTTCGCGGTCGGGCAGGCGGTTGGCCAGAAAGCCCAGATCGGCTGCAAAACGGTCCTGGGGCGGGGCGGGATGATGGGTGTCCGGATCCAGCGCATTATAGATCGGCACGCAATCGCGCGCGCCCAAGTCGCGATAGGCACGGATGACCGGCTCGCCGCCGCCATAGGTTAGCACCATGTCCAGTTCGGGCAGCATCCGGCGCAGGGCATCCTGCGGCTCCTGCTGCATCGCCGCCAGTGTCGCAGGCGCGTCCACATCCCAGAAGATGCGCAGTGCTCCGGGACGGGCCGCGCCCATCACCTGTTCCAGCAGCACGTCATCCTCGTAGCCCACGCCCGATGCCTTGATGACGATGTCGGCCTCGGCCGCAAGGGCGGCGGCGGCGCGCAAGCCTTCGGGCGTGGCCGCCCAGACATTCACCTTTGCCCAGTCCGGCACCGCGATGTCGCGATGCGACTGGCGGTCATAGGCGTCCGGCTCGTGGAACGTCACATCAAAGCCATGACGGTACATGGCCTTGATGATGCCCCGATAATAGGTGGCCGCGCCGTTCCAATAGGAGGACAGGAGGCTGGAGCCATAGAATGCGACGCGGGTCATGCGGGGACCTCCTGCGGCTGAGGGGTGGCAGGGTTCAGGCTGTCCAGCACGGACAGCAGCTGTTCGACCCGGTGGTCGCAGGTGTGGCGCTCGAGGATCGTCTGCAGGCCCTGCTGCGCCTGCGCGGCGGCCGCTTCGGGATCGTGCAGAAGTTCGCGCAGGTGGTTCTGCATTTCCAGCCCGTCGCGGGCAAAGCGCATGTCGCCTGCCCGGAACAAACCCTCGGCATCGTCCCACGGGGCGCTGATCAGGGGGATGCCGCAGGCCAGCGCCTCGAAGGGACGGATGGTCGGGATGCCGGGGAGGGCGGTGACATAAGGGCGGCGCGGGACATGAACCGTCACCCTGTACCGGGCAAAGGCCTGCGGCACGCGGGCATTGGGCAACCATCCGCGATAGTCGATGCCCGCCTGCGACAGCCGCTCCAGCGCATGTTCCGGATAGCGCACGCCATGCACACAGGCCTTGAGGGACAACGCCTCGGCTGGGGCGATCAGGAACTGTTCCAGTTCGGCGCTGCGCTCGTCGTCGCCCCAGTTGCCGACCCAGATCAGGTCGGAGGTCGGCAGGATTTCAGGCATCGGCCGGAAAAGGGTGGTGTCGGCGGCCTCGTGCCAAGTGAAGACCTGCCGTCCCCAGCCCGCCGCCAGATAATGTTCGCGCAAGTTTTCCCCAAAGGCCAGAACCGCATCATAACCATCGAGGTCCATTCCGGCGATATCGTCGCCCGCGCTGACGGCGCGGTGATGGGTGTCGTGAAACAGCAGCTGATAACGCCCGCTCCCCCGGCGATGCGCGCCGATGCGGGCAACCAGGGCCGGGTCGGTCCATTCATGCACGATGACCACATCGGCCTCGTCCAATGCCTGCTCATGGGCAAAATTCGCGCCGTAATCCTGCCAGCGCAGGTCGGGGAAGGTCTGGTCGAACTCGGCCAAGGCCGTCTCGCCCCGGTCGGCGATCAGGTTCTGCCGGCTCCAAGAGTCACTGGGCTCAAGCGCCAGAGTCTGATGGCCCCGCGCGTTCAGCGATCGCATCACGCCGCGCAGGAAATGGGCGTTGCCGTGGTTCCAGTCCGAAACAAGCGAGTGGGTATAGAACAGAAAGCGCATGGTCCTCATCCTGTTGCGGTTTGGGCCGGAGCGGCCGCAACGGCCAGCCGGCGATACAGTCGCAGCATGGCCGCAACCTGGGTGTCGGGGGTCAGTCGGGCAGCGCGGGCGCACGCGGCCCGGCCCAGTTCCTTCTGTTGCGCAGGATTGCGCGACAAGCGGTTCAGTACGTCCGACAATTCACCCGCGTCGGCCGGGTCAAAGAAGATCGCGGCACCGTCCCACAACTCTCGAAAGGTCGGGATATCGGCCAGGACCAGGGGCGCAGCGCCGCGCGCGGCCTCCAGAACCGCGAGGCCGAAGGGCTCGTACCGCGAAGGTGCGCAGAAGATCCCGGCCTCGGCGATCCGGGCCAGCGTGTCGGGGTGGGACAGCGCCCCGGCATGCTGTGCATGCGACAACACGATGCGCGCGCCGTTGGGCCCCGACAGGGCGCCGACCAAGGAAACGGGCCAGTCAGTGCGCGCCGCAGCCTCGTCCAGAAGGCCGCCGTTCTTGCCGTCGTCCCACCAGCGCCCCACCGCCACGATCTGCGGAAGGCGCAGCCTGTCAGGAAGGGCCGCACGGCTGGTGTTGGGAACAACGGCCAGAGCCGGCAAGCTGCCATAACACCGCGCCAGCGCATCCGCATGCGCCTGGCTGGGCGCGACGATCAGATCGGCAGCTGCCAGGCCCTGAGCCGTCAGGTCACGTTGCCAGGCCATGTCTTCCGGCACATCGCTGCCGCGCACAGCGGCAAACCATGTGGCGAGGCAGGAATGCGACATTGTCAGAACCGGCAAACCGCAGGCGAGGCCCACAGCCTGTGTCGGCAGGTTCAGGTGCAGGACGTCCACCTGATGCCGTGCCGCCAATCCGTCCAGCCAAGGGCCAATTGCGGCCAGATCCGCGGGGCGCTCGGCCAGCCAGTCCAAGGGCGCCGCTCCCCATTCGACAGGCCCGATGGTCCGGGCCTGCGCCATCTGCGCGGCATCGGGACGGGGGCCCAGCCCCGCCAACACGACCGACACTCCGCGCGCCCGCAGCCCGGCCGCAAGGTCGATCGCGTGCTGCCAAACTCCCCCCACTGCATCCAGCGTCATCAGCAGGCGCAGGCCAGTCACGCGGACCGCCTTTCCAGGTGCAGGGACAGGCCGCGATCCTCGGCCAGCCAGCCGGCCAGATCGGCCAGCCCGCGCCGCCAATCCATGCGCGCCTGCCAGCCCGTGGCCGCCTGCAGCGTCCGAGTGTCGGCCACGAACCAGGGCTGGTCGCCCTGACGCCAATCGCGATAGGTGACATCGGGGCTGGTCCCGGTGATGCGCGCAATCTCGGCCAGAACCTCGCGCAGGCTGACGGCATTGGCAGGCCCGCCGCCCAGGTTGAAGGCGCGGCCCGACAGCGACCCGATATTGTCCAGCACGCTGCGATAGGCAGCCACCGCATCGCTGACATGCAGCACGTCCCGCACCTGGCGCCCCGAGCCGAAGACCGTGATGGGCTGGCCCTCCAGCGCACGGATCAGGAAATGGGCCACCCAGCCCTGATCCTCGGTTCCGAACTGGCGGGGTCCGTAGATGCAGCTCATCCGCAGAACGGCGGCCGGGATGGCATAGCTTTTGGCATAATCCAGCACATACTGGTCCGCGACCCCCTTGGAACAGCCATAGGGCGTGCAGAAATCCAGCGGCCGCGCCTCGCTGACCCCATGCGCGGACAGTTCGTTGTCCAGCGGGTCGCACCGGTCGCCGCTGTCGCGCACGGTCAGGTCCGACAGCGCCCCATAGACCTTGTTGGTCGAGGCAAAGATCACCGGCACGGACCGTCCGGTGGCCCGCACCGCCTCCAGCACGTTCAGCGTGCCGCGGGCATTGACCTCGAAATCCTCCATGGGCGAGGTCAGGCTGGTCGTCACGGCTGTCTGCGCGGCCAGATGGAAGACCGTGGAAGCATCCGCGATGATGCTGGTCAGCGAGGGCTGGTCGCGCAGGTCGGCGGGAACCGCGCGCAGCCGGTCGCCGTGCCGGTCGGCCAGCCAGCGCAGGTTGCGCTCGACGCCCGGACGGCTGAGGTTGTCCAGAACCGTGACGCGCTGCCCGTCGCGCATCAGCGCATCGGCCAGGTTCGCCCCGATGAAACCCGCACCGCCCGTGATCAGCACGCTGTCCTGCGTGCGCGCACCTGCGGGGCTGGCCAACTGGGTCAGTTCCTGCAAGCGGCCAACGCCGCCTTCGGTCAGCAGGCGCCCAAGCAGCTTGGGCTGGCCATCCGTGGCGACGGCGCCCATGTGGTAATGGCGCGGGTCGAACCACAATCCTTCCTGCACGGCCACATCGGCGGGCAGATCGGCCCAGCCATACCAGTAGACACGGTCAGCCGGTGCCTGGAGCGAGCGAACAAAGCGGCGCGCCTGCTCGATCTCGTCTCGGCGCCAGGTGGAGTAGCCGGTTTCGGTGATCCAGATCCGGGCGGCAGGATTGTGGTGGTCCAGGATGCGGCGCATCTCGCCCAAATGCATGTCCCACCCGCGCCAAGATGCCGCCTCGCTGTCCCAGGTTCCAGGAAAGCCGTGAAAGCCCACGACATCCACCACGCCCAGCACGCCGCGCTCGCCCATCAGGTTCAGCCAGTAAGGGTCAAAAGGCGCGGGCCCGCCCAGCACCGCCTTCCAGCCGCGGCTCTGCACCCAATAGGCCGCGCCACCGACCATCTCGCAGAACAGGTCGAAATCAGGATCCTCGCGCCAGTCCCAGTCCAGCAGGTTGTTGGGCTCGTTCCACAATTCGACATGGGTGAAATGCTCGCCATGCCGCGTCAGAAGCATGTCGATGAAATCGGCATAATCCTTGAGGACCTTGGGCGCCCCCGAACTGCGCCCCGTGCGCGACAGCGACGGGGGCGTGTAATGGACGCAGGGCAGGATCTCGAGGTCGCGGGCCAGACGGGGCAGCAGCCAGTCGAACCACTCCTGCCCGCCGGGCGAATGGTATTCGGCCCAGCTGACATGGGTGCGCAGGTGCCGGGCACCTGACGCAACAAGGGCGGGAAGCAGCGCCTCGACCCGGTCGTATTCGCCGGGCCGGAACCATTCGACAAAGCCGAAATCGGCGCTCATGTCACCAGCCCCCGCTCCTCCAGCTGGGCCCTCATCCGGCTGCCGTTGTCCACCGAAGGCTGCTGGCTGACCCATTCCACGAAGGGCCCGAGGCTGTCCTCCAGCCGGTGCTGCGGTTGAAAGCCCAGCAGGGTCTGCGCCTTGCTGATATCGGCAAAACAGTTGCGGATGTCGCCGGCGCGGAACTTGCCTAAGATCTCGGGCTGCAGATGGGGCGCGCCCATGGCCTCGGCCAGCAGGCTGGCCACTTCGGACACCGAATAAGCATGGCCCGAGCCGATGTTGATGACATGGCCGTTGGCGGCCTCGCTTTCCAGTGCCAGGCGGAAGGCGCGGGCGACATCGCGAACGTGAACGAAGTCGCGCTTCTGCTGTCCGTCCTCGAAGATGGTGGGCGGCTGGTCGTTGGCAATGCGCGAGGCGAAATTGGCCAGAACGCCGGTATAGGGATTCGACAAGGCCTGGCCCGCACCGAAGACGTTGAACAGGCGCAGCGCGGTTGCCGGGATGTTGTAGGCTTCGCCAAAGATCAGCACGGCCTGTTCCTGCTGGTACTTGGTCAGCGCATAGATCGAGGCCAGGTCGACGCGCTTGTCCTCGGTGGTGGGAACGGGCTTGAGGGCGGTGCCATCCGCGGTCGAAGGCTCCCACTGACCGGCCCGCAGATCTGCGGTGCGGCGGCGCACGTTCTCGTGCAGCGTTCCATCGGCAGTGGCATAATAGCCTTCTCCATAAACGCTCATGGAGGAGGCGACGACGATCTTCTTCACCGGGTGGTCGGCGATGGCCTCCAGCAGGACGGCAGTGCCCAGGTCGTTGGCGCCGACATAGCGGGCGATCTCGTACATGGACTGACCGACGCCGACTTCGGCGGCAAGGTGCATGACCGCGTCGGCACCCTGCAGCGCGCCGCGCAACGCATCGGCGTCGCGCATGTCACCGCGCACAAGCCGCGCCCCGCGCGCCAGGATCGGGGCCAGGTCAGGCGCCTGCTCCGCCGGCGCGCCACCATGAACCTGTTCGATCATCGCGTCATAGAGTATGACGTCCTGACCGGCATCCATCAGCTCGGTCGCGACATGGCGGCCGATGAAGCCGCAGCCGCCCGTGATCAAAGTCGTCGTCATTGTTGCCCATCTCCTTGTTCCGGCTGGCCCCAAGCCCTGCGCACACGGGCAAAATGAAGGCCAAGGATCTTCTTCAATGTCTTCTTCAGAGACATCATCAACGGGCCCGGAACCTCAGGAGGGAACATTTGTTCCAGCTTCTTGTTCGTGTTCCTGTTCGGGCGGTTCTTCGCGTTCCGCCCCACCTGAACCAAGCCGGAGATGCCGATGATCGACGCCAGCCCCCAGTCCTGGACCCCGATGACCCTTGCCAGCCAAGCACCGCGCGCAGCCCGTATCGTGGCCCCCGGTCAGGTCGAGATCGTGCCGATCACCCCCCGCGACCCCGAAGCGTCCGAAATCCGCATCGCGATCGAGGGCTGCGGCGTCTGCGCGTCGAACCTGGGGCCCTGGGCGGGGCCGGAATGGATGAACTTTCCATTGGGCCCCGGCGAACTGGGGCACGAGGCTTGGGGCATCATCGAGGCGGTGGGCCGGGACGTTCAGGGCCTGAAGGTGGGTCAGCGGGTGGCTTTTGCAGGCCAGAACGGCTTTGCCACGCATGAAACGGTGCCTGCGAGCGACGTGATCCCACTGCCTGAGGCGCTGGCGGGCCAGCCTGTCCCGGCGGAGCCCCTGGGCTGCGCGGTCAACGTGTTCCGCCGTGCCGCCATCCGGGCGGGCGACACGGTGGCCATCATCGGCATCGGCTTTCTGGGTGCGCTGCTGGTCCGGCAGGCAACCTTGGCCGGGGCAAGGGTGATCGCGATCTCGCGTCGCGACAGCTCGCTGGATCTGGCCCGCCAGATGGGGGCGGAACATACCGTTGTCATGGATGACCATTGGCGCATCATCGAGGACGTCAAGCGCCTGACCGGCGAGCGTTTGTGCGACGTCGTGATCGAGGTGGTAGGCAAGCAATGGCCGCTGGATCTGGCGGGTGAACTGGTCCGCGAGGGCGGGCGTCTGGTGATCGGCGGATATCATCAGGACGGCCCGCGTCAGGTGAACATGCAGATGTGGAACTGGAAGGGCATGGACGTGATCAACGCCCATGAACGGGACCAGACCGTGGTGCTGGATGGCATGCGTCATGCCGTTCAGGCCGTGGCCGATGGACAGTTGGACCCCAGCCCGCTTTATTCCCGAACCTTTCCGCTGGAGGATCTGGCCGCGGCGCTGGACGCGACGCGCGACAAGCCCGGCACTTTCGTCAAGGCGGTGATCGCATGCAACTGAACGCACGTTCACCCGCCGAGGCGCGGCGCCCCCGCATCGGTTTCCTGGGGCTGGGCTGGATCGGCCGTCATCGCATGCAGGCCATGGCCGAGGCAGGCGATATCGAGGTCGCAGCCATTGCCGATTTCGATGCCGAAGCGGTTGCCGCAGCAAGCGCACTGGCCCCCGGTGCCACCATTGGCAATACGCTGGAAACGGTTCTGGCCGCGCAGCCCGATGGCGTGGTGATCGCCACCCCTTCGGCGCTCCATGCCGGGCAGGCCGTCGCCGCGCTGCAGGCCGGGGCGGCAGTCTTTTGCCAAAAGCCCCTGGGGCGAAACGAAACGGAGACCACTTCGGTTGTCGAGGCCGCGCGTCAGGCTGACCGGCTGCTGATGACCGATCTCAGCTATCGCCATTCGGCGGCCTTCATCGCGCTGCGCGACCTGATCCGTCAGGGTGACCTGGGCGAGGTTCACGCGGTCGATCTGACCTTTCACAATGCTTATGGCCCTGACAAGCCGTGGTTCCGTGACCGCGCCTTGTCGGGCGGCGGCTGCTTGATCGATCTGGGCATCCACCTGATCGACATGGCGCTGTGGAGCTTGGACGCAGGCGACATGCGCTGCGTTGCGGCCCATGCCCGCACGGGCGGCCAGCCCCTGACCGACCCGCATCACCAGGTCGAGGATTACGTCAGCGCGACCCTGGAAACGCCTTCGGGCACCGTGATCCGGATCGCCTGCTCCTGGAACCTGCCCGCAGGGCAGGAGGCGGTGATCGAGATGCAGGCCCATGGCACCCGGGGCGGGGGCCGGGTCAGCAACATTGATGGCTCGTTCTATGACTTTGCGGCCTGGCGGCACAACGGTACGTCCCGGGAACAGATTGCCGGTCCCCCCGATGAATGGGGTGGCCGCGCCGGCATTGACTGGGCCGCGCGGCTGCGTCAGGGGCAGGGCTTTGACCCCCGTGCGGAAGAACTGGTGACGCTGGCCAGGGTGCTGGACGACATCTACCGCGTGGCGGGTCTTTGAAACACCGGCTGCGGCAGGGATGCCTGCCGCAGCCGCTCATCCCCGCCAGGGCAGAACGTCGGCTGCGCTGCGGCGGGCCGCCAGATCGGCCACCCCGCACAGCGCAAGCACCAGCAGCGTCGACAGAACCGAAACAGCCGCCGCTGCCGTCGAATTTCCTTCGTATTGCAGCGAAAAGACCATGACGCCGATGGTCTCGACGCCCGATGACCACAGCAGCGCGGACAGGGTCAGTTCGTTCAGGGCGGTCATCACCACCAGGATCGCGCCCGCCAGTGCCGCCGGCAGGACCGAGGGTGCAAAGATCCGGCCAAGCCGCAGGGGCAGTCCGATCCCTGCAATCCGCGCCGCCTCGTCCAGACCGGGGTCGCTGCCCTGAGCCGCCGCAACGACGGGACGCAGCACCAGGGGCAGGAACCGTGCCAGATAGGCGATCAGGATGATCGTTGCCGACCCATAGAGCGAGATCCCCAGAAGCGGCAGGGGCGGCAGGAATGCGAGGATCATGGCCAGTGCCACAACCGTGCCCGGCACGACCCAAGGCGCTTCGGCCAGCAGGTCGATGGTTGCAACGGCAGGACCGGGACGGTGGGTGGACAGATAGGCCAGGGGCAGCGCAACCAGCGCGCAGATGGCTGCGGCCGCCATGGACAACATCAGCGAATTGGCAAAAGCGCGCGAAACGGCGTCATTGGCCAGAACGGAACGGTACTGGTCAAGAACTGCCACTTCCAGCGAGAAGGGCACCCCGATCGCGGGGATCAGCGAGGTCAGCACCAGCGCTGACAGCGGCAGAAGCGCAATGACCAGAACCATGGCCCAGATCAGCCCTTGCGCCCAGAAAGGCGCGGCGCGGGCAGGGCGAAAGCGGGGCCCGTTCTCGATCCGCATGTGCAGATGACGCATCAGCAGGCCGCGCAGCAGCAGGGCTACCACGGCCATCAGGGTCAGGATCAGCGCCAGCACCGCCACCTGTCCCGCCGCCGACGGCCCGAACCCGTTCAATCGCTGATAGATCAGGGTTGTCAGCATGGGCACCCGCCCCGGAATACCCAGCAGCGCCGGCACGCCAAAGTTGCCAACCGCCGCCGTGAAGGCCAGCAACGCTCCGGCCAGGGCCGAGGGCAGGGTGATCGGCGCGATGATCCGCGTCAGCACCAGCCGGGGGGGAATGGCCGCAATGCGCGCAGCCTCGATCAGGTCGGCGGGCAGCGATTTCAACGCCGCACGGATGGCGATGTAAACCAGCGGCATGTGCTCGATCCCCATGACCAGCGCGATGCCTGTCCCGGAATAAAGCGGATTGCCGGAGCCGGGCGCCGGCGCCAGGCCCAAGGGTGCAAGTATTGGCGATTGCGCGCCCAGAAGTTCGATCCATGACAGGGCAAGCACCTGCGAGGGGATGATCAGCGGCATCAGGATCAGGAAGGACAGGGCCGCACGACACCGCATCCGCATCAGGCCGACGGCAAAGGCCAGCGCCCCGCCCAGCGTCACCGACACCGCCACCGACACCAGCGACAGCGTCAGCGTGTTCCAGAAGGCCCGGCCGGTGGCGCGCGCGGACAGCGTGTCGCGCATGACGCCCAGCACCTGCCCTTCGTCACCGGGCCGAAAGGCGGTCAGCAGCAACTGGCCCAGCGGCCAGATGGTGATCAGCCCCACATAGATACAAAGGACAATGGCGAGCAGACGCTCGCCACCGCCGGTCCTGCGGTCGCCCAGCAGGCGAAGGGACCGCTCAGCCGCCATAAAGGTCCGCGAACTCCTGCTTGACCGCATCGCCGTCGCTCAGCAGGGTGGCATTGTCCGCCTCGATAACGGTCAGCGTCGCGGGATCGGGATAACCTTCGGGTGCGTCCATCCCCTGCAGCAGCGGAAAATAACCCTGCTCGACCGACTGGGTCTGCGCGGCCTGCGACAGCTGCCAGTCGACAAAGGCGCGGGCGGCCTCGGGTGCGTCGGTGCCGGCCATGATCGCCACCGGCTGGGTGACCGCCGTCACTCCTTCGGACGGAAACACGAAATCAACCGGAGAGCCCTGTTCCTTGGCGTTCATCGCCATGTATTCAACCAGAACGCCATAGGCCTTTTCGCCCCGGGCGACGGCCTCCAGGACGGTGCCGTTGCCTTGGCCGGCGACCGCGCCGCCCTCGGCCAGCGCCTCAAGATAGTCCCAGCCCATCTGCGGCTGCTGGACCAGCGTGCCCACATGGATCGCCGCCGCACCGGAATACAGGGGCGAGGGCATGATCGTCTGCGCTGCCCGCTCGGGGTCGGTCAGATCCGCCCATGAGGTGGGGGGCGTGTCCACCAGGTTGGTGTTGTAGACGATGCCTGTGGTGATCAGCTTGGTCGGAAAGAACATCTGGTCGGCGTCCAGCAGGGCCGGGTCGATTCCTTCGACCGGAGCCTCGGCATAGGCCATCAGGCGATCGTCCTGCTTCAGTTGGGTCATGGCGACGGCATCGGCGATCAGCAGAACGTCGGCGGGCGAGCGTCCGGCCGCGAATTCCGCCTGCAGCTTGGCCATCACCTCGGTCGTGCCCGAACGGAACAGTTCGACCTGGATCTCGGGATGCTCGGCGTTGAAGGCCTCGATGACCTGGGTCATCTGGTCCTGCGGCTGCGAGGTATAGACGGTCAGCGTCTCGGCCTGTGCGGCCAAGGCAAGGCCGGTCAAAGCGGTCGACAGAAGAAGGGTGCGGGTCATGCGATCCTCTTGCGGTTGGATGGGGAGGTTTCAGGAGCGTGCCGGGGCGGCCTGGCCCACCATGTTCCCGCCACGTCGCGGGTGAGGGTGATCAGCGTGCCGTTCTGCGGGCGCAGGAAGGGCAGGTCCAGCAGTGCAAAGATCTCGCGTGCCGTGCCGGAATGGGCCACGATCAGCGGAGGTGCCTCGGCGGTGCCGGGCGCGGGAATGGCCATGACACCCGCCCGGATCCGGTCGCGAAAGGCGTCCGGCGCTTCGCCGCCCGGGGGCGTGGCGTCGCGCACGAGCATGGCCCGGGGCTGGCCCTCCCAGAGGCCCCAGTCGCGTTCGGCCAACGGCGGCGCGTCCTCGAGGGTCAGGTCCGGGCGCAGGGCTGCAACGGCTTCGGCCGTTTGCCGTGCACGCAGTAGCGGCGAGGTGATCAGCCGCCCGATCGGCAGGTCCTGCCAAGCCTGGGCGGCGAACCGTGCCTGCCTCTGGCCCAGATCAGACAGCGGGACGTCGCTGGACCCGCCGATCAGCCCGGCCGCATTCATCGCGGTCTGGCCATGGCGCAGGATATGGAACCGCGTGTGGTCGAACAGGCTCACCAGACCAGCTCCGCGCCAGAGGCGATGGGCCAATGGCTGTTGTTGCGCAAGGCACCAAGCGCCTGCGGGTCGCAAAAGGCGGCAAGCATCATCCGTGGCGCGCAGGCCGCGACAAGATCGCTGCCGCCGCCGAAGGTCGGATGCACGTTCCAGCGCCGGAACTGCGCCCGTCCGGCGGCAACCAGTGCGCTGGCGGGCGTGTCCCGTGCAACATGGCCGGTCAGGACGATGCGCGCCTCGGTTCCTGCAGCAATGCGGGCGGCCAGATCCCTGGACGTGCCGCGCTCGGCATTGGGACCCGCTGCCACCATGACACCGTCGATCGGTGAATCGCTCTGCAGATGGCCGGCCTGTTCCAGCAGAAGATCCAGCGCCGCCGGGCCTGCGGGCGTCAGCCAGTCCGAGTGGTCGCGCAGGATCTGCGCCACGCGGCGGTGGGACGCGCAGATCGAGACGGGCCACCCTTGGCGCAGGAAGGTCCATGCCAGTTCCAGCCCACGTCCCCCGGCGGGACAAGGGAACAGGACCGGGCGATCCGCCAGCGCCATGATCGCCTCGATCTGGTCCGGCAACGCCTCGGCGGCCTGTCCGTAGGATGCATCCAGCACCAAGGCCGCGGCCCGGGGCAGGGGGGTGGCCCGGAACAGCAGGCTTTCGGCACTGATGTCCCCGGAATACATCAGCCCGTCCTCGCCCCCGATCCGCATCCACACGGCACCGGGCGCATGGCCGGCAGGACCGGTCATCAGGGGCAGGTCCATGATGCGGTCCAGATCCTCCAGCGGCGTCGCCCGCTGCAGTTCGGGTCGTTCCGAGACGGCGATGGTGGGGCGGGTGGCAAACAGCGAGGGGCGCCCCAGTTGATCCCACCGGTCCAGCCCGCCCGTATGATCGGCATGGCCATGGCTGAAAAGAATGGCATCTATGGGAGGCAGGGCCGAGAGGTCGGGCAGGGTTGCACCATCGGGGCCGTGGCCGAGGTCAAGGATCAGGCGGCGCCCCTGCATCTCCAGCAGGAAGCAGGCCGGACCCTTGATGCCCATCCCGGAGATCGCGCGCAATTCAGGCATTGGTCTTGACTCTTTCGTTCAGGGGCACGCGATCGGACCGCGCCTCGCGCCCGATTACCCAGCCCCCGGTGATCTCGATATCGAGGAGCCCTTGCGGTGGCAGGGGCCGGTCCAGCGCCAAGGACAGGTTGTCCATCTCGAACCCTTGCGGCAGGACATGGGTCAGATAGCGGCCGTGCTGGAAGGTTTGCGACAGCACCTGCGCGCGAAAATGCCCCCGGCCGTTGGCTGCAGGACGCAGGTCCTGGCGATGAAGGCACAGCCAACCCCTGCCCGGACCTGCCTCGCCCGGCAGATCGAACGTGGCTCCACCCAGGGTGCCTTGGCAGAGGCCGTCACGGCCGTTCGTGACGGTGACCGGCAGTGTGACGCCGTGATCGATGAAACGCGCCACCATGGGCGTGGCGGGGCGGCGATACAGATCCTCGGGTGTGCCCACCTGTTCGATGCGGCCGGCATCCATGACGGCGATATGGGTGGCGACAGCCATCGCCTCGTCCTGGTCATGGGTGACCAGGACGAAGGTCGTGCCGGTGGCCGCATGCAGGCGCCGGAACTCGGCCAGCATGCGGTGGCGCAGATGGGCATCCAGATTTGCCAGCGGCTCGTCCAGCAGCAAGAGCGCCGGGCGCAAGGCCAGCGATCGCGCCAGCGCGACCCGTTGGCGCTGGCCGCCCGATAACTGGTGCGGGCGCCGGTCGGCCAGCGGCGTCAGTCCCACGGCCTGCAGCATTTCGGCCACCCGCGCGTTGCGTTCCGGACGCGGCATCCGGCGGGCCTTCAGCGCAAACTCGATATTGCCGCGAACGGTCATGTTCGGCCACAGCGCATAGGATTGGAAGACCATCCCCAGATCGCGCTCTTCTGGCGGCACGAAACAGGTGGGGCCAGCAATCATCCGCTCGCCCAGATGCAACTGCCCTTCGTCCGGTAACTCCAATCCGGCAATCAGCCGCAGCAGCGTGGTCTTGCCACAGCCCGACGGGCCCAGCAGCGCCAGGAACGCCCCCTGCGGCAGGTCGAGGTCGATGTCGCGAAGAACGAACGTGCGGTTGAAGGCCTTTCCCAGGCCCCGGGCACGGATATCGGGCATTGCGTGTCACCTTTCGCTGCCGCATCTAGAGCGGGATTGTGATGCCGCGATGACGTTTCGGTAACGTCCGGATGACAATGCCGGCGATCGATCGTCCGCAACCGCGCAGGAGGATCGGGTCACGGATCAGGAATGTCCACCTGCGGAAAGCGCAGCAAATCTGCCTCGCACTGGTGCCACCCCATCTCTGCATTGGCTCGGTCGTCTCAGCCATGACACCAGTTCCGTTCGTTCAACACAGCGCCAAAGATCGAGCGGGCCATGCAGGCCGCCACGATCACGACCGACCTGATGTCAGCCAAGCAAAAGCCCGCGTCCGCGTCGTCATATAAGGAAATCAAGTCGCTGATGGTTTCCGGGGCGTCGGGAAATCACTGCTGGGCGAAGGGCTTCATGCTGCCAAGGGTCAGGAGCGTCCGGGAAAGCGGAGAAAACAGGATAAGGTTCAACAGGCACCTTTCAAGTCCTGAGACGGGTCGGGACAATCCGATCCGCGAAATCCGGAACAGCATGATCATGTCTTGGCGAGGCAGCAATTCGTGTCCTGTTCTCATAACCTGTCCATGACCATCGAGCGCGAACCCCATGATGCGCTTGAGGGACACTGGAAGCAAATATCTGAAAGACCTATGCCGAAGGTTGAGTGCAGGAAGGAACCGACCAAAGTTGCGATGGAAGCGGCAAGGTGAAGAGATCGGACCATGATCCGGGACCTGCACAGGGGCAGCAGGCGGGACCACCACTGTGTCCCTTGTGTCACCATCGGACAGTTCGAAAGGAAGCTTGCCGCTCAGGGCTCAGGTGAGCTGTCTTGGCAGTAACCACGCCAAGCTTTTGCGTCTCTGCTTCCAATCTCGTTCATGCGCGACATGTGGGACTGGAAAAAATGCAAAGCTGGACGATTGGCCCTCTTGCCGGGAAGGGGACAGCATGGCCCCTGTCATGACGATGGTGAAAATTGGCAAGGGCAGCCATTCAGCAGGCGCATATCCACCCCTTCGGCTGCCAATGTCGCAATGCCTGCGGCAGGGTGCATGACGCCCCATAGGCCCTGCCAGCGCGGAGTTATGCCACGGCAGCATCAACATGAGGCTCGGCTGGCAGACAACGAGTGGGCCTGTTTGGCAGTGGGTGATCAGAAAAGATCGGCAGGACCAGCGCTCTTTTTGCCGCCGCGTTCATTCTGGCTGAACGGTATTGTTCATTGCAACTCCGGAAAGGTCTTTGAGCGTCCTGTGCTTTCCCCGGCACGGCACGATGTCGAAAATCTTCGGTAATCAGTGCGTAGATCCCTGGTCAAGACTTCCTTCAATCCGTTTTGTCCGCGCGCTAGGAGTGTGGGATGCGTCCTATCCCTCTTGCTGCTCCGAAACGGGTGGTTTGGGCGACGCAAGATACTGGCTTCGGTTTATCCATGGGGATTCCAAAGTCAGGCAGCGATGATATCGTTGCGTGCATGATGCAGCGCCATGCGCGTCAGGCAGCGGCGGGTGTGACTTCAGGCGCGAGCCGCTGTTCCGGAGGGGTAGTCCGGTGCTCCGGTTCTTCCATCGACATATGCGAGAGGGTCGGTGCTGGCCAGGGACGGTGGACGACGAAGCGCGTGCGGGCACTTGAAAAGGACAGGGGCAGTGTTGCTCAATCGATAAGAGCGGTCCGTATCCTTCGGCCTGCTGAGCGACTGGTTGTGACAAAAAGGCAAGAACAGGCGCGACACCTGCGAGAAATTTCATCGAGGGAGCCTTGAACACTGGATGGACGGGCGCAGAAGGGTGTTCAGGCGCCGCCACTGCCGGCGCCAAGCCGGTTTGACAGCAACGGGATCCCTTGTCTCTGGGTCCGGCCTTTGATGGAAACGACATGCAGGATCCGTCTGCGGCTCAACCGCCTCCGACAAGGCTCGGCTGTTCCGTCACGAGGGCCGCCCCTGTTCCTGCCTCCTTTTGCAAGACCTGCGCACAGGCCTAGGTCGGTACGCCCTCTCTACGGGAACAACAACCGGACCCATCGGTTGAACAATACCTGCCCTTGATGGAAGTGACGCCATGACACAGGACAACAAGACCACCACCGGGGCCAATGACCGCCCCAAGGATGCCAGCATCGCTCAGACCGGGCCGGGCCTGCCGGACGACAGCAGCATGCCGGTTGACGCCGATGATCAGCAGTTGGAGGCCATGCGCGCATCGCTCGGGCTTGGGGAGGGCGATCCGTCCGACCGCAGCCCGGCGCGCCAGAAGGACCGGCAGCGCGACCAGCCCGACAACAACCCCGGCCCGGTCGAAGGTGCCGAGGAGATCAACGGCGCCAAGGCGGATGACGACACCTATGACTGAGGCCGGGACCGCTGTCCCGACCTTGCACACATTCCGTAGGTGAATGGTTCCCCTTTGCCCGGCCGGCGGGCCGGGCAAAGGGGTCAAAACTTTACAGCCTGCAAATACAAGAACCCCAGACAGGAGCATCACGATGGCTGAGAAGACCCTGGACACGCTGTTTCACGAAACCCTGAAGGATATCTATTACGCCGAGCGCAAGATCGCGACCGCCCTTCGCAAGATGGCCCGTGCGGCACAGAACCCGGACCTCAAGGCTTCGTTCGAAACGCATGAACAGGAGACGCAGGCTCAGTACGAGCGCCTGCAGGACGTGTTCGAGATGATCGGCAAGCGGGCGCAGGGAAAGACCTGCGATGCGATCGAGGGCATCGTCAGCGAGGCGCAGGAGATCATGGACGAGTTCAAGGGCAGCCCGGCCTTGGACGCGGGGCTTCTGGCTGCGGCGCAGGCGGTCGAGCATTACGAGATCAGCCGCTATGGCACCCTGAAAAGCTGGGCCACGCAATTGGGCATGGACGATGCCGTCAGCCTGCTAGACCAGACCTTGCAGGAAGAGGTCGCCACTGACGAGAAGCTGACCAAGCTTGCCGAAGCTGTTGTCAACGCGGCCGCAGAGGGCGGCCCGCAATAGCGTCCGGACCTTCAACGGCAGTATCGGAGAATGCATCGGCCTCTGGCATCGCCAAGGGCCGATGATGCCGATGCCGGGCGGGGCTGTTCATCACCTTGAGGGGGCGACCTGTCGGGGCAATCGGCAAGGAAAAGGGTTTGAAGATGGATCACTGGTTGTGTTTTTCGGGCGGAAATTCCCTCGGCGCTTTTCATGCCGGAGCCTGGGCCGCCGTCGAAAATGCGCGGCTGAAGGTCACGCGGCTGGCGGGGGCCTCGATCGGTTCGGTCATGGCGGCACTGATCGCGGGCAACCCACCCCATCGGCGGCAGGAGGCGCTGAGCGAATTTCTGGTCGCCATCGCGCAAAGACCGTTCCACTGGAACAGCATGACCCGGCGCAGCGCCGTGGCCCAAACCCTTTTGTCCGGCAACCCCACGATGTTCACACCGTCGTTTCCGGGTCTTTCCGAGATCTTTCCGGCGGCACCTCCCGATGCCTCGGCCTTTCTGCGCCGGCCCATGCGCCGCCTTCTGGAAGACAGGATCGACTTTGACCGTTTGAACGGCGGAGAGTTCGAGCTGACGATCACCGCCCTTGATGCCGAAACCGGAGAGGTGGTGCGCTTCAGGACCGGCGAAACCCGTCTGACCGTGGATCACCTGATGGCCAGCACCGCATTGCCGGTGATTTTTCGTCCGGTGGAGGTGGAGGGACGCTGGTTCCTTGATCCGGGTCTGGCAGAGAACCTGCCCCTGCCGGCCCTGCTGGACCGCGAAGACCCGGCCCGAATACTGGCCTTTGACCTGTACGGCCTCCAGGGTTGCTTTGCCCCTTCGCTGAACAGCGTGGCCCACCGGGCGCAGGAGCTGATGTTCGCATCGCAGTCGCGGCATGTTCTGGAGAAGGGCGATCTGAAGGGCCGGCCCCTGCTCCATATCGTGCTGCGGGACGAGGACGATGATTTCGTGGGAAAGGCCTTCGACTACAGTCTCCAGTCGCTTCGCCATTGGCAGGATATCGGGCAGCAGATCACGAAGAATGCGCTGGACAGGGCGGATTGAGCACGCCCTTCCGGGTCAGAAGGCGTTATCACGTGGTGCACGGCAACCCATCTGGCCGTGCCCCGTTTGCCGACAGATGAAGCAAATCCGCCCGACGGTCGGGGAATGTCTTGCCTGGGGATGCGGAACAAGGTCAGATCAAGGCATGCCTGTCGGTCCCGGATGATAGGGCCCAGACATGCATCCGAAGGAGCGGGCATGTCAGGTTAATATTTGCTGTCTGCCGGCACATACGGCTGTTTCGCGGTTTTCGTTGGTGCTGCCCGATCGGCTGGCGGGGCAGAGGAGATCCTGAATGAGTTCTGTTGATGTTGCCCTGCAGATCGCCGGTTCCGTCGCATTGCTGCTCTTCGGATTGTCGCTGATCCGCAGCGGCATGGACGAGGCCTTTGGTCTGCGCATGAAGATGATCCTCGGTTTCGGCACACAGACCGGACTGCGGGCCTTTGTGTCGGGTCTCATAGCGACCCTTGGTCTGCAGTCGTCGACCGCGACGGCCCTTCTGACGGCCTCCTTTGTCAAGCGCGACCTGATCGGCGGCCGGATGGCGCAGATCATTCTTCTGGGGGCCAATGTCGGAACGGCGCTGACGGCCGTGATCATTTCGGCCGGCATCAGTGCCTTTGCGCCCGTTCTTGTGCTGGCAGGCTATGTCCTGCGCCGCCGCCAGAGCGCAACCGCAAGAGGCGGCGGGGCGGCGCTGATCGGGATTGGGCTGATGCTGATCTCTCTGGTGCTTCTGGAGGAAGCGACAGCGCCGATCCGCCAGTCGGCGGCTCTTGCGGCCTTTCTGCCGCTGCTGGAAAACGCGGCCCTTGCGGCCTTTGCTTTGTCGGCCGTGATCGCGGTGCTGTGTTCGTCCTCGCTGGCGGCGGTGCTGCTGGTGGCGTCGCTGGCGCTTCCGCCGGGGCTGACGGTAATCATGGTTCTCGGCGCCAATCTGGGCGGAGCGATTCCTCCGGTTCTGGCGACCATGGCTGATGGTGCGCCGGCACGCCGGCTGACGGCGGGAAACCTGGCGGCAAGGGGCCTGGGCTGCCTTCTGGCCTTTCCCTTTGCCACCCAGATCGGGACAGTGCTGCAAAAGGTGCCCTTTGGGCAGATCGGATTTACGGTCGAAACCCATCTGGCCTTTAACCTGGTTCTGGCCCTGCTGATCTGGCCCCTGGTCGGCCTGGTGACCGCAGCCGTGGCCTGGCTGCTTCCCGAGGACGAGGTGACCGGGATCGAGCAAAGCCGCTGGCTGGATGACGACCAGCTGGAAACGCCGCTTCTGGCCCTGACCGGCGCCAGCCGCGAGGTTCTGGCAATCGGTGACATGGCCGAGCGCATGATGTCGCAAACGCTGACAGCCTTTCGCAGCAACGACACCAGCCCTCTGGCCGAGGTGACCGAACTGGAAGGCCGCATCGACCGCCGCCAGCAAGAGGTCAAGAACTACCTGTCACGCCTGGGGAACGCGGCAACCGAGGAAGAGCGTCGCCGCACGATCAGCATTCTCGACTATGTGATCAACCTCGAGCATGTGGGCGACATCATCGACAAGGGCCTGTGCCCCGCGGTCCGCACCAAGATCGGCCTGAACCTGCGCTTCTCGGACGAAGGGTATCACGAGCTGGAGGGGCTGTTCCTGATGACGCAGGAAAACCTGCGCATGGCCCAAACGGTGTTCATGACCGGCGACCGGGAAATGGCCCGCCAACTGGTCGAGCTAAAGGTCAGGATCCGTCATCTGGAAAAGCAGTCTTCGCAGCGCCACCTGATCCGCCTGCGCGAAGGGCGCAGCGATACGCGGGAAACCTCCTCGCTGCATCTGGACATCCTGCGCGATCTCAAGCGGATCAACGCCCACGCCGTTTCGGTCGCTTATCCGATTCTGGACGAAGAAGGCCTCCTGATCGAAAGCCGGCTGCGTTCAGGGGACGGCGCAGCCGGATGACGCATGGGCGGCCGGTCAGGCATGCAGCCGGCTGAAGGCGAAACAGCCGGGCGGCATGCCCGAGCCGGTGACCATCAGCGCGCCGTGGCGGTAAAAGGCCCAGCTGTTCCGGCGTGGAACCTGCAAAAGGGCGACTCCGGCCGCCGGGTCCGCCCAGACGATCCGGGCCCCGGTGGCGGCCAGACTGGCCTCCACCTGTTCGGCCGTGGTGGAGGCGCGGAAGATCACGGCAGACAGCGGCATGTCCGGGGGTGTTCTCAGCGCCCACGCGCCCGTTCCGATCGTCAGCACACCCAGAAGAAGCGTCATCCTGCCCGCATGGGCGCTGCCGGAGCCGTTGTCTTGCCCCCGCAACAGGGTCACCGCGAGGAGGATGGGAACGATGCCAAAGGCCGCAAGCCAGATCAGGTCCCACAGCAGCGGGTTGGGGCTGTCATCCCGGATCCGGTGAATGCCCAGCAGCCAGTGCGACAGGACGTTGTCCAGGATGTGCCACAGGCCAAAGCCAATCAGGACAGAAGCGGCCAAGGCACGTCCCCGCAGCGGCTGCGTTCCGCGATGGGCCCGCCACAGGCCAAACAGGCCAACTGCGGCCAGAACGTACATCAGGCCATGGAACAGCCCGTCCCACAGGATCTGGCTGCGGATGTCGGTCATGCCGGGCACCAGGCTGAGCAGGTGGTGCCATTGCAGGATCTGGTGCAGCAGGATGCCGTCGAAGAAACCGCCCAGGCCAATGCCCAGAACGATGCCCGGTCCGATCACACGTCCTGCCGCCATGCCACTCATCCTTTGCGCGTTCCGTATCAACCGGCACCGGCTGCGGTTGTTCCCGTGCCATTCCTTCATTGCCTGACCGGTTGTTTCCTCTAATCTCCGCGGCGGGAGAAGGTCCGGAAGGCTGTCTGTGCAAGGGCAGGTCCCGGACGATGAGGGAGGGGATATGGTGAATCTGTCGGAAGCCGTCTTTCTGGTGACGGGCGCAGCGTCCGGTCTGGGGGCTGCGGTCGCACGCATGGCGGCACAGGCCGGGGCAAAGGTGGCGTTGTTCGACCTGAATGCCGAGGCCGGAACCGCCCTGGCGCAGGAGCTTGGTCAGGGCGCGCGGTTCTATCCCGTCGACGTCACCAGTGCCACGCAGGCGTCGGAAGCCATCGCTGCACTGACCCGTGACCTGGGTCGGCTGGACGTGGCCGTGAACTGCGCGGGCGTGGCGCCGGGAGAGCGGATCCTGGGGCGTGAGGGTCCGCACGACCTTGAACGGTTTTCCCGGGCCGTCGGCATCAACCTGATGGGCACCTTCAACATCCTGCGTCTGGCGGCCGAAGTCATGGCGCAGAACAGTCCGGACACGAACGGGCAGCGCGGGGTGATCATCAACACGGCCTCGATTGCCGCCTTTGACGGGCAGATCGGGCAGGCGGCCTATGCGGCCTCGAAAGGGGGCGTCGCCGCCCTGACCCTGCCGGCCGCCCGCGAGCTGGCGCGGCACGGCATCCGCGTGATGACCATTGCGCCGGGCATCTTTGAAACGCCGATGATGGCCGGACTGCCGCAGGATGTGCAGGACAGCCTGGGCGCAACCGTACCCTTTCCGCCGCGGCTGGGCCGCCCGCCGGAATACGCGGCCCTGGTGCGCCATATCGTCGAGAACCCGATGCTGAACGGCGAGGTGATCCGGCTGGACGGTGCCTTGCGCATGGCTCCAAAATAGGAAGGACAGCGGATGACACAGGATCCGATCGTGATCGCGAGCGCGTTCCGCACCCCCATGGGCGGGTTTCAAGGCGCGCTGGCACCCATGGATGCCCCGGCCTTGGGCGCGGCGGCCATTCGTGCGGCTTTGGGCGACCTGCCGCCCGATGCGGTGGACGAGGTGCTGATCGGATGCGTCCTGCCAGCGGGGCAAGGGCAGGCCCCGGCACGGCAGGCGGCCTTGGGGGCGGGGCTGCCGGTCTCGGTGGGGGCCACCACGGTGAACAAGATGTGCGGATCGGGGATGAAGGCTGCGATGCTGGCCCATGACCTGATCGCGGCAGGCTCGGCCCGGATCATCGTGGCCGGCGGAATGGAGAGCATGTCGAACGCGCCCTATCTGCTGCCCAAGGCGCGGGGCGGCTATCGCATGGGTCATGGTGCGGTTCTGGATCACATGTTCCTGGACGGGCTGGAGGATGCCTATGACAAGGGCCGCCTGATGGGGACATTCGCCGAAGACTGCGCACAGGCCTATCAGTTCACGCGCGAGGCGCAGGATGCCTTTGCCATCGCTTCCTTGGAAAGGGCCAAGGCAGCCATCGGGTCCGGGGCCTTTGCCGCCGAGATCGTGGCCGTCAACGTGCCGGGACGCGGCAGCGCTACATGGGTCGAGGCGGATGAGCAGCCCGGCAAGGCGCGCATCGACAAGATCCCCGGCCTGAAACCCGCCTTTCGCGAGGGTGGCACCGTCACGGCCGCCAACAGTTCGTCCATATCGGATGGAGCGGCGGCGATGGTGATCCTGCGTGCCTCGGAGGCCGAGCGTCGGGGGCTGACCCCGCGGGCGCGCATCATGGGACATGCGACGCATGCCTGCCGTCCGGGTAATTTCCCCACGGCTCCCATCGGGGCGATCCGCAAGCTGCAAGAACGCTGCGACATCGCCCTGACGGACATCGACCTGTTCGAGATCAACGAGGCTTTTGCCGTCGTCGCCATGGCCGCGATGCAGGACCTGGGCCTGCCGCATGACGTGGTGAACGTGCATGGCGGAGCCTGTGCCTTGGGACATCCGATCGGGGCCTCGGGCGCGCGGGTGATGGTCACGCTGCTGGCCGCGCTGGAGCGTCACGACCAGCGCCGCGGCATCGCCTCGCTGTGCATCGGGGGCGGCGAGGCCACGGCCATTGCCATCGAACGACTGTCCTGACATCGTCAGGGCTCAGGCAGAAATCCTGGACCTTTTGGAGATGCTGTTGTCATCGCTCCAGACCCCCTCGATCAGCAGGTCAAGGAACAGATGCATGCTGTCGTCGGGGCCGGCCGCAGCGTCGGCGCGATGATCCAGGATCAGCAGGCCCTCTGGCGTCAGCCCCCGAAGCGACAACCCCGAGGCGTCGCTGTCGATGATGACACGTCCCATCCGGGGCGGCGGGCCTGCGGTTGTCGCCCGGATGTGCCGCTGCGCACAAAGCCGCACAAAGCGTTCGGTCCATTCGGGTGCCCCTTGCACGGACAACAGGACCGGTTGGGACGGACAGAACGGGCGCCACCAGTCGGACTGAGCCAGGATCGGGTGATCCAGGATCGAAGCACGCGCCAGTCTGGCAATGGCATGACCGAGAACGGTGCGCCGTGGAGGATCGAAACGGATGTCGAAAGCGCCCGGTTCGTACCGGCCGCGCCTTTCGCACAACAGCGAATCCCAGTCCATGCAGCCGAACAGCGACCATGGCGTGATGGCGCGCAGGGCGATTCCCTCAGCCCGGGCGGCACAGGCGGCGCGCCATGCCTCGTCCAGCCAGCGGAGCTGGCCTTCGGGCCGGGCGCCATTGTGAACCTCGGTCAGCGCGATCGGCAGGTCATAGCGGGCATAAACCTCGCGCAGGCGGGGCAGGAACCCGACCTGGTCGTGCAATTCGTGCAGGTGGACTGCCGCAACATCGGCATAAGTGTCACGTCCGTTGCCGCCATGGTGACTGGGGGGATGCCGCTCCAGATCCGGGTCAAGATAACGGTCACTGGTCAGGTACTGGTCGATCCCGATGACCTGCGGGGGGCAGGGATCAGCCTCCAGTCGGTCCAGGTCGCGCGGATCGACGCCCGCCTGCAACAGGCGGCGGTGGAACGGATGGTCGCTTGAAACCCGCCCGGTCAGCAGGTCCATGCCCAGAAAGCGCCGGTCGTTTTCGTAATCGGCCTGACAGGCCAGCGCAGGCGGCGCAAAGACACGGCCCAGATCCTCGGTCTGGATCAGTTCCGCTTCGGGGATATGGCGACGGATGCGCGCCATGGCCAGGGCCGTTGCCACGGCCGACGCGGTCACGGCGCGCAGGAAAGCGTCTTCGTCACGAAGATGAGGATGCCAATGACCATAAAGATAGGAAAAACGCGCCGTGGTGACCGGCTCGTTGATGGGAGTGAAGCGGCGAAGCCACGGGTAACGCAGCACGACCGCTTCGGCATGATCGGCCAAGGCTTCTTTGAAGCCGGGTTCCAACGGATGAAGGCCGTCGGGCCCGCTGCCGTGATGCAGAAAGCCCGCGATGAGGTCGATGCCCAGTTCGGCCAGCCTTGCCATCCGCGCGTCCTGCCAGGCGGGGGCCGCCTCGCGCCCCCACAGGACCGGATAGCGCAGCGTTTTCACCCCCAGTTCCGCGATCAGGTCCAGATCCCGAAGGCGCTGATGATGACCGGTCTCGTGCAGCTGATCACGGATCTCTCCGTTGATCAGGACATGGCTGCACTCGATCCCGCCCCAGATCTCGATCGGGGGTTCATTGCGGGGCATGTGCGGCTTCCCGCAGCACTGCCCGCATCTGCGGTGCCCTGCCCAGTTGGGCGTCGATCCGCTTGAAGGTCGCCAGTGCCTGACCCACCACCTGGTCCATGTTGTAATAACGGTAGGTGGCCAGACGGCCCACGAACCACACGTCCTTCACCTTGTCAGCCAGCGCCTGATACTGCTTGTAGAGGGCTTCGTTCTCGGGACGGGGAACGGGATAATAAGGATCACCCACGTCGGACGGATATTCATAGGTCAGACTGGTCTGTGGATTCTGCTGGCCCGTCAGGTGCTTGTATTCGGTGACGCGAGTGTAGTCCTCGGTCTGGGGAAAGTTCACGACGGCCACGGGCTGCGCCCATTCGACAGGCCTTGTCACATGCCTGAAGGTCAGGGACCGGTAGGGCAGCTTTCCCAGCCGGTGGTCGAAATATTCGTCAATGGGACCGGTAAAGATCATCCGCTTGTAGGTGATGCCGCGCAGGTCGCGAAAGTCTGTGTCCAGCTGGATGTCGATGTTGGGATGATCCAGCATCCGCTGGAACATCCGCGTATAGCCCTCGGCCGGCATCTTCTGGAAGCTGTCGCCGAAGTAACGGTCATCGCGGTTGGTCCGGGTGGGAATGCGGGCCGTGACGGCGCTGGCCAGTTCGGAAGGATCCATTCCCCATTGCTTGCGTGTATAGCCGCGGAAGAATTTTTCATAAAGATCGCGCCCGACGGTCGAAACGACCACGTCCTCGGAGGTTTGGACCCTGTCCACGGGTTCCCGCCGCTCGGCCAAGAACGCCTCCATCCCCTCGCTGTCCAGATCAAGACCATACAGCCGGTTGACCGTGTCGAGGTTGATCGGGATGGGAAGCAGTTGCCCATCGACCTGCGCCAGCACGCGGTGCTCGTAATCGCGCCATTCGGTGAATTGCGACAGATAATCGGCCACCGCCGGGGCGTTGGTGTGAAAGATGTGGGGGCCATACTGGTGGATCAGGATGCCTGCGTCATCCAGGTGGTCATAAGCGTTGCCGGCGACATGGGGCCGCCGGTCAATGACCAGCACACGCTCGCCGCGTTCGGCAGCCAGACGTTCGGCAAGGACGCTGCCCGCAAAGCCCGCGCCGACGACCAGCCAGTCATAGCTGCGGGCCGTGGGCTTTCGCGACTGGACCGGGGTCGCATGCTGCCGCCGCGCCTGCGCCATCAGAGCGGCCATCTCGGCCCAGGTACCATCCCATGAGGTGGTCTGCAGATGGGCCTCGACCTTTTGCAGCCACTCGGCGCCCGGCGGAAGCATTGCCTCCTGCAGGGCGGCAACCATGGTTTCACCGTCCGCTATGGCGACGATGCCGTTGTCGCCATAGCCGCGCACGACATCTGGCACCGCGGTCGACACCAGGCGCAGGCCCGCCGCCAAGAATTCCGGCGTCTTGGTGGGACTGATGAAGCGGGTCGATGCGTTGAGCGCAAAGGGCATCCAGCCCGCTGTCCAGTTGGAAAGGTAATCCGGAAGGTCGGCATAACCCTTGCCCCCCAGCCAGTGCAGGTTCGGAGCCTGCGGCAATTGGGCAGGATCGATCTTGACCACGGGGCCCAGCATCACGAACTGCACCTCCGGCATGGCCTGCGCCATGCGCCCCACCAGATCGGTATCCATACGTTCGTCGATGACACCGAAAAAGCCGATCCTGGGAAGGGGAATCGGCGCCTGATCGACCGGATCGGGACGCGGATCGCGCGCTGCGGCAAAATGCTGGCGGTCGACGCTGCTGGGAAACAGATGCACCGCAGGATGGCGCGGCGCCTTTGCCTCGTAGAGCGCCCGGCCTCCGGCAAAGACCAGATCCGCCCGGGCAAACAGCTCGTCTTCCGCTTCGGTCAGTTCGGGGGGCGCACCAAGAAAGGCCGAAAGCTCGTCCATGCAATCATAAATGCAAAGATCCGGCACCAGATGCCGGCTGAAACCAAGCGCCATGGGCGTGTAATACCATGTCACCAGCGGCAGCGGGGGCTGTCGGGACAGCCATTCGTCCAGCAACGCGCGCTGGGCGGCGACGGGATCGGGATGTCCTTCGGGCAGTACGGGCGTCAGGATCGTGACCCCGCTGGGGTCCCGGTGGCTGCGGTAAATGGGTGCGGGCACCGGCTCGTGCACGGGCTCTTCGACATAGAGGACGTCAGCGGTGGCTGCGGCGCGTGTCAGGAGGTGCTGCGGGCGCTGGAACACGAAATTCCACCGCAGATGCGAAAAGCACAGAAGACGACTGGCTGCCGGCATCGGCAGCGGAAGATTTTGTGTCATGGCATTTCCTGAAAACAAAGGCGGACCAATAAGCCTGTCGTCTTTTCCCCTTCGACGCCGTCCAAGAGGGTTCCTTGAATTGTTTCGCTCAACCGCCCCGGGCCATCTTATGTTCCCATGGTTCGGATGACGATCCCTGCATGCTTGCAATGGTGGCAGGATATGGCCGTTCAAGACAAGGAAATGCTGTTTTCAGCTTCAGGCGCACTGTCCAAAAAGACAGGAACAACCTCGCGGGTCAGGCGTTGCGCCGTCACGGTCAAGTGGGCCTGCCTGATCATGAGGCGGCAAGGCCCCCAACGGAAGCGAGGAAGCCACCATGATCACCCTCACCGTCAACGGGGAAGAGCGCAGTTTCGAGGGCGATCCCGAGATGCCGATCCTGTGGTATCTGCGGGACGAACTGGGACTGACAGGAACGAAATTCGGATGCGGCATCGCGCAATGCGGCGCATGTGTCATCCATCTGGACGGGGCGCCCACCTTTGCCTGCGTCACACCCATGGCAGTCGCCGAAGGGTCCGATCTCCGGACGATCGAAGGACTGTCGGCCGAGGGCGATCATCCGGTCCAGGTGGCCTGGCGCGACCTGAACGTGTCGCAATGCGGTTATTGCCAGGCCGGTCAGATCATGCAGGCGGCGGCGCTGGTGGATTCCACCCCCGACCTGACGGACGAGGACATCGATGCCGTGATGAGCGCGAACCTGTGCCGCTGCGGGACCTATCCCCGCATCCGCGCCGCGATCAAGCAGGCCGTTCAGGCGAGGACCGAATGATGCGCAACACCTCGATCACAAATGTCAGCCGCCGGTCCATCCTGATGGGCCTGGGGGCAAGCAGCCTCGTTCTGGCAGTGGGCCTGCCCCGGCGCGCCCGTGCGCAAGAGCAGGAATTGAAATTCGGCGCCGATGCGATGCCGAACGGCTGGCGCGACGATCCCAACGTCTTCATCTCGATCGCCGAGGACGGCATCGTCACGGTCACTGTCCATCGTTCCGAGATGGGGCAGGGCGTGCGCACGTCGATCGCCATGGTCGTCGCGGACGAGCTGGAGGCTGACTGGGATATGGTTCGGGTGACGCAGGCCCCCGGCGACGAGCCCCGCTATGGCAACCAGGATACCGACGGGTCGCGGAGCCTGCGGCATTTCTTCAACCCGATGCGCCATGCCGGTGCCGCTGCCCGGACCATGCTGGAACAGGCCGCAGCCGAGCAATGGGGCGTGCCGGTCGAAGAGGTCCGAACGGAAAACCATACCATCCGTCACGATGCGTCAAACCGCACCCTGTCCTTTGGCGAATTGGCCACGGCGGCATCGCAACTGCCTGTTCCCGATCGCGAAGGCCTGCGCCTGAAGGATCCGGCCACCTTCCGTTATGTCGGCAAGGGCGGCACGGGCCTTGTCGACAACATGGACATCACCACGGGCCACACGACCTATGGCATCGACGTGCGGCGCGAGGGCATGCTTTATGCCGTCATTGCCCGCCCGCCAGTCCTTGGTGGCCGCATCGCCAGTTTTGACGATACTGCCGCCTTGGAGGTGCCGGGGGTCGAGCGCGTGGTGGCCCTCGACAGCCCGCAACTGCCTTCCGAATTCCAGCCGCTGGGCGGCGTCGCGGTCATTGCGCGCAACACATGGGCCGCGATGCAAGGCCGCGCGGCCCTGACCATCGAATGGGAGGATGGCGAACACGGGTCCTATTCGTCAGAGGATTTCCGCACGCAGCTGGAGGAGGCCGCGCGTTCGACCGATGGCAAGCTGATCCTGAACCGGGGCGACGCGCTGACCGAACTGGCCAATGCCGCGCAAAAGGTCGAGGCGGAATATTACATCCCCCACCTTGCACAGGCCCCGATGGAGCCGCCCGCCGCCGTGGCGGAGATCCGCGACGGCAAGTGCGAGGTTTGGGCCTGCGTCCAGGCGCCCCAGGTGACGCGCCTGCGCCTGGCCGAAAAGCTGGGTTTGCCGCAGGAGGACATCACCGTGAACGTCACCCTGCTGGGCGGTGGCTTCGGCCGCAAGTCCAAGCCCGACTTCGTGCTGGAAGCCGCGCTCCTCAGCCGCGAGATGGACGGCACTCCGGTCAAGCTGACCTGGACGCGCGAGGACGACCTGCACCACAGCTATTTCCACACCGTCTCGGTCGAGCGGATGGAGGCCGCGCTGGACGACAGCGGCAAGCCCGTCGCCTGGCTGCACCGCACGGCGGCGCCCACCATCGGGTCGATCTTTGCGCCCGACCCGATGGAAAAGCTGCCCTTCGAACTGGGCATGGGTTTGACGAACATGCCGCTCGATATCCCGAACGTGCGGGCGGAAAACCCGCAGGCCCCGGCGCATACGCGGATCGGCTGGTATCGGTCGGTGTCGAACATCCCCCATGCCTTCGCGATCCAGTC
>NZ_JBKGUN010000006.1:0-3375 GCF_046462195.1 Paracoccus sp. (in: a-proteobacteria) | reverse complement strand
CGCTCTTGCCGGCGCTTCTCTACTTTGCCGTGGTCTGGTTCGGGATCGACGCCTATGCGCGTCGCCTGGATCTGGGAGGACTGCCGCCGGAGCAGCGACCTGCGACCCGAGAGGTTCTGGTGACCTCCGCCTTCTTCATGGTGCCCTTTGCGGTGCTGCTGGGGGCGATGTTCTGGGCAAGCTACACGCCGCAGTATTCGGCGGCGCTGGCGATCATCGCAGGAGCCGTCCTGCTCCTCACCGGCGCCGATCTGCGGCTCGACCTGCGACGCGCGGCGGGCCGGGCCGAGGTGGCACTGATCGGTGCCGCGCGACAGGTGTCGCTCATCGCGGCAATCATCCTCTGCGCGTCGATCATCGTGGGCGTGCTGGCCATCACCGGACTGGGGGTGAAGATCACCTCGCTGATCCTGTCGGCGTCGGATGGCAACCTCTGGCCTTCTCTGCTGCTGACCGCGCTGGCCTGCCTCGTCCTCGGGATGGAGGTGCCAACGACGGCGGCCTATGTCATCTGTGTCTCAGTGGCGGGACCGGCCCTGACGGCTCTGGGCCTGGAGCCGCTGCAGGCGCATCTCTTCGTCTTCTGGTTTGCGCTCCTCTCGACCATCACGCCGCCGGTCTGCGGCGCCATCTTCATCGCGGCCGGCATGGCGGAGGAGAACTGGCTGCGGGTGGCCCTGACGGCCATGGCCTTGGGTGTGGGGCTTTACCTCATCCCGCTCGGCATGATCGCGCGTCCGGACCTGATCCGGCTGGCCGAGGCACCCGGTTCAGCGCTGCTGTCCGCCGCCCTGGTCGGCGGCGGATGCGTGGTCATCTCCTACGCGCTGATCGGGCTCCGGAGGCCGGTGCACAGGGTGGCAGGCCTGGTGTTGGGAATGGTCCTGATCTTCGTCAGCTGGGGCGGGTAAAGGATACACGTCACTCAGCCTCGCTTGCGAGCTCAATCAGCCGATCCAATCAACGGCTTGGGCGTAGATCAGGAACGCTGCAGCGATGGCGATCCAAATGCCGAACAACGGCAGGAAAAAGCGCACCCAACGGTCCCAGCTAACTCCGGCCAGCGCCAGCGTTGCCATGAAGTAGCCCGAGGTCGGATAGAGGATGTTCGAGAGCCCGTCTCCCAGTTGATACGCCAGCACCGCGCTTTGGCGGGTGACGCCGATCAGATCCGACAGCGGTGCCATGATCGGCATTGTCACCAAAGCTTGCCCGCTGCCCGAGGGAACAACAAAGTTGAAGCCGAGCTGCGAGACGAACATGCCGAGCGCCGAAAACGTGGAGGGCAGACCGCCTACAACGCTGCCCAGCCCATGGACTAGTGTATCCATGACCTGTCCCTGTTCCAGCATCACGGCGACAGCACGGGCTAGCCCCACGATGATCGCGCCAACGAGAACATCCTGAAAGCCCTGGTTGAAGGCTTCGCAGATCTTGCCGGTGTTGAGGCCTGCGATCAGCCCGACCGAAATCCCCATCAACACGAAGAGGCCAGCCATCTCGGTCATGAACCAGCCACGGGTCAGCACACCCCAGACCATAACGACAAAGAAGCCGATGGTGGCGATGCCGCCCCAAGCCTGTCGCTTCGAAAACGACATCGCGGGCTGTTCGGCGTCATGCACGTAGACGCGCCGCTTTTGCAGTTCGGCTGCGTCGCCTGCCATGAGACTGAAATCAGGACGGGCCCGCACCTTAAGGGCATAGCGCATCAGGTAAGCGATCGCAGCGGCGGTGAGACACAGAAACAGAAGCGTCCGCAGCCCGAAACCGGAGTAAAGCGGAAGTTCGGCGATGGTCTGGCCGAGACCGGTGTTGACCGGGTTCAGCACGCCCGCGGTGAACCCGGCGGTCGTTGCCAACAGTGCTGTAGCCACCGCAACAACACTGTCAAAGCGCAGGCCGATCATCAGCGGAAGGATCACGGGCACATAGACGAGTGCAAGTTCCTGCGTGCCGATCAAGGTGGCGATTGTCGCGAAGGTTAGCATCAACACTGGAATCATCAGAATGCTGCGCTTGGCAAACCGGCGTGTCAGCTTGTCTACGGCGACGTCGATTATCCCTGTTGCGCGTATGACCATGAACATCCCGCCGATGATCAGGGTAAAGAAAACCACCTGCGAGGCGTCGATCAGCCCACGAGGCACTGCCATCATGAACTGCTCCAGCCCGACCGGCGATGCGTCCACGTAGCGGAACGTGTCCGGGTCCACGGCTATCCGACCATTTTCCAGCGTGATCCTGTCATACATCCCTGCAGGGATCACATGCGTCAGCAATGCTGCAATCGCAGTGAAGACAAAAAGGATCACGTAGATATGCGGCAGACGAAAGCTGCGGCTACTTCCTGTATCGGAGGCCCCTTTGGTGGTGTTGGACATTGTCATCTCCCTGTTGACGCTTCGAGGTTGCGCCAGTTGCGCAGGGCGCGGCACCATCCGCAACCTGTCGTTGCGCCACTGGCACTGCTGGCTCGGCAAAGGATCTCCTCCTACTGCAGCAGGCGTAGAAAGGGCGGCGGGTGCAATGGCCAAATAAAGATCTGCAGGGCTTCTGCAGAGCCCGCGCAACAAAGCATTGTTCAGGATCTGCAGCGGCGCAGTTGTCCTCCAGCATGTAGGAGCAAATTTTGCACAAGTTGCCTTGGTGGCTTGTGCATCACAGGCAGGTGACAGTAACTTCGCGCCCAACAGGGGGAAGGAAACAGATATGAAGCATTTTCTGACTGTCGCGCTGGTGGGTGTGGCCTTCGCAGCGCCTGCTGCCGCGCAGGAAATCAAAATCGGCTATGCGCTGGCCGAGGACAGCCATTACGGCGCGGGGGCCTCGGCCTTCGAGGAGTCTCTGAAGGTCAGTCTTGGGGACCAGTTCAGCTTCCGCCACTTCCCGTCCTCTGGCCTTGGGGGAGAGCGTGAGGTTCTGGAGGGGCTGCAGCTGGGCACCATCGAGATGACCATCGCCTCTGACGGCACGCTGTCGAACTTCGTTCCCGAGGTTGGCGTTTTGGGCATCCCCTTCCTGCTGCGCGACAAGAACCATGCCCGCGCAGTCCTTGATGGCGAAATCGGCGAAGAAATGCTCGCCAAGTTCGACAACGCTGGCCTACACGCGCTTGCATGGGGGGAGCAGGGTTTCCGCCACATCACCAGCAATCGCGGTCCCATCGAGACCCCGGCTGATTTGTCTGGCCTGAAGATCCGCACGATGGAAAACCAGGTTCACATCGAGGCCTTCCGCGCTCTCGGTGCCGCACCCACGCCCATGGCTTGGCCAGAGGTTATCGGCGCGCTGGAACAGGGTGCCATCGACGGTCAGGAAAATCCGCTTTCAGTCATCGTGTCAGCCAAGTTGAACGAGGTGCAGGAGAACCTG
>NZ_JBKGUN010000005.1:0-5686 GCF_046462195.1 Paracoccus sp. (in: a-proteobacteria) | reverse complement strand
GCAGCCATGACCCGGATCGGGCCTACCGATCATCCTTGGAAGAACGCCGCCCAGCATCATTTCCTGTATCGCTCGGCTGCTTATTTCGAAAATACCGAGGATGACGCCGAATTCTTCGCCACCCGAACGGCGCGGCGTGCGGTGCTTGGACCCGATTGCTGGATCGGGCATGGCGCCATCATCAAACCGGAAATCACCATCGGCACGGGTGCCATCGTCGCGGCAGGCGCAGTTGTGACCCACGATGTGGCCCCCTTCCAGATTGTCGCGGGCTGCCCGGCGCGACCGTTGCGCATGCGCTTTGACGACGCCACCGCCACGCGGCTTCTTGATCTGGCGTGGTGGGAGTGGGATCATGAGACCCTGCGCACCCGCCTGCCGGACTTCCGCTGCATGACGGCCCAAGCCTTTGTTGCCAAGTATGGCTGACGGTCAGTCGGTTAACACCAGCGCCACACGGTCACCCGCGAACCATGTCCGGCCTATCTCTATCAGGCGCCCGCTATCGTCGCGATTGAGCGCGTCCGAACGCAGGATGGGCGAACCTCGCGGGATCCGCAAGCTCGCCGCCTGCGTGGAACTTGCCAGCTTGGCAGTGATGCGCGTGCTCGCCCTGGTATAGTCCGCAATTCCGCAGGCGGTGAGAGCTGCCGTGATAGACTGCAGTCGCCCCGCATGATCGAGAAAACCATCCAGCCAACCGGGTAGTACGGAACGAAACAAGGCCAGCGGTTGGTCATCGGCCAGCGACAGCCCCTCGATCACATGGACCGGATCGCCAAGCGTCAGGTCCAGTGCCTGCGCCTCCGCCGCATCGCAAGGGCGCGTCTCGAGCCGGGTGAAGGCGTGGGAGCCTGTTCGCCCTTGCGCCGCAAGGTTCTGCGAGAACCTCACCCGACGCCCAAGCGCGTAATCGGCGGGCCGGCCGATCACGAAGACTCCTGCACCGCGCCGAGGCTGTACCAGCCCGGCTTCTACCAGTTGCGCCAAGGCGCGACGCACGGTGTGCCGATTGACCCCGAAACGGCTGGAAAGTTGCGCTTCGGACGGAAGACGCTCGCCTGGCGGATAATGCCCGTTGATGATCTCGGTGCGCAGGCTCTGAGCGATGGATTTCCACAGGGCGGTGCGCGTCGGATCGGCTGTCATGGAAAATTCACAGGCTTTCAGTTGAGCATTGGACGGAAGCACGGTACCACCTGTCTAGTTGTATAGAAAGCAGGACAGATCCGCAAGATGTCTGCACCCTCCGACCATCCCGCCGCCGAAGTTGCCTCCAACAACGCCCGACGCGACTGGCTATCCCTGCTGGCTCGTTCTGCTCCCGCCGAGCTGGCTGGTGTCCTTCCCGAGCTGCCGGACCACGATCTGCTACGTGCTCCGGAAACCGGAACAGTGATGGTACAGGGCCGTGTCAGCGCCACGGGGGCGCCGTTCAACATCGGCGAGATGACGGTGACCCGCTGTGCCGTCCGCCTGGAATGCGGGACCGTCGGACATGGCCACGTGCAGGGGCGGTCACATGCCCATGCGCGGCGCGCGGCCATCGTCGACGCGCTGATGCAGACCGATCGCGCCACACAATTGGCGCCTTTGCTGGATCTCCTGCGGGCCGAGGCCAAGGCCGCGCGCGATACCCGCGCCGCCAAGGCCGCTGCGACGCGTGTCGAGTTCTTTACCATGCAGCGAGGTGAGAACGCATGAGCATTCTGAGCGGCGGCTTCACCGAGCCGGCCCAGCAATCCGCTGCGGGATTTCGCGTCCTGATGCAGGCCATGGCCCGACCGGGCTCGATCTACACATTGGCAGGTGCCATGCCCCCAGCACCCCTTGGCACAGCGGCAGGTACTGTCCTGCTACTGCTGGCCGATCCGACAACGCCACTTCATCTGGCCGGTCCCGCAGACAACACGACAGTCCGCGAGTGGTTGCGGTTCCACGCCGGGTGTCCCCTTGCCGCTCCAGAGGCAGCGACACTGGCCTTTGGCCCTTGGTCGCACCTCGGGTCGCTCGACCGGTATCCCGCTGGTCTGCCTGACTACCCCGACCGCTCTGCCACCCTGATTGTTGAGCTGGACCAATTGGAGGCAGAAGGCCCACGCCTGACCGGCCCCGGTATCTGTACTCATGCATGGCTGTCGCTGCCCGAGATCGCGCCCTTCCAAGCCAACCGAGCACTTTTTCCACGAGGACTGGATTTCATCTTCACCTGTGGCGATCAGCTGGCCTGCCTGCCGCGCAGCACCATCGTGGAGAACTCGTAATGTATGTCGCCGTGAAGGGTGGCGAACGCGCCATCGACAATGCCCATGCCTGGCTGGCCGAGGAAAGGCGCGGTAATCCGGATCTGCCGTTGCTGTCGGTTGACCAGATTCGCAGCCAGATGACACTGGCCGTGAACCGGGTGATGGCCGAAGGGTCACTGTATGATCCCGATCTTGCTGCGCTGGCGATCCGGCAAGCGCGAGGCGACCTGATCGAGGCTGTTTTCCTGATCCGCGCCTATCGCACCACGCTGCCGCGCCTCGGCAACTCACTACCCGTGGACACAGGTGCCATGGCTGTGGATCGGCGCGTGTCAGCCACGTTCAAGGACCTTCCCGGCGGACAGGTGCTGGGACCAACGTTTGACTATACCCATCGCCTGCTGGATTTTGCTGAAACCGCAGCCATCGATCCCGCGCCCCTTGGAGTCGCTGACGACGCCGCAGTCCCGCATGTGACGCAAATCCTTGATCGCGACGGCCTGATCGAAGCAGCGCCCCGTGACGACAGTCCTGCCCCGGACCTGACGCGCGAACCACTGGAAACACCCTCCAGCCGGGCGCTGCGGCTGCAGGCGCTCGCGAGGGCAGATGAGGGTTTCATCCTCTCGCTGGCCTATTCCACGCAACGCGGTTACGGGCGAACCCATGCGTTCGTCGGAGAACTACGCATCGGCCGCGTCCCCGTCGAGATGGAAATCCCAGAGCTGAACCTGACGATCGAGATCGGTGACATCGAGCTGACCGAGTGCGAAACTGTTAACCAGTTCAAGGGTTCACGAACCGAGCCTCCGCAGTTCACACGCGGCTATGGGCTGATCTTCGGCCAATCAGAGCGCAAGGCCATCGCCGTCAGTCTGGTGGATCGCGCCCTGCGTTGGAAAGAACTGGGAGAGGACTTCGTCGGCGCTCCCGCGCAAGACGAAGAGTTCGTTCTGTCTCATTGCGACAACATCCAGGCGACCGGGTTCCTGGAGCACATCAAGTTGCCCCATTACGTTGATTTCCAGGCGGAACTGGAGCTTGTACGCCGATTGCGGGCTGAGGTGCAGAGCGCACTACAGGAGGTTGTCGGGTGAAATCCGTCGTCTTTGATATCGGCAACGTGCTGGTCCGGTGGGATCCCGTCGCTCCCTTCCTGCCACTGCTGGGCCACCGAAAGACTGTGCTGACCTTCCTTGACCGTGTGGACTTCTACGCGTTGAACCTGCGCGCCGATGCGGGCGAGCGCTTTGAGGACCTGGCGGCGGAGATCCCGAACATGCAGGACCGCGCGCTTTTTGCCGCTTATCTACCGGGCTATGCGGCTTCGATCGCTGATCCTGTTGAGGATACCTGGACGCTGTTGGACCGGCTGCAGCAACGGGGTCATACCCTCCACGCCATCACAAATTGGTCGGCGCAGACGTGGGCTCAGGGGTTGGCCATACATCCGCGCCTGGCCTCGGCATTCGGCGTCACCCTGGTCTCCGGCATCGAAGGCATCGTCAAACCCGATCCCCGTATCTTTGCCTTGCTGTGTGACCGAGCGGGTGTTTCGCCAGAAGACTGCCTGTTCATCGATGACAGCGGGTCAAATGTTGCAGGCGCTTTGGCTGCGGGGATGACTGTGCATCACTTCACTGATGCCTTGTCACTGGAACGGGACCTGATCGAACGGGGACTGCTATGAGTGACTACAATTTCGCCTATCTGGATGAGCAGACCAAGCGAATGATCAGACGCGCCATCCTGAAGGCACTGGCAATACCCGGCTACCAAGTCCCTTTCGCCAGTCGCGAGATGCCAATGCCCTACGGCTGGGGCACGGGCGGTGTCCAGCTGACAGCAGCCTGCCTGACACCCGACGACCGGCTGAAGGTCATCGATCAAGGCGCTGACGACACAACGAACGCCGTCAGCATCCGCAAATTTTTTCAGCGTACTGCAGGCGTCGCCGTGACCGAGGCGACGACTGCGGCGACATTGATCCAGACCCGCCACCGTATCCCCGAGACGCCACTGAGCGAGGACCAGATCCTGGTTTATCAGGTTCCCATTCCCGAGCCCTTGCGGTTTCTTGAACCGCGAGAAACCGAGACTCGGAAAATGCACGAGCTGGAGGAATACGGACTCATGCATGTGAAGCTTTACGAGGACATTGCCCGGCACGGCGAGATTGCTACCTCCTATGCCTATCCCGTCACGGTCGAGGGGCGGTATGTCATGGACCCTTCGCCCATTCCAAAATTCGACAATCCCAAACTGTCAGAATGCCCGGCGATTCAGCTGTTCGGGGCGGGGCGCGAGCAGCGTATCTACGCCCTGCCCCCCTATACCCAAGTGGTCAGCCTGGATTTCGAGGATCATCCTTTCCAGGCCAGCAAGCCTGATCACGATTGCGACCTGTGCGGCGCGGGCGACAGCTACTTGGACGAGGTGATCATCGACGACGCAGGGGGGCGAATGTTCGTCTGCTCGGACACCGACTATTGCAGCCGCCGCCGAGACGTCGGCCATCGGGGACGCCTGGCCGGGGAAGCGGCATGAGAGACGTCATGATGGACACCCCGATCCTGACCGTAACCAGCCTCGAGCGGCGCTATGGTTCCCGCATCGGCTGCATGGATGTCAGCTTCGAGCTTTATCCGGGGGAGGTGTTGGGCATTGTCGGCGAAAGCGGCTCGGGCAAATCGACGCTGCTGTCTTGCCTGGCGGGGCATCAGCCGGTCGATGCCGGATCGGTCATGTACGATGGGCGGGATGTGCTGGCCATGGCCGAAACCGATCGGCGCAGGCTGGCGCGTACGGAATGGGCTTATGTCCATCAACATGCGCGCGATGGTCTTCGAATGGGCGTCAGCGCAGGCGCCAATGTGGGTGAACGCTTGATGGCCGCCGGCCATCGCCATTACGGGCATATCCGCTCCGCTGCCGTTGACTGGCTTGGCCGGGTCGAGATTGACGAGGACCGGGTGGACGATCGCCCGAGTGCCTTTTCGGGGGGCATGCAGCAGCGGCTGCAGATTGCCCGAAATCTTGTCACTGCGCCGCGCCTTGTGTTCATGGACGAACCCACGGGTGGGCTCGACGTCAGCGTCCAAGCCCGGCTGCTGGACCTGTTGCGTGGTCTGGTGCGCGACATGGGGCTGTCGGTGATTGTCGTTACCCACGATCTGGCGGTGGTACGTCTGCTGGCTGACCGGCTGATGGTGATGAAGTCCGGGCGCGTGGTCGAACAGGGGCTGACCGATCAGGTTCTGGACGATCCGCAGCATGCCTATACGCAGCTTCTCGTGTCTTCGGTCTTGCAGGTTTGATGCCATGATCCATGTCCAAGATCTTTCGAAGTCCTTCACGTTGCACAACCAAGGCGGCGCGATCATCCATGTCATGAGCGGAGTGAACCTTCATGTAGACGCCGGCGAATGCGTGGCCTTGGT
>NZ_JBKGUN010000004.1:0-6569 GCF_046462195.1 Paracoccus sp. (in: a-proteobacteria) | reverse complement strand
GAAGCTTCAAGAGCCCCCTTGCGCTTGGGGCGGTTACACATGTTGCAGAACGCGGCGTGTGGGATTCTGATAGGGAATGCAACATGGTTGCTTTCCTGAATGAACAGACCCACAACCTACAGGACAACGAACTGACCTTCTATTACGAAGCGCTGAAGCGCCGCGGCTCGCTGTTTGATTGGCTTTAATCTCGGGATTTCTAAAAAGCCTCCTCCACTGACAGACGCGGTCGGCAGCAGACTTGGAGTGGCACTGTCGTTCAGACATGGCTGACGACGCGTTCTGCATGATCGATGGAATCAGTGGCGCGAGATGGCTCACGGCGCAAGATCCACCTTGGAAGCGATGAACAGACGCTGGAGATACGGGCGGTCGAAGGTGAGCCTGCGAACGGAAGCCATATTGGGGATGCGCCGGTGCCGCCCGCCCTGCTGGGCCGGATCCCGCCCAACAGGCAACGGGCAGCACTACAGCCAACAGCGCTTGTATCTCGCGCCGAGGCCATGATGCCATTGCAGACCGCAGTGCCCATGCCGTCATCCCACCGCGCAAGAACGCAAAGTCTTGGAAGCCAGCCACGACGGGCCATCGCGCCTAGGGGCGCTGTGCGTTTGGCAAAACATCTTGGTCGCACGATCTAGAGAAACTGGACAGGATACCACCGACGGATCTGGGTCGAGACGATGCAATGCGTGAAAATGCCGAGCCAACGGTTCATGGATCGTGACTTTGGCCGGCAGGTGGCTGAGGTCTAGGTGCGCGTTGCCATCACGAACAGCTATAGCGCCGTCTGCATTCCCGTAACGCCTTCGGGGAAGACGTTTGGCTGCTGTTCCTAGTCTAGAGGATACCCGTGTTCCGATACTTGCTGGTTGAACAACTTGGCGACAGCGTTTTGTTACCGCCTTTCGAAATCCATAGCTTTCCTCTTCAGGATCAGTTGGCGGTAAATCCGACGCCATCATTATCTGCGGGTGCGGCAAGGAACCTCGGCGTCGGAGCCTCGCGGCCAGAGGCAGATTGTCGCCTCCGTCTCGATTGTGCCGGAGCGGCCTACTTAGATTAATTCCCTCTTCCTCCTGTTCAGGGGCGAGCGTTTTTTGATGGAGCAGATGCGGCCTGATCTGCTGTGCCCTTGATTGACGCGTCTCGGCACCGGCAATTCTATAGAGGGTTAGGGGCCTGCGGCACCCCGTCTGAGGACCAGTTTTCAACCTGCACCGGCCAAACCCCAAGCCGCAGGTCCACCGTCTTCTCCATAAACTGCAATTGGTTGCTGATGGCCAGCATGTCATTCAGGCGATAGCTTGATTTCGATGCATAGCGGGATGTCCCGCTTCTGCTGAAAAGCACTTTTCTAGCTGACGCGCTGCTTTTTGAGCCTTGGGATCAATAAAACCCCTCCGACTGAAATGCATGATCAGGTCACGCCCTCGTCATCCGCTCAGCTTGTCTGGAGTGACACCAATCTCCGCAGATGGACGGCTGGAATGGGACCGCCGGCGGAAAGGCCCTGAACGTTTGCCGAGACATTGAGCACGTCCGCCCCCGCTTCATCTGGCGACAACTAAAAGCCACCGCGCCCGAGCATTCCACTGTCCCGTTGCGTGAAGCGGAGGGGGCGGAAGGCATCCCAGTCGGGACCGCCTGGTCCGGAAGCCGCTTCCGTTGGCAAGCGCTGCAGCGGCCTGTCAGACTGGAAACGAGGCGAGCGCACCCCAAATCTGGTCAAGATTTTCTGCCGTGACGCAATAAGGCGGTAGGACATAGGCAGTATTGCCCAAAGGACGCAGAAGTACGCCCTGTTCCAACGCATGCGCCCGCAGCCGAGGACCAACTTCGGACAGATATCCCCCTGTGGGCGCCCTCAGATCGACCGCTGCGATTGTTCCGCATTGGCGAGGGTTCTCGAACCGCTCGTCTTCGACCAGAAGCGCCAGCCGCTCCTTTTGCATGGCCGCCAGTGTGTCAAGGCGTTTTTGCATCGGACTGGCCTGCCACAGCCGCACCTGCGCCAGTGCGGCTGCACAGGCGATCGGGTTTGCTGTATAGCTGCTGGAATGGTAGAACGTACGCCGACGATCCTCTGAATGATGAGCATCAAATATCCGCGCGGTGGCCAATGTCGCTGCCAACGGGATCACCCCTCCTGTCAGCCCCTTGGAAGTGCACAGGATGTCCGGAGAAATCCCTGCGTGATCACAGGCCCAAAGCTGCCCGGTCCGGCCCCACCCGGTCATCACCTCGTCGGCAATCATCAGCACGTCGTGCCGGTCGCAGATTGCCCGCAGATCGGCCAGCACCTGGGGCATATACATCCTCATGCCACCCGCTCCCAGAACCAGAGGCTCCAGAATCAGCGCCGCCATCTGGCCGGAGGCGACCATTGTCTCGAACGCGTGCAACGTGGCCGCACCGTCACCTTGCGGGAAGGGCAACCGATCGACTGCGAACATCAGAGGATCATAGGCCGCATTGAAGAGGCCGCGTTCGCCCACGCTCATCGTGCCGATCGTGTCGCCGTGGTAGCTGTCTTCGATCACGGCAATCCGGTGTCGTCCGTCGCCTTCATGCCGCCAATAGCCGAGTGCCATCTTCAATGCGACCTCGACGGCGGTCGAGCCGCTGTCGCTGAAAAACACATGATCCAGACCCTGTGGAGCCATTGCGACCAAGGCTTCGGCCAATTCCTCGGCCGGAGCATGCGTCAACCCCGCAAAGATCACCTGGTCCAGACAGCCGGCTGTTTCGCGGATCGCATGAACGATTTCGGGTTGGTTGTGGCCGTGGGTCACAACCCACCAGCTGCTGATGGCGTCAAGCAGCAGCCCTCGATCCGTGTGAATATGGGCTCCTTCGCTGCGAACTGCGCGTGGGGGCGCAGGTTCCGTGGCGTGCTGAAAGAACGGGTGCCAGACCGCACTCATGCAAAGTCCTCCGCCCGAAAATGTTTCGCCATCGCTTGGGCAAGACTGGCTCGGCACAGCTGGGGCAGTATGGGCAGCCGACCCAGCACCTTCACGCGGCCGATCTGTCCGATGGTTGCCATGTTGTCGTCGTTGGCATGGCCGGTGAAGGCGACGCCGTGTATGGGAACGCCCCGCGCACGCAGGCTTTCCAAGGCTGTCAGACTGTGGCTGATCGTGCCAAGCCCCGTTTGCGCCACCAGCACCACCGGCACCTGCCAAAGCGCGAAAAGGTCGGCAAAAAGAACCTGCCGTGTAACCGGCACGAGAACGCCACCGGCCCCTTCGATCACCAACCTGTCGGCTGCCGGAAAGGTCAGGTTGTCCGGATCAATGGTCACCTGCTCCAGTTCCGCCGCCCGATGCGGCGACAACGGTTCCCGCAACATCCAGGCTTCAGGATAACTGCGCGCACCCGAAAGACGCTCGACCTCCGCCCGGTCGCTGCCGGACTGGGTGACTTTGTTGCCGGCGGAGGCGTTCCTGCCGCTGCCGACGGCGTCATTCACGACATTGCCAGCCAACCCCGACTGCAGGGGTTTCCAATAGTCCGCGCCGATCAGATGGCACAGTCCAGCCGCAAAGACTGTCTTGCCGACATCCGTTCCGGTTCCTGTAATCACGAAGCTGGCCATAGTTCCTCCAGAACTTGGGCCAGCCTGATGATATCGTCACGGCCCACGTTCAGCGTCAGGGAAACCCGCAACCGTGACGTGCCCTCGGGGACGGTCGGTGGTCGGATCCCCCGCACATCGAACCCGCGCGCCTGTACCTTGGCCGCAAGTTGCATTGTTCCGGCATTCGGACCGACGATCAGCGGCACGATCTGGCTGCCGGAAACCGACACTTGCGGCAGTCGCCGCGCCATCTCGGCCCCAAAGGTCGCCACATGCGAGGCCAGTTCTTCGCGTCGCCACGGCTCATCGCGCAGGATCGCCAGCGCCTCCTGCCCCGCGACCGCCAGCATGGGCGAGGGTGCCGTTGCAAAGATAAAAGGGCGGCACCGGTTGATCATGAAATCGATCAAGCAGCGGGCCCCGCAGACCAGCGCGCCCGCGCCCCCCAAGGCCTTGCCGAAGGTGTGCAGCGTCAGCACGTTCTCTCGCCCTTCGAGGTGATGCGCCAGCCCCCGCCCCTGAGGCCCATAAATGCCGGTGGCATGGGCTTCATCGATCAGCAGGAAGCCTTCCTCGTCGGCCAGCGCCATCAGAGCATCCAGAGGCGCCATGTCCCCGTCCATGCTGTAGAGGCTTTCGACGGCAATCCAGACAGCGCCCGTCCCGCCGCCGCGCCGCCAAGCCGCAATCACGTCCTCTGCATGGCCGATATCACCGTGCCGGAAGGTCGCCACTTCGGCACGTCCGGCACGCGCGCCTTCGTGCGTGCTGGCATGGGACAAGGCATCCATCAGCAGCAGGTCACCACGCTGCGGCAGCGTCGTGATTATGGCAAAATTGGCAACATACCCGCCACCAAAGCCCAAGGCGGCCTCTGCCCCAAAAAAGCGGGCGGCCGTTTCCTCGAAAGCCACCTGCCTGTCGGTGTTTCCGCGCAACAGCCGCGAGCCTGCGGCACCCACCGGGACGCCGTTCTCCAGTGCTGCCGTCACTGCCCTGCGCAGCCGGTCCGATTGCGCCAAGCCCAAGTAATCATTCGACGCGAAATCGGCCCCCTTGCGCGGTGCAAGGCTTCGCAGCCGCGCATCCGTTGCCAGCTCAGTCAGATTGCGCCGGTAAACTGCCAATCGGTCCATCCGCGCCTGCCTCTTCTTCAGGGTCCACAAAGACTGGGGCAGGGGCCCAAGGTCATCAACGCAGAACGGGGATTGCCGGATCGGCCGTCAGCAGGGCCGCGCGACGCGCATCTGCCTCCGTATCCTGCGGCGCATGTTCATGCGCAACCATCGGCTGCAGGCCAAGCCTCGCGAACAGGCGCATGTCGCTTTCCTCTTCGGGATTGTCCTTGGTCAGCAATGTGTCGCCGACAAAGATCGAGTTCGCCCCCGCGAAGAAGCACATTGCCTGCATCTCGTCCGACATCGCGGTGCGGCCGGCGGACAGGCGAACGTGGCTGCGCGGCATCATGATGCGTGCTGTCGCGATGGTGCGCACGAAATCGATCGGATCAACGGGGGCGGCATCGGCCAGCGGCGTCCCCTCGACTGGGATCAGCATGTTGATCGGCACGCTGTCAGGAGCTTCGGGAAGATTTGCAAGCGTCACCAGCATGTCCACACGGTCCTGCATCCCTTCACCCAAGCCCAGGATCCCTCCCGAGCACACCTTGATGCCGCTCTGACGGACATTCTCCAAGGTTTCGAGGCGATCGGCGAAACTGCGTGTCGTGATGACATTGCCGTAGTGCGCCTCCGACGTGTCGATATTGTGGTTGTAGTAGTCCAGCCCAGCTTCCGCCAACTGGCGCGACTGATCGGCATCAAGCATCCCGAGGGTCATGCAGGTTTCCATGCCAAGCGCCTTGACGCCCTCGATCATGGCGACGATCTGCGGCATGTCGCGTTCCTTGGGACTGCGCCATGCAGCGCCCATGCAATATCGTGTGGCACCCGCCTCCCGCGCCCGCCGCGCCTCGGCCAGTACGCGTTCGACCTCCAGAAGCTTCGATGCCGACAACCCCGACGCATGCCGCGCAGACTGGCTGCAATAGGAGCAGTCTTCCGGGCAGCCACCTGTCTTGATGGACAACAGACGGCTCATCTGCACGCGGTTGGGGTCAAAGTGCTGGCGGTGCACCGACTGCGCCTGGAACAGCAGGTCCATCAGCGGTTGGTCATACAAGCGCCGCGCTTCAGCAGCCGTCCAGATCTTGCGATTCTGATTGCGACCTGTGATTGGATTGTTGTGCAGCATGGCTTCCCCCGGTGCCTTTATGCTGTCCCTATCATTCCTGCCTAGCGCAGTTCAATCATCGTTGGGCCAAGCTGAGCAAAGACAGCGGTAAGAACGGAATGTCGAACTAGAAGTCCAGTTCCATGGTCTGAGGGCCAAGTTTGCCGTGGCATTTAAGAAGCGCTTCTGCGCGATATTCTTAAGGCTGACTGTCATGCTCCAATTTCTCCGGCAGCAGGCGACCCTTCGTTTTTGGCAAGACTTAAATGGAGTCAGAGCGGAACTGTTTGTCTCGCCTTCGACGCCAAACAGGATGTGATTAAAGATAATCATTTGGCTTGCGGCTCGTCGTCATGAGGATCAACAGACTGTTTGCAGAACTTGATGATCAGCGCGCGGCTGGCATATTCGATGCCATCTGATCAGCACGGGCTTCAGGTTTCTCATTGGATTCTCGGCGGCAGACGTGCCGGGGCGTTTCCAGTTCCTCAAAAGGGACGAGGCTGGAATCTGGAACGAGATGCAGGATCCCGTGTTCCCGATCAAGCATATGATGTGGCCAAGGGGGCAATGGTCTAGGCGCTACCCAATACACAATATGTGCAGGGTAACGGAAAGTCTGGTCCAAATGCTGGCCCGCGTTCAGCGGGTCTCAAAACACCGTGCCCGCTTGGGACGCGGATCAAAGGGCATTGTTGCGGAACGCGGCGTTGGAGCAGGGCCTGCCCTTCCCCATCAAGCTCGGGCCGCACGT
>NZ_JBKGUN010000003.1:0-3970 GCF_046462195.1 Paracoccus sp. (in: a-proteobacteria) | reverse complement strand
GGCGTCATCACCGTCGAAGAGAACAAGGGTCTCGAGACGGAAGTCGAAGTCGTCGAGGGCATGCAGTTCGACCGCGGCTACCTGTCGCCCTACTTCGTGACCAACGCCGACAAGATGACCGCCGAACTCGAGGATGTCCTCATCCTCCTGCACGAGAAGAAGCTGTCGTCGCTCCAGCCCATGGTCCCGCTGCTCGAGGCCGTGATCCAGTCGCAGCGTCCCCTCCTCATCATCGCCGAGGACGTGGAAGGCGAGGCGCTGGCCACTCTCGTGGTCAACAAGCTCCGCGGCGGCCTCAAGATCGCTGCCGTCAAGGCGCCCGGCTTCGGTGATCGCCGCAAGGCCATGCTGCAGGACATCGCGATCCTGACCGGCGGTCAGGTCATCAGCGAAGACCTGGGCATGAAGCTGGAAAATGTCGGCATCGACATGCTGGGCCGCGCCAAGAAGGTTTCGATCAACAAGGACAACACCACCATCGTCGATGGCGCCGGTGAAAAGGCCGAGATCGAAGCTCGCGTGTCGCAGATCCGCCAGCAGATCGAGGAAACCACCTCGGACTACGACAAGGAAAAGCTGCAAGAGCGCGTGGCCAAGCTGGCCGGCGGTGTTGCCGTGATCCGCGTCGGCGGCATGAGCGAGATCGAAGTGAAAGAGCGCAAGGACCGTGTTGACGATGCGCTGAACGCGACCCGTGCGGCCGTTCAGGAAGGCGTTGTCGTCGGCGGCGGCGTGGCCCTGGTTCAGGGTGGCAAGGCTCTGGACGGCCTGACCGGCGTGAACAGCGATCAGGATGCGGGTATCGCCATCGTGCGCCGTGCACTGGAAGCTCCGATGCGTCAGATCGCCGAGAACGCGGGCGTCGACGGCGCCGTGGTTGCCGGCAAGGTCCGCGAGTCCTCGGACAAGGCCTTTGGCTTCAACGCGCAGACCGAAGAATATGGCGACATGTTCAAGTTCGGCGTCATCGACCCGGCAAAGGTCGTCCGCACCGCGCTGGAAGACGCAGCTTCGGTTGCCGGCCTTCTGATCACCACCGAAGCCATGATCGCCGAAAAGCCCGAGCCCAAGGGCCAGGGTGCCGGCGGCGGCATGCCCGACATGGGCGGCATGGGCGGGATGATGTAATCATCCCCCTGCCCTGCAGGCAGACGGAAAGGGCGCCCACAGGGCGCCCTTTTTCGTGGTCCGAACGATCATTTCTGTCGGTCAGTCCAATGATGCCACGCTTCTGACGTTCAAGGAACCGCTGGTAATCGGCTTGAGTGCGATTCCCAGAGCCTGCCAGCCATAGGGCCCCGGGCGGGTCGATGGGTCCGCCTGTCGGGCCGGGGCCGTGCTAACGCACGATCCCTTCCACGCCGACCGATTTGCACAGAGACTGGAAGCGCGACTCGGCCACCTCTCCCATCAGTTGCTTGCCCGTGCGGGTAAGGTGCAGTTCCAGCGTCTTGCCGGGGACATAGCGCAGGCGCGCGGCATCGGCCGGATCGTCGATGGCGAACATCGCGCCAAAGCGCATGGCCTTGCCCAGGATTTCGGCATCACGGATCTGGCCCTCGTCCAGCAGCGCGAACAGCGGCGCCATCTGCGACTGCGCACGGCTGTTCTTGTAGCGGTGCAGCAGCGCCAGCCCCAGGAACACCCGTTCCGGATGGCTGAGTGCAGCCATGTTGGCGCGGGTGACATTGTCGAAACAAGCCTCAGCCCGGTAATCGGGATGCGCGCGCCAGGCCGTGTCGTGCAGCAGGCAGGCCGCGCGTACCAGCCGGTCGCGTTCCGGCGTCAGATCCGGAAACAGCGGCAGCAGGAACTGGTGCAGCTTCTTGCCAAAGCCCGGAAGACGGGCCATCTGCTTTTCGGTAAAGCGCGCGGCCTCGATCAAGGGATCCCGGCGGCGCAGGGTCGGCGACATGTGTTCGTAAAGCAGACCTTCGCGGATGCCATAGCTGGAAACGGCCAGTTCCTCGGGGGCAAAAACCTCGATCAGTTGCGACAGGACCCGAGAGGCCAGCGGCACCAGCTCGATCCGGGAACTGGAGATGCCCACCTTGGCGCGCAGGGTGTTCACGTCATGCTGGTTGATCCAGCTGACCGTTTCGGCCACAGCATCAGGCGTCATGCGGTATTCGTGCAGCACCGTCATGGGATAATCGCACCGCTCCATGTCCAGACGCGCGATCGCGCGCCAGGACCCGCCGACAAGGTAGATGCGCTGGTGGTCGGTTCCCATCTGCCGCGCGAGGCCTTCAAGAATGCCACCGATATGGTCGCGCAGCTTTTCGGGCGGAACCTGCTGCAGCCGGAACGGTCCCAGCGGGGAGGTCACGCGCCGCCCCACCTTGCCATCCGACACCTCGGCCAGTTCCATCGAGTTGCCGCCGATATCGCACACCAGACCGCGCGCGTCGGGCCAGCCCAGCAGGACCCCTTGCGCGGACAGCCGGGCCTCCTCCTCGCCGTCGATGACATGCAGCTTGAGCCCGGTTTCCCGTTCCACCTTGCGCTGGAATTCGGGACCGTCCTCGGCCTCGCGCACGGCGGCGGTCGCCACGCAGGTCAGCGGCTCGATCCCCATGCCGCGCCCCAAGGCCGCAAAGCGGGCCAGCGCGGAGAACCCGCGCTCGATCCCCGCCGGGTTCAGGCGGCCGGTGCGGGCCATGTCCTGACCCAGGCCTGCCATGACCTTCTCGTTATAGAAGTACGCGGGCGAGCGTGCCGCCCCGTCGAACACCACCAGTCGGATCGAGTTCGAGCCGACATCCACCACCCCCACGCGCCTCAGCGCGCGCTTGGGCAGCTTGCGGAACTTGCCGCCGAAAGGGGTGACGTTCTTGCCGCTGGTCGTTCTTACGCCGTTCATCCTGATCTTGCGCCTTTTCTGCAGGCAGGGTCCCGTGGGGCCCGCCCGTCAATCGGTTGAATGGGTCAGCGCCGGCACATCCCGGGCGCCCGCTGTGCCCCGTCCGGACAAGGACGGGTTTTCCATGAAGAACCGGTGACAATTGAACAGATCGTCCTGCCCCTGGGGGAGGTAACGCAGAAAGCGGCCATCCGGCTGCAACAGCCAGCTTTGCGCCTCGTCCGCCATGTTGGCGGCCATGACCTGGCTGACGATCTGCGCCTTGACGGTCTCGTTGACGCATTCCACCAGGGTTTCGACACGGCGGTTCAGGTTGCGGTCCATCCAGTCGGCGGAACTGATGAACACGCGCGCCTTGGCCGAAGGCAGGCCGTGGCCGCTGCCAAAGCAAACGATCCGCGAATGCTCCAGGTAACGGCCGACGATCGACTTGACGCGAATGCTCTCGGACAACCCTTTGATGCCCGGGCGAATTCCGCAGATGCCGCGCACGACGAGGCTGATTTTGACCCCCGCCGCGCTGGCAGCGTACAGCGCCTCGATCACGTCCTTTTCGATCAGCGAATTCATCTTGGCCCAGATGCCGGCCTGCCTGCCCTGGCGGGCATATTCCGCTTCGCGCGTGATCAGGTCGATCAGGCGTGACTTGAGGTTGATGGGCGAGATCGCGAGGTTCTCCAGCCCCGCAGGCTGGACATAGCCAGACAGGTAATTGAACACCTTGGTCGCATCGCGCCCCAGCGCAGGATCGCAGTTGAACAGCGACAGGTCCGTATAGATCCGCGCGGTGATCGGGTGATAGTTGCCGGTCCCGTAATGGGTATAAGTGACCAACCGGTCGCCTTCGCGGCGCACGACGATGCTGATCTTGGCATGGGTCTTGTAGTTCACGAAGCCGTAAACGACATGCGCACCCGCCCGTTCCAGGCGACGGGACTGGCGGATGTTGGCGGCCTCGTCAAAGCGGGCCTTGAGTTCGACAAGGGCGGTGACGGACTTGCCTGCCTCGGCCGCCTCGCACAGCGCGTCCACGATCGGGCTGTCGCGGCTGGTGCGGGCGGGTGCGCATGTCGTTTACGGCTTCGTGAACTACAAGACCCATGCCAA
>NZ_JBKGUN010000002.1:0-24111 GCF_046462195.1 Paracoccus sp. (in: a-proteobacteria) | reverse complement strand
GTGGTGTCGAGATGCTCCTTGAGCCAGGAGAGGGTGAACTTCATGGCGCGTGCTTTCCGGGTCCGGTCCGGTCAGGGACCTGTGGGTTTGCTGCCTTGAAGCGCGCAGACGCCCAAGGGTCAAGCCGCAACCGCCATTTTCACTTGCATCGGGTGATTTTCGGTCCTCCCGGACCTGTCCGATCCACAACTGGACAGGCCTGATCATGCCGTGATGGTCGCTGGCGGAATGCCTTGTCCTTCTTCCAGCGGACGCCCGAAACCTTGCACGAGGTGCGCGGGTTCCTATGTGATGGAGGCCGGGCCAGGAGGGTCAGGCCGATGACAGGAGCCTGACAGATGAACACGCAGCGGGAATTGCTGATCGAGCAGCGGGTCGCGAACGAGGCGAAGTCGCCACTGGTGGCCTATCTTCTGCTGATCTTCCTGTGGGGCTTTGGCGTCCACCGCATGTATCTGGGCCGCTGGATGAGCGGGCTTCTGATGCTGGCCATCTGGGCGGTCGGCTGGCTGTTGACCCCGGTGCTGATTGGCTGGCCAGCTGTCGGCTTTGTTGCGATCTGGTGCGTGATCGATCTGTTCCTGATCCCGGGAATGATTGCGGCGGACCGGGAGGATATTCGGAGAAGGTTGCGGTAAGCCTGTGGGAACTTAAGAGCTTACGGTGGGAGAGGCGTCTGAGCAACAAGCACTGGAGACGCGTCTTGCTGCTGCCCGACTGCGGCAGCGTGAACTGAACCTGATCGAGCCTGAACGCTCGGATGAGAGACGCCAGCGGTCGCTGGAACTGGCGGATCGCCCATTTCGACGCCTGCTGCATGAAGATGGAGCTCTATTGGTTCAAATCGGTGTCAGCATCGCAGTCAGTGCGGGCGTTGCGCTTGCCGTGACCCTGCTTCTGACGTAGCGCGTGCAAGTGTTAGTGCGCAGAATGCGCTACTCGGTCAGCATCCGCATAACGTAGACGGTCATGACGCTCGTTAATACGGCAACAAGAACCGATAAGACGACCGCCTTCGCCCCGCCAGCAACAGCTCGCCGGCTGCGCGCGGTGATGGTCTGCTCGCGCAACTTCGCTAAGCAACCGTGGCCTGCCAGAGGGAGCGAGATGTAAGTGATGTCGTGGTTCGGCATGAACGAGGCGTCTACCAAGCCTGCCGAATGGAGCTTCCTGAGGTAATACTGCACGTCCGGGCAGGGAATGCCAAGCAACGCATCTGACGACCGGTCGCCCACGGGGCCAGCACTCCAGATGTAGTTTCTGCGGTCCGACGCGACGTAGAAGTGGACAGAAGCGGGCGCGGCATTTCAACAAGCTCAAGCAGCTGTCGTTCCGCCGCATGATCCCATTTCACCTGCTCAACCCGCCCGCCACGCTAGGCACATCCCCCGCCGCAAAGCCGTAATGCCGCAGCCAGCGCAGGTCGCTTTCGAAGAAGGCGCGCAGGTCGGGGATGCCGTATTTCAGCATCGCGATGCGGTCGATGCCCATGCCGAAGGCGAAGCCCTGCCACTGGTCCGGGTCGATGCCACCGGCGCGCAGGACGTTCGGATGGACCATTCCCGAGCCGAGGATCTCGAGCCAGGAGTTACCCTCGCCAATCTTCAGCTGACCGCCCTCCCAGGAACAACGGATGTCCACCTCGGCCGAAGGCTCGGTGAAGGGAAAATGCGACGCGCGGAAGCGCAGCTCGACCGAGGGCACCTCGAAGAAGGCGCGGCAGAATTCCTCCAGCGTCCATTTCAACTGGGCCATGCTGATGTCGCGGTCGATGGCGAGGCCCTCGATCTGGTGGAACATCGGCGTGTGGGTCTGGTCCATGTCCATGCGATAAACGCGGCCCGGCGCGATGACGCGGATGGGCGCACCCTGATCCTGCATGGCGCGGATCTGGACAGGCGAGGTGTGGGTGCGCAGCACGTGCGGGGGACGGTCGTCACCGGGCGCGCGGTGCATGAAGAACGTGTCATGCTCCTGACGGGCGGGATGCTCAGGGGCGATGTTCAGCGCGTCGAAATTGTACCAGTCGGATTCGACCTGCGGGCCCTCGGCCACGGCAAAACCCATGTCGGCAAAGATCGCGGTCACCTCGTCCATCACCTGGCTGATCGGATGGATCGTGCCCTGACGGCGCGGACGGCCCGGCAGCGTGACGTCCAGCCATTCATCGCGCAGACGGGCGTCCAGAGCCGCATCCTCCAGCGCCAGCTTGCGGGCACGCAGGGCGGCGTCGATCTCGTCACGGACCTCGTTCAATGCCTTGCCGGTGGTCTGGCGCTCTTCGGGCGTCATCTTGCCCAGCTCGCGCATCTTGAGGCTGATCTCGCCCTTCTTGCCCAAGGCGGCCAGGCGCACCTCCTCGATGGCCGCGGGATCGGCGGCCGCATTGATGCGGTCGAGCCATTGCTGGCGCAGGGGGGTCAAATTATCCATCGCATCGGTCATCGGGGGCCTCATTCCAGTTGCGCCCGCGTTAGCATGGGCGGGCGCGCGGGGAAAGACCGCCCGCCCACCCCCGGTTCAGGCGCGTGTCATTTCCAGATGTCGCGGTTCACGCCCGGCGCGATGCCGGGATGCCGGTTGATATGGAACTGGGGCTCGATCCCCGCGCGGCGCTGGCTGAGATAGTCGCGCGTGACCTTGGTCACCGTTCCAGACAGCAGCACGATGGCGATCAGGTTGATCGTGGCCATCAGCCCCATGCTGGCATCGGCAAAGTCGAAGACCGTGGTGACGGCTTGGAGCGAACCCCAGACGACCATTCCCATGGCGGCCAGCCGCAGCACCATGATGCCCGGCTTGCCCGCACCCAAGAACACCAGCGAGTTTTCGGCATAGCTGTAGTTGCCGATGATCGAGGTGAACGCGAAGAAGAAGATCGCCACCGCGATGAAGATATGGCCGAAGCTGCCGAAATGATCCGAAAGCGCGGCTTGCGTCAGGTTGACCCCGGTCAGTTGATCCGAGGGCATCACATCCGCCAGCAGGATCATCACGGCCGTCGCCGTGCAGACAAGGATCGTGTCGATGAAGACGCCAAGTGCCTGAACGAAACCCTGCGAGGAAGGATGGTGCGGATTGGGCACCGCCACGGCGGCAATGTTCGGCGCCGAGCCCATGCCGGCCTCGTTCGAGAAGAGGCCCCGGCGGATGCCGTTCATCATCGCGGCCATGACACCGCCGGTGACGCCGCCCACCGCCTCCTGCAAGCCAAAGGCCGAGCGGATGATGCCCACAAGGATGCCGGGAACTTCGGTGATGTTCATGACCAGGATGATCGCCGCCGCCAGCAGATAAAGCCCCGCCATGATGGGAACGACCAGTTGCGAGGTGCGCGCGATCTGCGGGATGCCCCCGAAGATGATCACGCCCGCCAGCACCGCAACCGCGATGCCCACATAGAGCGCGTTGATGCCGAACGCCTGCTCGACCGCCAGCGCGATCGAATTGGCCTGAACGGCATTGAAGACCAGGCCGAAGGCGATGATCAGTGCAACGGCGAACAGTCCCGCCAGCCAAGGCAGGCCCAACCCGCGAGAGATGTAATAAGCCGGCCCGCCGCGATACATGCCATCCGCGCCGTGGACCTTGTAAAGCTGCGCCAAGGTCGATTCCGCATAGGCCGTGGCCATTCCGACCAGCGCCACCATCCACATCCAGAAGATCGCGCCCGGCCCGCCCAGCGTCAGCGCAACCGCCACACCCGCGATATTGCCCGTGCCCACGCGGCTGGCCAGCGACACGGACAACGCCTGGAACGGCGAAATTCCGTCCCGGTCCGTTGCACCCGAACCGCGCACGCAGCGCCACATTTCCGCGAAATGGCGGAACTGGATCAGGCCCAGGCGGGCGGTGAAGTAAACGCCGACAGCCAGCAGGCCATAGACGAGCACGTAATTCCAGAAAATCATGTTCAGGAAATCGATGATGGCGGTCATGGCGCCCTCCGCTGGCTTTTCATGCGGCAGTCTGTAACAGGCGCGTGAGCGGCCGCAAGTCTCTTAGTCCCGTGGCCGGACCGTCAGCCAGACACCGCCATGTGGGCGCAGGGTCAGGATCATGCGCGGCTGCGGCTCCCGTCCGGGAATGCGGGCAAAACGAAAGCGCGCCAGAAGCGTGGCCAGGATGATGACGGCCTCTTGCAGGGCAAAGCTGGCGCCGATGCAGATGCGGGGCCCCGCGCCAAAAGGCAGAAAGGCATAGCGGTCGAGCGCGGTCAGGAAACGGTCGGGATCGAAGGCATCGGGCCGTTCCCACAGCTGGTGGTGGCGGTGCAGCGCATAGATGGGCAGCATGACCGTATCGCCGGGGCTGACCTGACGTCCGCACAGCCGGTCCGGCGCCTGTGCGGTGCGCGACAGGAAGGCTGCGGGCGGATAAAGACGCAATGTCTCGTTGACGATCCGCATCACCAAAGGCAGCGCCCCCAGATCGGCGGCGGTTGCCGCGCGATCGCCCAAGGCCGCACGTGCCTCGGTCGCGGCGCGTTCCTGGATCACAGGATCAAAGGCGCATAGATAAAGCGCCCAAGCCAGCGTCAGGGCGGTTGTCTCGTGTCCCGCCACGATGAAGGTCATCAGGTTGTCGCGCAATTCGTCACGGTTCATGGCGCGGCCCGATTCAGGGTCCTGCGCATCCAGCAGCAGGTCCAGCAGGTCGGGCGGCCCTTCCTTGGAGGCGGCCTTTGCACGGGCGGCGATGGCCTCGTCCGCGATCGCCTTCATGCGCGTCATTCCCGGCCCCGCGAACAGCCGCCCCGGACGCGGCAGCCAAGCCGGCAGGCCCATCACGTCCATCAACGACAGCTTGGCCGTTTGCGCGATATAGGCATCGATCGACTGATGCACAGCATCACGGTCAAACATCCCGTCACCTGAAAAGGTCACGTCCGAGATCACCTCGAAAGTCGCGGCCACCGTTTCCTCGAACAGATCAACCGGACCCCGCGCCCCGGCAAGCCTGCGGCACGAGGCTTCGGCCGCGGCGGTCATGACCGGACCCAGCCCCTCGACATGACGCTGCGCGAAGGCAGGGGCAGCGGCGCGGCGCTGCCAGCGCCAATGGGCGCCTTCGGCCACGAACAGGCTGTCGCCGATGGCGGGATTCAGGATCAGCTTGGTCGTGGTCGATTTCGGATAATCCTCGACCCGCTCCTTGAGGATGCGGCGCAGGCTCTGGGGATCCATCACCATGTGCCAGCTGAGGCCCGTCTTGCCCGACACAATGGGCTGGCGCGTGGCGATGGCCGGGATCAGTTCCAGCACGTTTCGGCGCGCTGTCATGGCGGTGCCCCACAGGCCCAAGGGTTGGGTGGCCAACGGAACCTTGGCGGGATCGGATTGCGGCAGGTCGAACATGCAGGCAGCCTCCGGTATGGCAGCCCTGAAAGTAAGCCCCCTGCCCTTGTGGTGCAATCAAACCAGCAAGCGCTGATGTCGCAGGCCGGCCATGTGCCTTGCCGCCAGGCGGCAATAGCGGCCTTCCGTCGGCGGTCACTCGTCTCCTGCACGCCACGCAGCAGGCTGAGTGTCTTGGGCAACGAGAGAAGGTTCAAGGTTGGACAGAATTCCTACCTGAACCGAGTTTTTTGAACGATATCACTTTGCGCTTGCCGGCCCATCAGCGCAGCCTGTTTCCGTCCGGGCCGACATTCATCTCGTGCTGTGGGAGAAGCAGATGTGGCCCTGTAACTGCCTCCTGAGCCAATAGGACCCCCGTTTCCTTGGCCTCCGCCTTCTGACGGTGATCGGCACTGCTCAGGCAGCAAACTTTGAACTGGCCCGGATACGATGCGGGAGCAGGATGAAACCAGCCGAAGGAATGCCCACGCCAAGGTCGCGTCGCGGTCCGCCAGCGCCGGATCCGGCACGGTCAAAAGCGGGCCGCCAATCACAACCAGCACGAGGCTTGGTCAAGGTGATTACCTGTGTCTTGATCTTTTTTCTGCAGGTTTGAAGTCGCGCAGCGTGAGGATCTTTTTGAGTGTGTGCTTCCGAGGGTACAAACCGTCATGAACCGGCCAGAAGCTCCGTTGTTTCTCAGGCACTTCCCCACTTGCAGGGGATGCTGGTCGAGCCATGAGCCTCAATTCGAGGCCGGCCTTCAGCCAGACCGCCCAAGGCACAGGCCGATCATGGGGCATGAACTTGCCATGGACATCGAGAGGGCGTTGTTCGCTTGACGCTCAGGCACCATTGATTGTTCGCGCCCGAACGTTCCCTTCAGGGTGGAATTGCGGCAACGCTTCTGAAGAAATAATCCTGAACTTGCTGTGGATGAGCTTTTTCGGGTTCATCCCGTCAACGGCTCACCTGGATCGGTGACGGCATGCCTCCATTTCCCCGCCTGTCGGCACTTCCTTCATCGTTCTCAACACCGGCTTACCGCGGATTGCGCCGCAGAAGCGCGAGAGCATGAAAACCAGCACGGCCGCACACCAGATCATCATCAGGAAAAGCGCTTTGAACGCGCTGCGCAGCAGCCGCCAAATGGTCCTTACAGACAAAGGCAGGGGGTGGGCGCGTCTCGGATCGGTTCAAGCGGATCGTGCCGTAACCCGGCAGGCTGCGCCCCTGACGGAGGCAGGACATGCGAAAGGCCCGCCCCTTTGACAGGGACGGGCCTTTGCGGAGCAAGCGGTACCGCGATCAGGCGGCGGCTTTGGCCTGGGCCACGATGGCACCAAAGGCCTCGGGTTCGTTCACGGCCAGATCGGCCAGAACCTTGCGGTCAACCTCGATGCCGGCTTTCGACAGCAGGTTGATGAAACGCGAATAGGTCATTTCGGCATCGACCATGCGGACGGCCGCGTTGATCCGCTGGATCCACAGCGCACGGAAGTTGCGCTTGCGGTTCTTGCGGTCGCGGGTCGCGTACTGGTTGGCCTTGTCGACGGCCTGGGTGGCGGTGCGGAAGTTGCGCGAACGCGCACCGTAATAGCCCTTGGCTTGATCAAGGACTTTCTTGTGGCGGGCGTGGGTAACCTTGCCGGATTTAACTCGTGCCATTGTTCAGTCCTCGGATCAGCGGTTGTAGGGCATGTATTTCTTGACGATCTTGGCATCAGCGTCCGACATGACGGTGGTGCCGCGTGCGTCGCGAATGAACTTGGTCGTGCGCTTGATCATGCCGTGGCGCTTGCCGGCCTGGCCGGATTTCACCTTGCCCGAGGCCGTGAACGAGAACCGCTTCTTGGCAGCGGATTTTGTCTTCATCTTCGGCATTTTCATCTCCTTCATCAGAGTGAACGCGCGGCTCGGCAATGCCATATCGGCCGGCCGCACGGGATCGGAAGCGCGCCGTATAGGCGCGCCTCGCGCAGATGGCAAGAGGGTCAGGCGGGGTTGCCGCCCGCGACCCGCTGGAATGCGGCCGGAATGTCACCGGGCGCGAAGGGATCGGGATTCATGGCCGCGCCTGCGAAGAGCGCAACGATCCCGGCCAGAAAAACCAGCACCGCCGCACGCGGCGGCTGCGTCTGCAGAAGCTGGACCACAGCCAGCACCACCGACAGAAGGCAGAGGGCGATGCCCCCCAGCAGAAGAAGATCGGACATGACCGCCACCCTGTTGTTTGCCGCTCCGGGTTATTCCGGGTCGGTCGCGAAGATCAAGCGCTCATCGCAAGGAGCGATGCGCAGGATGTTGGTGGTGCCGGCCACGTTGAAGGGCACGCCCGCCATCACGACGACCTGTCGTGATTCATCGGCAAAGCCGTATTCACGGGCCGCACGGGTGCCGTTGACCACCGCTTCCTTGAACCGGGTCAGGCGCGGGGTGATCACGCAATGGGTGCCCCAGGTCAGGCACATGCGGCGCGTGACGGACTCGATCGGGCTCAGCGCGATGATCGGCACGCGCGGGCGTTCGCGCGCCACCAGACTGACGGTCTTGCCCGACTGCGAAAAGGCGCAGATCGCCGCCACGTCGGTGGTTTCCGCAATCTCGCGCGCGGCCGTCACGATGGCATCGGGAACCGAAGACAGGCTGGCCTTGCGCGCCGCCTCGATGATCGAACGGTAGTTCGGGTCCGCCTCGACCGAGCGGGCGACATTGTCCATCGTGCGCACCGCGTCGATGGGATAGCTGCCTGCCGCGCTTTCGGCCGACAGCATGACGGCATCGGCGCCTTCATAGATGGCGTTGGCGACATCGCTGACCTCGGCCCGGGTGGGCATGGGGCTGTCGATCATCGATTCGAGCATCTGCGTCGCGACGATCACCGGCTTGGCGGCGCTGCGGCAAAGGCGCACGAGGCGCTTCTGGATCGGCGGCACGGAATGGACCGGCAGTTCGACGCCCAGGTCGCCGCGCGCCACCATGATCCCGTCCGAAGCCTTGAGGATTTCGTCAAAAGCACGCACGGCGGCGGGTTTCTCGATCTTGGACAGGATCGCGGCGCGGCCCTTTGCCAGGGTCTTGGCCTCTTCGACGTCCTCGGCACGCTGCACGAAGGACAGCGCCAGCCAGTCGACGCCCAGTTCGCAGGCGAATTCCAGATCGGCACGGTCCTTGTCCGACAGCGCCGCCAGCGGCAGCACCACGTCGGGCACATTCACGCCTTTCCGGTCGCTGATCGTGCCGCCGACCGTGACGGTGCAATCGGCGAAATCGGGGCCGCAGCGGTCGACGCGCAGGCGGATCTTGCCGTCGTTGACCAGAAGGTCGCTGCCTTCGATCAGGGCCGCAAAGATCTCGGGGTGCGGCAACTGGACGCGGTGGCTGTCGCCGGACTCGGGCGACAGGTCAAAGCGGAACCGGTCGCCTTCTTCCAGATCATGCGCCCCGGCCGTGAACTGCCCCACCCGCAGCTTGGGACCCTGCAGGTCGCCCAAGATCGCGATGGGGCGACCGGTCTCGGCTTCGATCTCGCGGATGATGTCGTAACGGGCGCGGTGATCGTCATGGCTGCCATGGCTCATGTTCAGGCGGAACACGTCGGCACCGGCGTCGAACAGCGCCCGGATCATCTCCCTGGAAGAGGATGCCGGTCCCAAGGTTGCCACGATCTTCACGTTGCGATGTCGTCTCATCATCCGCCCCTTGCACGTTTAGCGCTACCTATGCCGCAATCGGCCGGTGGCGGCAACTGGTGTCCGCCCCCCATTCGTCGTAGACAGCCTGCACCATGACAGATGACCTTTCCATGACCGACCGCGCTTTCTGGACCGAGGGCGAGGACAAACCCTCGCGCTGGCTGATCACATGCGATCACGCCACGAACCGCGTACCCGCCTGGGTGGGCGGTGGCGATCTGGGCATCGCCCCTGCCGACATGGCACGCCACATTGCCTATGACGTGGGGGCGGCGGGGCTTGCCTCGCATCTGGCGGCGCTGATGCAGGCACCGGCGATCTTTTCCGATTTCTCGCGCCTGGTCATCGACCCGAACCGGGGCGAGGATGACCCGACACTGCTGATGCGCCTTTACGACGGGACGGTCATCCCCACCAACAAGGAGGCCGATGCCGCCGAACGCTTGCGCCGACTGGAGCGCCTGCACCGTCCTTATCACGCGGCGCTGGAGCGGCTTGCCGCACGCCATCCGGCACGATGCCTTTGCGCCATCCACAGCTTTACGCCGCAGTTGCGCGGCCGGCCGCCCCGGCCGTGGCAGATCGGCATCCTTTATTCGCATGCCGACGCCCGCCTCGGTCCCGCAATGGTTGCGGCCTGCCGCGCCGAAGGCTGGATCACAGGGGAAAACCAGCCCTATGACGGCCACTTGGAAGGCGACAGCATCGACCGCCATGCCCTGCGCCACCACCGTCCGAACCTGCTGATCGAGGTGAGGAACGACCTGATCGCCTCACCCCAGGGTCAGGCCGACTGGGCGGCGCGTCTGGCACCGGTGATTGTCCGGGTGCTGGACCAGAGCGGGTTGTAACACCACCGAAGCCATCAGGAACAACCCTGGTGAAAAAGCGCCTCGGCTCAGCCTTGCGCGCGACGGCAGGGGCGCGGCCCACCGCCGTCGCGGGATGCGATCAGACCGCGGTCCTGAGGCTTTCTTCCAGATAGATCTCTCGCAGCCGGGCGGCCACGGGCCCCACCTTGCCTTCGCCGATCCGGGTGCCGTCGATCTCGATCACCGGCATCACGAAGGCCGAGGCCGAGGTGACAAAGGCCTCGTCGGCGTCCTGCGCCTCGGTAATGGTGAAGCTGCGCTCTTCGACCTTCATCTGCGCCTCGGCGGCCAGGCGCAGAACGGCGGCACGGGTGATGCCGTGCAGGATGTCATGGCTCAGTTCGCGGGTGACGATGGTGCTGCCCTTGACGATATATGCGTTGTTCGAGGTCCCTTCGGTGACCTTGCCGTCCTCCACCATCCAGGCATCATCGACGCCACGGGCCTTGGCCTCCATCTTGGCCATCGACGGATAAAGAAGCTGCACCGTCTTGATGTCGCGCCGGCCCCAGCGCAGGTCCTCGACGCTGATGACCTTCCATCCGGTCCTTGCAGCCGGAGCCTCGGCCAATCCCGGCTTTGCCTGGGTGAACATCACGACAGTAGGCTTGGTGTCCTCGGACGGATAGGCGAAATCGCGATCCCCCGGGTTGCCACGTGTCACCTGCAGGTAGACCAGCCCGTCGGTAATGGCATTCCTTGCCACCAGTTCGCGATGAGCGGTCAGATAACCCTCATCCGGCAGGGGATTGGCGATAGCCAGTTCCGAGAGCGAGCGCTTCAGCCGGACCATGTGGCCTTCGAAATCGATCAGCTTGCCGCCCAGGACGCTGACGACCTCGTACACGCCGTCAGCCATCAGAAAACCCCTGTCAAAGATCGAGACCGTGGCCTGATCTTCGGCAAGATAGTCGCCATTCACATATACCGTCCGCGTCATCCCGGCCTCCGTGTGATCCTTGGTTCGGCATGGTCCTGCGCCCAAAAGCGATGCTGCGTCAAGAACCAGCGCCGCATGCTGCAGCGCGGAATTAGCGCTTGATGCAGCGGATGCGCAACATTATTACCTTCAGGAGGTGAAATCTTTGTGAACTGGACCTGTCATGAGCTTTCGATCACAGCCGCTGCCTCCGTCCCGCCTGAACCGATGCCAGTTGTTCGGCCCCGGCTCACGGCCCGCCCTGTTCGAGAAGATGGCGGCATCGGCTGCGGACGTGATCAACCTGGATCTGGAGGACTCGGTCGCCCCCGATGACAAGGATCAGGCGCGCCGAAACATCATCCAGGCCATCGGAAACATCGATTGGGGCACCAAGACCCTGTCCGTCCGCATCAACGGGCTGGATACCCCCTTCTGGTATCGCGATGTGGTCGATCTGCTGGAACAGGCTGGTGACCGGCTGGACCAGATCATGATCCCCAAGGCGGGCTGCGCTGCCGACATCTATGCCGTGGATGCCTTGGTCACCGCGGTCGAACGCGCCAAGGGCCGCACCAAGCGTCTGAACTTCGAGGTCATCATCGAAAGCGCCGCCGGCATCTGCCACGTCGAGGAGATCGCGGCCTCGTCGCCTCGCATGCAGGCGATCAGCCTGGGGGCGGCGGATTTCGCGGCCTCGATGGGAATGGCCACGACCGGCATCGGCGGCACGCAGGAAAACTATTACATGATCCGCGACGGGCAGAAATACTGGCCGGATCCCTGGCACTGGGCCCAGACGGCCATCGTGGCCGCCTGCCGGACGCATGGGCTGCTGCCGGTCGATGGACCCTTTGGCGATTTCAGCGATCAGGACGGGTTCGTGGCGCAGGCGCGGCGTTCGGCCACCTTGGGCATGGTGGGAAAATGGGCGATCCACCCCAGCCAGATCGCCTTGGCGAACGAGGTCTTTTCCCCGGACGAGGCCGCCGTGACCGAGGCGCGCGAGATTTTGGCTGCCATGGAGAAAGCCAAGGCCGAGGGCGCGGGCGCGACCGTCTACAAGGGACGGCTGGTCGATATCGCCTCGATCAAGCAGGCCGAGGTGATCGTGCGGCAGTTCGACCTGATCGGCGCCTGACGGGACCGCTGTAGGCCGAACCAGCGACAGGGAACGACCCGCCAGAAGGGAAAGGCCCCGCGACAGGTGCGGGGCCCATGCCTTTCGACGAACTCCTCCGGCCGTCCCGATGCCCTTGCCGGACGATTGGCTGCGCCCTTGCCGTCAGGCACGCCGCAGCTTGCGGAAGGCGGCCGATGCCCCCCAGCCCGCGAACACGGCCACCGCCAGCGACATCAGCCCGTAAAGAAGCGGCTGGTCGAAGGCCAGGCGATACAACCAGCGCTCCAACCCGACCTTGCGCACGTCGATGGCCGCGCTGTAGGCGTCGATGACCGCCCCTTCGCGCAATAGAAAGATGCGGGCGCGGTAATTGCCCTCGATCAGGTTTGCGGGCAGGCGGATGTCGGTGCGGAACAACGTGTCATCGACCAGCGTCACCGCGCCCTCGTCCAGGCGGTAATGCCCGTTCTGCTGGCGGATGCGGATCAGGGCTTCGGTAAAGGGCACGCTGTTCTCGACCTGCGGCGCCCCCTCGAAGGCGCGCAGCACCAGGGGCGGAGAGATGCGGTACCGGTTGTCCCATTCGGATGTCAGGATCTGGTCCAGCGGTCTTGTCGTGGCCACGGCGTAATAGCTGGGGGCCGCGCCGATCTCGACCCGGTCCGTGTTCACCCAGATGCCGGCGCGGCGGCCCTTCTGCCAGATCGTCAAGGGCTGGGAAGGGGCTTCGATCGTGACGATCACATCCAGCGCCCCTTCGGGAATGGGCGCTTCCCGCTTGATGGCCCCATAGATCAGGATGTCGGACCCGTCGAAGCTGGTCGTGATGGCCACCGAACTGTCGGACAGCCCCGCAACCACCTGCTCCCCCGGCGCGGCCGTGGGGGTTGTGGGAATGACCCGCGATTGGCCCGCAGGGGGAAAGAGCGACCAGTCCTGCGGTGTCTGCACCGGCGGGATCAGACCGTCCTGCGGCTGGACGGGCATCGTCGAACCCGTTCCCTGCCCCAGCGCGATGCCGGGCAGGATCAGGGACAGGGCCAGCGCGATGACCCGCATCAGCGCGTTCTCGTGGTGATCGAGAACATTTCGGCAGGCGGCAGCACCAGATCCAGTGCCAGCCTGCCGCAGACCAGCAGCACCAGCAGCGCCAGAAGGATGCGCAGCTGCTCGGCCCGCAGCCGCGCGCCCAGTGTCGTGCCGATCTGCGCCCCCACCACGCCCCCGATGATCAGCAGAAGGGCCAGCATCACGTCCACCGTGTTGTAGTTCACCGCATGCATCAGGGTCGTGAAGGCCGTCACGAAGGTGATCTGGAACAGCGAGGTTCCCACAACGACCTTGGTCGGCATGCCCAGCAGATAGATCATCGCGGGCACCATGATGAAGCCGCCTCCGACTCCCATGATCGCCGCCAGCACGCCCACGGCCACGCCCACCAGCACGGGGGGAATGACGCTGATGTAAAGGCCCGAGGCACGGAACTTGACCTTCAGCGGCAGGCGGTGGACCCAGTTGTGCTGATGCAGGCGCCTGCGGCCGGTGGGATGGCGGGCGCGGCGCAGGGCGCGGATGCTTTCCTGCAGCATCATCATGCCGATCAGCCCCAGAAAGACCACATAGCACAGCTGGACGACCAGTTCGACTTGGCCCACACGCTGCAGCAGGTTGAAGACCAGCACCCCCAGCCCCGAGCCGACGAGGCCCCCGGCCAGAAGAACGCCTCCCATGCGGAAGTCGACCGTCTTGCGCTTCATGTGCGCCAGCACGCCCGATACGGACGAGGCCACGACCTGGTTGGCGCCGGTGGCCACCGCGATGGCCGGCGGAATGCCGATGAAGAACAGAAGGGGGGTGATCAGGAAGCCGCCGCCCACGCCGAACAGACCGCTCATCACGCCGACCAGTCCTCCCAGACCCATCAGGGTAAAGGCATTGACCGAGACCTCGGCGATGGGAAGGAAGATCTGCATCTGGTCAGGGTCCGTTTTGGGGGTTCAGGATGCAACGGCACGCCTTCCGCGTCAAACGGCTTTGCCACAGCCGGCGGACGGTGCTTCATCAACGGGTTGAAGGAACGGCGGGGCACGGCTAAGCAAGCTGTGTCACAAGCGCGTGTGCCGGCAGGAAACAGCTGGGCCTCGTGCGTTGAGGCAGTGTTGGACAGGGGGCAGGATGCGCATTCTCATCACCAATGACGACGGCATCAACGCTCCCGGGCTGGAGGTCCTGCACCAGATCGCCACCGAACTGGCCGGCCCCCGGGGCGAGGTCTGGACCGTCGCCCCTGCCTTCGAACAGTCGGGCGTCGGTCACTGCATCAGCTATTCCCATCCCACCATGGTCGCGCGGCTGGAGCCGCGCCGATATGCCGCCGAAGGCAGCCCCGCCGACTGCGTCCTTGCTGCCGTGGGCGACCTGATGGCCGACGCCCTTCCCGATCTGGTGCTGTCCGGCATCAACCGCGGCAACAACGCGGGCGAGAATGCCATGTATTCGGGCACGATCGGAGGAGCGATGGAGGCCGCGCTGCAGGGCCTGCCCGCGATCGCCCTTTCGCAGTATCTGGGACCGCAGACGGCCGGTCTGGACGATCCCTTCGAGGCTGCGCGCCAGCATGGGGCGGCCGTCATCCGGCGGCTGCTGGATCACGGAGACTGGACGTCGGACGCCGATTTCCGGTTGTTCTACAACGTGAACTTTCCGCCCCTTCCCGCCGCTCAGGTGCGTGGCATCCGCGTGGTGCCTCAAGGCCAGCGCCAGGGATCGCGTTTCGGCGTCGTGCCTTATACCGCGCCCAACGGGCGGCGGTTCATGTGGATTTCGGGCGGCTCGCAGCAAGCGCCGGCGCGACCCGGCACGGATGTCGCCGTCGCCATGGAAGGGCATATCGCCGTGACGCCGATGCGCGCCGACCTGACCTGCCATGCATCGCTCGAGGGGTTGGCGCGCGCCCTGGACGAGGTGACCCATGAGCGAGGATGACGACAGCCCTGCCGAACGCAAGATGCGCTTCCTGTTTCAGCTGCGTTCGCGCGGGGTGACAGATCCGCGCGTTCTGGCCTCGATGGAGGCAATCGACCGGGGGTTGTTCGTCCGCGGCCAGTTCTCGGATCGTGCCTACGAGGACACGCCCCTGCCCATCCCCTGCGGCCAGACGATCAGCCAGCCCTCGGTCGTGGGTCTGATGACGCAGGCCTTGGAAGTGGGTCCAAGGGATACCGTTCTGGAGGTGGGGACCGGGTCGGGTTATCAGGCAGCGGTTCTTTCGGGCGTGGCGCGACGCGTTTACACCGTGGACCGCCACCGCCGCCTTGTGCAGGAAGCGGAGGTCATCTTCCGCACGCTGGGGCTGCACAACATCATCGCCCAGGTGGCCGACGGATCACGCGGCCTGCCGGAGCAGGCCCCCTTTGACCGCATTCTTGTGACCGCCGCGGCCGAGGATCCGCCCGGGCCGCTGTTGGCACAGCTGAAGATCGGCGGTATCATGGTCGTTCCCGTCGGACAGTCGGACGCGGTGCAAACGCTGATCCGCGTGACCCGATCTGACAGCGGGTTCGAATATGACGAGCTGCGCCAGGTGCGGTTCGTTCCGCTGGTCGAGGGGTTGGGCCAGACATGACCCCCGGCCGAGGCAAGGCAGGCTGAGGGCAGGACAATGAGCAGACGGCAATTTCGGGCAGCGTTCAGCGGGGTCGCACTGCTGGCGCTGGCAGGCTGCGGCACGAGCGGCCGGTTCGATCCGGACCTGCGCGGGCTGATCGGCGGCTGGGGCACTGCGGATGCCGCCGCCGCCGCGGCTCCCCGACCCGAACCGGACAGCCGCGGCGTGATCACCCTCTCGACGGGACAGGTCGTGGTCGCCCAAGCGGAAGACACGCCTGCCACCATTGCCAATCGCCTTGGCCTGAACGCGGGGGAACTGGCCAGTCACAACGCCCTGCCGGCGGATGGTGCGCTGAACGCGGGCGCGATCCTTGTGCTGCCCCGGCAGGTGACGGCGGCCGCGCCCGTGACGGGCGGAAGGGCTGTCGTGCGCGATCCTTTTGCAGGACAGGCGGCAGCCACGCGCGCCGCCCCGTCTGCGCCCGCTCCGGCCCCCTCCGCCGATGCGCGGGAACATGTCGTGGCGCGAGGGGAGACCGCTTGGTCCATTGCACGGCGCCATGGTGTCACCGTGCAGGATCTGGCCGCCTGGAACGGACTGCCTTTGGACATGAGCCTGCGCACAGGCCAGCGCCTGATCGTGCCGCAGCCGGGCGAAAGGCCCGACCGTCTGGCCACGAATGCCCCGGGAGAGGGCAGCCCCACGCCCGAACCACCCTCGGCCGCACGGCCCCTGCCAGACGAGGCGACCCCGCCCGCCGGGGCCCCGCCCCCCAAGACGCCCAGCACCGACCTTGGCGCGACGCGGACCGCCGCCTCGGGCAACGGAAAATTCCGGATGCCAGTGGAGGGTTCGATCGTGCGGGTTTATGACAAGGGCCGCAATGACGGGATCGACATCGCCGCCTCGTCCGGCAGTGCGGTCAACGCCGCCGGTGCGGGCAGCGTGGCCGCGATCACCCGCGACACGTCCGGCGTTCCGATCATCGTCGTGCGCCATGACGGCGACCTGATGACCGTTTATGCCGGACTGAACGAGGTGAATGTTTCCAAGGGCGACAGCGTCACCGCTGGCCAAAGCCTCGGCACGGCGGGTGGTGACGGCGTGGTGCATTTCGAGGTCCGCCGCGGTTTCGAAAGTGTCGATCCCGAACGCTACCTGAACTGAGGCATCTAAAGATCGGTCAGCCGAGCATCCACCCGTTCGGCCACTTCGCGACGGATCAGGTTGCGCAGATTGCCTGAAAAGGTCGCGCCCAGTTCGCCGTGCAGATCCTCGCGGATCATCTCCTGCAGCTGTTGGCGCAGTGTCGCATCGGCCATCAACTGCCGCACGGCCTGCGTGACGATCTCGTCCATAGGCAGATCTGCCAAACGGGCGGGCGCAGGTTCCGGCACGGGTTGAGGGGCGGCGGGGGGTGGCAGGACGGCCGCAGCTTCCGGCGCGGGAATGGCCGGCACGTCGCGAAGGACTGCCGCAGGTCTGGTGCTGGGGGCCTGGATCTTCCACAGGAACCACTGCTGCCATCCCGAAACGACGCCCGACAGGCTCAGCGGCCCATCTTCGGCCTCTGTGGCGGGGGCTGCATTCTGCGGGTCGCGCACGTTCTCAAGCACCGGGCCGGACGAGGACATGAGGTGGATCAGCAGGGGTGCGCTGGTTCCGCCCATCATGCGCAGCGAAGCGGGGTCGTTGCCGAAGCGCCGCGCCAGAAAATCCTCCCGCTCGTCTTCCAGGATTTCGCCTGTGCCGGGTTCCGCGTCGATCAATGCGCGGATCCTGCTGATGCTGTGGCTGATCCTGTCCGTTTCCGAAGAAACCTGCGCACAGGCCACCGATGTCGAGGGGCGCAGATTCGCGGGCATCTGCTCAGGCCGATCCGTTGCAGAATTGGCGGCAGGGGTGCGGCGCAGCCTAGCCATGCTGCACCGCGCCCTTGTTGTCAGTTACGGCCGATCGCGCGCAGCACGCGGTCCAGGCTTTCGCCCTGCTTGCTGGTGAAGGGCGCATCGCGCACCGCGTTGTAGTATTGCGAAGGGTCATAGGTCGGAATTCCCAGGTTGAGGTTTTCTACCGTCAACAGACCCATAGCGGACAGAAGTTGATAATGCGCTAATTGCAGCTGGGATTCCGCGGTAATGCGGTCGGCACGTGCCTGGAGCAGCGATTGTTCGGCATCCAGCACGTCCAGCGTCGTCCGGGCGCCCAGCAAGGCCTCCTCGCGCACGCCTTCATAGGCCTGCTGCGCGGCCGATATCTGCTGGCCGATGGCCGTGATCTGGGCACGCGCCACGGCGATGTTGGCCCAGGTCTCGCCCACGGTCTGGCTGACCTGGCGCGACACGTTCAGCAGGCCGGACCGGGCCTGATCACGCTGTGCCATGGCACGGCGATGAGCCGCCGGCAGGCGCCCCCCGGAATAAAGCGTCTGGTTCAATTCCAGCCCGACCGAGGCGGAGTTGCGGCTGCCATAACCGCCCAGCAGATCGGCCCTTGGCGCATTCGTCACGCCCACGTTGGCATTTCCCGACAGGGTGGGGTTGCGTTCCGCAGCCGCGGCCGCAACGCTGATCTCGGCCGCGGCGGCCTGACGCTGTGCCTGTCCGATCGAGGGGTGACGGCGCTGCGCGATGGTTCGCGCCTCATCAAGATTGGGAGGCAGCGAAGGCAGGGGTGGCGGAGCGTCCAGCCGGCCCGGCTGCCGGCCGGTGACCGCCAGATAGGATTCGCGCGCGACCTCCAGCTGACCTTCCGCGGCGGCAAGGGCGGCCCGCGTCGCGGCCAGCTGGGCATCCGCCAGCGCGACATCGGTCACGGTGATCTCACCCACATCGAAGCGGTCCTGGGCAGCCTGACGTTCACGCGACAGCACCTCGACCGAATTTTCCTGCAGCGCAACCTGCTGGATTGCCTCACGCACGCTGAAATAGGCCCGCGTAGCGGTCAGCAGGACGTCCTGCTCCACCCCCACCAGGGCCTGTCGCGTCGCCAGCACCTGCTCCTTGGCGCCGTCGATGGCCAGTTGCGTGCGACCGAAATCGTAAAGCGTCAGCGTGCCTCCCAGCGACAGCGAGGTCGAGCGGACGGTTGTCGAGCCTTCGTTGTGCTGGGCGCCATAGCGTGCAATCCACTGCACGACCGGGCGCAGGGCCGCGACGGACGCGGCCACATTCTCGTCAGCCGCCCGCAGGACGGCACGGTTTTGTTCGATCAGCGCCGAATGACGATAAGCCGCAACCATCGTGTCGGCCAGCGATTCGGCGCGCACGGGAACCGTCGCGGCCAGACTGATCAGCGCAAGGGCCGCAAGGCGCGCCAGCGCCTTCACAGCGAAAACCCCGGAGCGCTTTCAAAACCGGGCAACAGCGGCGCGTTTGCATTGAACGCATAGCGCCAGTTGATGCGGCCCGCCTGAAAGTACCCGATCCGCGCCACGCCCAGCGCCCCTTCGCGGAAAACCGCGCCGATGCGGCCGCCTTCGCGCAACTGGTCGGTGATGGCGGCAGGCACTTCCTGAACGGCACCCTCGATCAGGATGACGTCGTAAGGGCCCTGCTTGGGCGCGCCCTCGGTCAGCGGCGCCTGAAGAACGGCCACGTTGAAGATGCCCGCTTCGGACAGCCGTTGTTCGGCTTCGGCGGCAAGTTCGGGCTGATCCTCGATGGCCACGACCGCTTCGGCCATGCGGGCGATGACGGCTGCCGAATACCCGTAGCCGCAGCCCAGCGTCAGGACCAGTTCGTTCGGCTGGATGTCCAGCATGTCGACGATCTTGCCCAACGTGCGAGGCTCCAGCAGGACACGGCCATGGCCGATGTCCAGGTTCTCGCCCAGATAGGCGACGGAACGGCGGCTGGCAGGCACGAAATCCTCGCGCGGGATGGTCAGCATTGCCTCGATCACGGGGAATTTCGTGACGTCACTGGGGCGCACCTGCGTGTCCACCATCATCGTGCGCCGCGCGGCGAAATCGGTCATCTGAGGAAACCTCTGCTCGGGCTGTTTGCCGACTTACTGCCATGTTTCCCCATGTTCGGCAACGTCGGACATGGGCGGATGAAGGTTCTGCCGCATCGCGTCTTGCAAGGGCTTCGGCAATCCACTAAGACACGCCCACTCTCGACGGCGGTGGGTTGGCGGAGAGGTTACGCACCGGATTGCAAATCCGTGAAGACCGGTTCGATTCCGGTACCCACCTCCAACGTCCTGCACGAGGGCTCTTTCCCCATGATCTATGACGCCACGACCCGCATTGCCGAGGCCGCGCTGCGGTTGCGGGCGCGCTGGGGCGGGTCCGACATGCTGCGTGAAAGGCTGGTGGGCCAGCCCCCGCAACCGGCGGCGATCTGGATCCATGGCGCATCCGTCGGAGAGCTGACCTCGGCCCGGGTGGTGATCGAGGCGCTGGCGGCGCGGCATGCCGTCCTTGTGACCGCGAACAGCGAAACGGGACGGGATCTGGTGCGCGGCTGGGGCCTTTGTGCGCGGCTCGCGCCCCTGGACCTGCCCGGCGCGCTGGAACGGTTCCTGGATGCCGTCCGGCCACGCCTGGCCGTCACGATCGAAGGAGAGTTCTGGCCGCTGCGCTCCCGCCTTCTGACCGAGCGGGGCGTGGCGCAGGCGATGATCGGTGCGCGAATGTCGGAACGCTCAGCCGGCACATGGGGCCGGCTGCCGCGTGTGATCGGGCCGATGCTGGGGCGCATTCAGGCATTGTCGGCACAGGATCAGGGCAGCGAGGCGCGGCTGTTGTTCCTGGGCCTGCCGCCAAGGGCCCTGCTGCCGCGGCTGGACCTGAAGCTGCTGGCTCCGGCCGCCATCGCCCCGCCCCCACAGGATGCCACCCGCGACCGCACGATCCTGGCGGCCTCGACACATGAGGGAGAGGATGCTCCCGTGCTGGACGCCTTTCTGCGCGCCCGCACGGACCGGCCGGACCTGCGGCTGATCCTGGCCCCCCGCCATCCCCGCCGCGCCGGTGATGTGGCGGCGCTGATCGAGGCGCGGGGCCTGCCACTAGTACGTCGCAGTCTGGGCGCAGGCATGACAAAGGACGGCGGCGTCCTGCTGGCCGATACTTTGGGCGAGATGGGGCGTTGGTACGCGCAGGCGGGCACCTGCATCATCGGCGGCAGCCTGACCGATCACGGTGGCCATACGCCGTGGGAGCCTGCCGCCCACTGCTGCGCCCTGTTGCGCGGGCCCCATATCGGCAACTTTCTGGAAGCTTTCGACGCGCTGGAGGCCGCAGGAGCGGCGCGGGCCGTGGACAACGGCAGCCTTGGCCGCGAACTGGCCGGCCTGATCGCCTCGCCCGACCGGGCGCGCACCATGGGCGACCGGGCTCGGGCCGTTCTCGAAACAAGGGCCGGAGACCCGGAGGCGCTGATCGCCCGGCTGGACGATCTTGCGAAAGTCCGCACCTGACCCGATATGACAGGAACTGGACAGGAGTTTCACGCGATGATCCGCTATGCCTTGCGCTGCGAGAAGGGGCATGATTTCGACGGCTGGTTCCGCTCGTCCGAGGGTTTCGAGACGATGCGCGGGATGGGTCAGGTTGCCTGCGGGCAATGCGGATCCATGCAGGTGGAAAAGGCCTTGATGGCCCCGGCCGTGACGGAAAAGCGCGCGCCCGCGCTGGCCGCGCCGCGCAATCCTGCCGAGGTCGCGCTGCAGGCCTTGCGCCGCAAGATCGAGGAAAGTTCGGATTACGTGGGCCTGCGCTTTGCCGAGGAAGCGCGCGCCATGCATGAAGGGGACCGCCCTGCCCGCCTCATCCATGGCGAGGCCCGGCCGGATGAGGCCAGGCAGTTGATCGAAGACGGCGTGCCCGTCACCCCCCTGCCCTTTGTCCCGCGGCGGCAGGCGAACTGACAACCGCGTGAGCGCGGGCCCTTGCCCTTTCGTCCCGCCCCCCATAAAAGCCCCGCCGACGAACAACCCTTGGCTGGAGGCCCGAAATGCCGCTTCTGGTGATGAAATTCGGCGGCACTTCTGTGGCCGATCCCGACCGGATCAAGAACGCGGCCCTGAAGGTGCAGCGCGAAGTCGAGCGTGGCTATGACGTGATTGTCATTGTCAGTGCCATGTCCGGCAAGACGAACGAGCTTGTGGGCTGGGTCGAGCAAACCTCTCCGCTGTTCGACGCCCGCGAATACGACGCGGTTGTCAGTTCGGGCGAGAACGTGACCGCGGGGCTGATGGCCCTGACCCTGCAGGAAATGGGCGTGCCTGCCCGCAGTTGGCAGGGATGGCAGGTGCCGATCAACACGACCGCCGCCTATTCGGCCGCGCGTTTCGTGGACATCCCCCGCAAGAACATCGACCAGAAGTTCGCCGAGGGCTTCAAGGTCGCCGTGGTCGCAGGCTTCCAGGGCTTGTCGCCCGAAGGCCGGATCACGACCTTGGGACGTGGCGGCTCCGACACCACCGCGGTGGCCTTTGCCGCCGCCTTCGGGGCCGAGCGCTGCGACATCTATACCGATGTGGACGGCGTTTATACCACCGACCCACGCATCACCTCGCGCGCGCGCAGGCTGGACCGCATCGCGTTCGAGGAGATGCTGGAATTGGCCAGCTTGGGCGCCAAGGTCCTGCAGACCCGGTCGGTGGAACTGGCGATGCGTTACAAGGTGCGGCTGCGGGTGCTGTCTTCCTTCGAGGATACCGACGAGGATTCAGGCACGCTGATCTGCGATGAGGATGAAATCATGGAATCGAAAGTCGTCAACGGCGTCGCCTCTTCGCGCGACGAGGCCAAGATCACGCTGGTCACGGTCGAGGATCGCCCCGGCATTTCAGCCGCGATCTTTGCGCCCCTGGCAGAAGCGGGCGTGAACGTGGACATGATCGTCCAGAACATTTCCGAAAAGGACTACGAGGATCACCCCGGCTCGGTGACCGACATGACCTTTTCGGTGCCGATCAACCAGGTGGAGCGCGCCAAGCGTGCCATGGAAGAAGCGCGGCAGGCCGGCCAGATCGCCTATGACGAGCTGAACATCGACACCGAGGTCGCCAAGGTCAGCGTCGTCGGCATCGGCATGCGCAGCCACACGGGCGTCGCGGCGCGCATGTTCAAGGCGCTGGCGGACGAGAACGTCAACATCAAGGTCATCGCGACCTCCGAGATCAAGATTTCGGTATTGATCGACCGGAAATACATGGAACTGGCGGTGCAGGCACTGCATGATGCCTTTGAACTGGACAAGGCATAAGCCTTTTCGGTTTGGCCCGGAACGGGGTCTTTGCGCAGGCAGAAGGCGGGCAGACGATGCAGGATCGCACGGACAGCGACTCGCGCAAGCTGCTGCGGCGGCTGAAGGAGATCTTGGCCGCTGCCGGTGGTGGCCAGGACCGGCTTGACCAGATCACCCATCACATCGCGGACTCGATGGGAACCGAGGTCTGCTCGATCTATCTGTTCCGTGATGCCGACACGCTGGAACTTTGCGCCACCGAAGGCCTGCGCCCCGAGGCCGTCCACCAGACGCGGTTGCGCCTGGGCGAAGGTCTGGTGGGCCGGGTGGCCCGAACCGGCCGCCATGTGAACACCGCCAATGCCCCTGCCGAGCCCGGTTTCCGTTTCATGCCAGAAACTGGAGAGGAGGTCTTTCCGGCCTTTCTGGGCGTTCCGATCCAGCGCGTGGGGGAACGGTTGGGCGTGCTGGTGGTGCAATGCGCCACGGCACGGCAATTTTCCGAAGACGAGGTTTATGGCCTGGAAGTCGTCGCGATGGTTCTGGCCGAGATGACGGAACTGGGCGCCTTTCAAGGCAGCCAGTCCGACAGCATGCCCCCGGCCCACCGCTTTCCCCTGATGGTCCGCGGCGCCACCGGTCAGGAAGGCGCTGCCGAAGGCCGGGTCTGGCTGCACGAGCCGCGGGTCGTGATCGCCAATCCTGTCGGCGACGATCCTGACAAGGAACTGGCGCGCCTGCACGAGGGCGTCGAGCGCCTGCGCAGCACCGTTGATACGATGGTCGCGGCCGCAGACATGGGCGGCGATGGCGAACATGCGGCCGTTCTGGAAACCTATCGGATGTTTGCCCATTCCCGCAGTTGGCTGAAGCGGATGGAGGAAGACATCCGTCTTGGCCTCTCGGCCGAGGCTGCTGTCGAGAAGGAACAATCAACCGCCCGCGCGCGGCTGGAAATGGCGGCCGATCCATATTTGCGCGACCGGTTGCATGACCTCGATGACCTGTCGAACCGCTTGCTGCGGATCCTGACCGGCCAGGGCATTGATACCGGCGCCGAGATGCCCGAGCGTCCGATCCTGGTCGCCCGCAACATCGGGCCGGCCGAACTGCTGGAATACGGCCGCCGCCTGAAGGGCGTGGTGCTGGAGGAAGGCTCGGTCGGCAGCCATGCGGCCATTGTTGCCCGTGCGCTTGCCATTCCCCTCGTCATCCATGCCAGCCGCATCACGGCCGAGGCGTTGAACGGCGACGCGATCCTGGTCGACGGCGACCAGGGTATCGTTCACCTGCGCCCCGAGGAGTCGGTGGCGAAGGCCTTTCTGGACAAGATCGCCATGCAGGCCGAGGC
>NZ_JBKGUN010000001.1:0-12580 GCF_046462195.1 Paracoccus sp. (in: a-proteobacteria) | reverse complement strand
CGCCCCGCAGCCAGGACGGTGAAGCAGGTTCCGTGCCAAACGTCGAGGCAGGAGCCTTTCAGCAGCCCGTTAATGGGGTAAGAGGAAGCCCTGCTTCAACGCCGAGTTCCGCAACAATGCCCTCTCCTGAGATACAGCAGAGACCATACTGCGATGTTAGAAGATTGGCGGCAATGATCACATTGGGCTCTTCACGCTGATGCCGTGCCGCCCGCTGAACGTTCGCTTGAGTCAAGTAAGCCGGCATGAACGGCAGACCGCCTGACAGAAAAGGCATGACTATGCGCCACGGAACACTGACCCGAAGATCCTCATATCAGCATGTGCTTTTTCCCAATGGGTGAACCAGATCGAGAGTCTGGCCAGTCACGGGCCATTGCCGATTGGTCGGGCCTGTCTGGCGGGAACCCACGCGACCTTGGACGTCGTGCCGCTACAGAGCGTGACATGCCCGCAACGGAAGGTCGCCTGCCGCTGCTTCGTGAGATTTTTCCGAAGGATCCGAACTGTCGCAAGAACTTCGTTGAGCCTACCTGCATGAGCATGCGGTTTTTCTGGCAAGGAGTCATATGCTCCATGTCCGGAATGTGGATGAACACGTTGGCATGACAGCGGACATGAGCGACAGGCTGCCCCGCATCTGTCTGGAGGGCAGTTGCCGCTGCATCAGCCATGTTCCGGAGGACTTGGCAATTTTCCGGACCTCAGGGCCCCACGCAGATCGGAGCGCGCATGGTGGGCGCCTGCCCCACCTCAGCGCTGAAAGCCCGAAAGCCGAGGTCGTCGATCAGGATGATCCGGTAGACGGGATTGCCATCCGTCCACCACGGGTCGGCCGTGTCCAGATCCGTGATGAAACGGTGGGTGCAGGATTGACCCGAACTGTAGGCGATGCCCTCGGGGCTGGTGCCGGACATCGGGATGTGGATGTGACCGAACACGATATGCCGCACACCGGCTGGATGTGCCGCAAGGCGGGCCAGCAAGGCCCCGCCGTCGTGGAGGCTGATGTCGCGGAAATGGCGGATGCCGTCCCGGATCGGCGGGTGATGCAGGAAAACGGTCACCGGCTTTTCGTCCGCACTCGACAAGGCCTCATTCAGCCAACCAAGGCGGTCGCTGCCATAGATCCCGCCGATCACGTCGGCCTCGTGCGTGTCGAGGAACAACAGCCGCCCGTGATCGGTGTCGATAAACGATTGGACGTATCCATTGAAATCCCGCGGATGGTCCGGAAAAGCCGCCACGAATTCGGGCCGTCGGTCGTGATTGCCCAGCATCAGACGCACGGGGATCGGCAGGGGCGCCAAGATCTCGCGCAGGAGGTCGTAAGCCTCGGCGTCGCCATGGTTGCACAGGTCGCCCGTGATCGCCAGCAGGTCGGCATCGGCATGGCGAGTGCCGATATCCGCCACGGCGGCGCGCAGGCGTGCTTCGGGATCCACTCCATTGGCGGAAACGCCCCGCGGCATCAGGTGGGTGTCGGTCAGGTGGATGATCTTCATCTTCAATCCCTTGAAAAGGAAATGCGGGGACATCGCCCCCGCATCATGGCCTGCGTGCAGCACCCATGCTTATTGCATCAGCGCATTCGTCTGCTCGACCATCTGGGCCAAGCCGTTCTCGGGCGTGACCTCGCCCCGCATCACGGTGCCGATGATTTCGCGTTGCGTGCGCCAGATGCGCACAGAGTCACCGCCCGGATAGCCCGCCCATGGCAGCGAACGTTCAGCCTGTCTCGCGGCGGTCGCGACATTCGGATGCTCGGCATAATAAGGGGCCAGGTAATCCTCGCCCGTGGCGCGCTGGTTGGTCGGCAGATAGCCGGTGATGCGCACGATGACGTTCTGCGCCTCAGGGCCGGTGACCCACTTGATATAGTCCCAAGCCGCCTGCTGCTTGGCCTTGTCCTGCGTCAGCATCACGGCCGAATTGCCTCCTGTGGGCACGCCGCCATCCTCCGGATTGTCCAGCGGAAAGGTTGTCGTCACCAATTCGAACCGGTCGCCGACCAGGCCTTCGATCGTCTGAACATGGGCAGGGGTGGAAAACAGCACGCCTGTCATTCCGGCCCCGAACTGCTGGCGAGCCTGATCCCAGTCGAAGGTGGGCGCTCCGGCCTCGGCCGCCATCTGGCGGATCATGGTCAGGGCATTCAGCCCGATCTCGTTGTCGAAGGCGACCGTGCCGGTTTCAATGTCCACCAGCGTGCCCCCTTGTTGATAGATCATCGCCTGCCACAGCCAGTCATCCGGCCAGCCCGCGATGTCATAGGACATGCCGGACACGCGCGGATCAGCCGCGTGGATGGTCTTGGCCAGCGCGATCAGTTCGGCAAAGGTCGTGGGCATGTTGTCAGGATCGCCGCCCGCCGCGCGCACCAGATCGGCGTTCACATACATGATGGGCGAAGACGCGTTGACGGGCAGGCCGTATTGCTTGCCATCGACCATGCCAAGCGCGACCATGTTGGGAGAAAAGTTCTCCTCCAGGAACGCCTGCCCCCCTTCGCCCTCGATGAAGGGGGCAAGGTCGACGATCTGCTCACGCGGGGCCAGCGTGTGCACCAGTTCCGCCGTCAGGTTGTAGCCCGAGAAATAGACATCCGGCAGGCTTCCCGTCACGGCAGCGCGCAATACCTGTTGCTGGCCCTCGTTATAGCCGACCGCAGGGGCGAGGAAATTGATCGTCACATCCGGGTTTGCCTCCATGAACGCGTCGGCCAGCGGCTGGTGGAATTTCGTGAAGCCTGGCAGGTTATAGAGCACGTCCAGCGTGACCGGTTGCGCCATGGCCATGCCTGGCAGGGTCAGGCCAAGGGCAAAGGCGCCGAGGGCAAAGCGTCGGGTGAAGTTCATGTTCGTCTCCGGATAAGGGATCTACTTGACCCCGGTCATGGTGATGCCGGCGATGAAGTTGCGTCGTGCCAGCAGAAAGCAGACGATCATCGGGGCGGTGATCATGGCGGCCCCGGCCATCAGCGCGCCGTAGTTCGCGCCCGTCTCGACATCCGAGAAGAACAGCATCCCCAGCGGCGGCGGGGCGAGCGCCGTGTCGGACACGACGATCATGGGCCAGTAAAGATCGTTCCAGTGGGCCACGACCGAAAAGACCGAAAAGGCGGCGAGCGAGGGCAGCGAACCGCGCAGCACGAGCCGCCCGCAGATCTCCATCTCGGTAAAGCCATCCATGCGGGCAGCTTCGATGATCTCGTCGGGGTAGGACCGGAACGACTGGTGGAACAGGAAGATGGCAAAGACCGACAGGAAGAATGGCGCCATCTGCGCAAAATACGTGTTCAGCAGGTTCGCCTTTGCCAGCCCCACGAACAGCGGCAGCGCCAAGGCCTGCATCGGCACGCACAGCGCGGCGATCACCAGCACCATCAGCAGCCGGCGGCCGGGAAAGCGCAGCTTGGCCAAGGCATAGGCGGCGGGAACGGCCGTCAGCACCTGCACGACAAGGATACCCGAGCAGACGATCACGCCGTTCAGCATGAACCGGGCCATCGGCACCGAACGGGCCGCCTGGGAATAATTCTCGACGCCGCTGAAACTGTCGGGAACGGGCCAAAACGAGATGTCGAATATCTCGGCCGGGGGGCGGATCGATGTCAGCACCATCCAGTAGAAAGGCAGCAGCATGATCCCGGCCCCCAGGGCCAGCACGAGGTGGGGAATAAAACGCAGCATCAGTAATGAACCTTCCGTTCCATGCGCAGCGTCTGGCCGATGGACAGGATCAGCACGATCGCCAGGAAGATCAGCGTCAGGGCCGCGGCATAGCCCGTGTTCGAATACTCGAACCCTTCCAGATAAAGGGCGTAAAGCAGGGTTTCCGACCCCGACCGGCCCTTTGTCAGCACGGCCACCGTTTCAAACACCTTGAAGGCCGAGATCGACGTGGTGACGACCACGAACATCGTCGTCGGGCCGAGCATCGGCCAGGTGACTGTCAGAAACCGGTCGATGGAGCTCTTGGCGCCGTCGAGCCGTGCCGCTTCATGCAGATCCTTGGGAATTGCGGTCAGGCCCGCCAGGAACAGCACCATGTTGAAGCCAAGCACCTGCCACACGCCGATCAATGCCATGGTCGGGATCAGCAGCGCCGGGTTGCCCAGAAAGGACACGGGCTCGAACCCGGCCCGCGTGATCGCGGCATTTACCGGCCCGAGCGAAGGGTGAAGCAGGAACTGCCACACCGTCGCCATTGCCACCAGCGTTGCCGTCACCGGCAGGAAATAGGCGGTTTCCCAAAAGGCGCGCGACTTGCTGCGCCCATGCACCAGAAGCGCGACGCCGAGCGCCAGGAACACGCCCGCGGGAATGACGATGGCGGCATAGAGTGCAGTATTCATCAACGCGCGGGTGAAGACCGGATCACTGAAGGCAGCTACGAAATTCCTCGGCCCGATGTAATCCCAGTTCAATGCGCCCAGGCGGTAATCGGTGACCGAGAAGCCCGCCAGGACCAGGATCGGAATGATGTAGATGGCCAGCAGCAAAAGGATCGCGGGCATGGCGAAGATGAGGCCACGCGGGACGCTGCGGGGACGCGCCAGTGCCAGTGCGTCTACGGATTGTGCTGCGAGGGTCACGCGGCAACCCTTTCGCGGATGCGGAGCGGACGTCGATGCCCGTCCGGGCCGAACAGATGCGCCCGAGCGGCTGCAAAGCGCAGGTGCATCACGTCGTCTGCAGGCGTGTCATCAGCGTCGGATGCACTCTGACGCAGCACGATGGTCTGTCCGACGGCTTCCAGCAACTCACAGGTCAGGAACCGGTCCGCACCTTGGGTCTCGATCCGCAAAACCCGCGCGGGCAGACCGGTGGCGGCAAGGTGAAAATCTTCGGCACGGATGCCCAGCGTGGCTGGTCCCGCGCTGGCGACGAGACCCGTCGGCACTCCTGCAACAGTGACCTGCCCCGTTGCGGAAACCTCGGCCGGAAGGAGGTTGATGGTCGGAGATCCGATGAAGCGCGCAACCGCCAGCGTCGCTGGCGCGCGGTACAGTTCGTCGGGTGTGCCAAGCTGTTCGATCTGTCCCTCGATCATCAGCGCGATCCGGTCGGACATGGTCATCGCCTCCACCTGGTCATGCGTGACATAGATGAAGGTGGCACCCAGGCGGCGATGGAGCGCTGCCAGTTCGTCGCGCATATGCGCACGCAGCTTGGCGTCGAGGTTGGAAAGTGGCTCGTCCATCAGAAAGGCTGCGGGCTGACGCACCAGCGCGCGCGCCAAGGCGACCCTTTGACGCTGACCGCCCGAAAGCTGGGCCGGCTTGCGGTCCAGTAGATGGGTGATCTGCAGCGTCCCGGCCGCCTGGGCGACGGCGGCGTCGATCTGTTGCAGCGCCTGTCGCGAGGCAAGCAGCCTGCCGATCAGCGGCAGGCGCCGGGCCAGCGTCAGTTCTCGCATGCGAAGCGGTGTCGCGATGTTCTGTCGCACGGTCATGTGCGGGTAAAGTGCATAGGACTGGAACACCATCGCAAGGTTGCGGTTGGACGGATCCCGTCTGGTCACGTCCTGGTCGCCGATCGCGACGGAACCCTGATCCGGTTGCTCCAGCCCTGCGATGATCCGGAGCAGCGTGGACTTCCCGCAACCGGACATGCCAACAAGGGAGAGGAATTCCCCTTTGCGCACCGACAGGTCTATGCCCTTGAGAACCTCTGTCTGGCCAAAGCTTTTCCGGATTCCTGACAGATCTATCGATTGACGCAACATCTGCGCTCCTTTTTTGGGAGCGTTTTTCAGTCGGATGTTTCAGCAGGATAACAGAAGCGTAAAGTTTTCACGAAAGGTCATTCGACTGCACGACAGGCCGGGGAGGCCCCGTTCCCTGTTCTCGGGCTGTCGCAAGCGGTCCAGTCACGTCCTGATCATCTAAAACTGGCGACTGATGCGCCTCTTTTTAATATCGGCGGAGCAGCCTGCTGCCGCAGTCGCGTACGCTTGTTGCTCCTTTGCCGGTGCTGATGGAGATGCTGCACGTTAGGGAACAGGTCCTGCAATAATCCTGCACGCAAGAACCTGACAGCATGGTGCAAGATGATCGCAGCGCTGATAGGGGCAGGCGGACAGTCACCTGGACGCCCTTATACCTGAATGTTTGAATCAACTTTACAGGAATACGGATAAGGCGCTAGATCGCGGAGAAAGTTCGGTCCGGTTGCCCCGATACGGTAGATCGGCCCCAGATCATCGGAAGCATCATGATGAAGCGTCACCTTCCTTTTGCCCTCCTCTCCTCGGTACTGTTCGCCTCGACTGTTCTGGCTGCAGAACCCGTAGCAGTGGTGACGCATTACGCCGACATGGCTGAGGCGGAATATGCGGACAGCCTGTCCACCGCCCGGGCGCTGCAGGTGGCCGTTGATGCCCTGATCGCCGCACCCTCCGAAGAAACCATGGTGGCCGCACGTCATGCCTGGATTGCTGCTCGTGTTCCTTATCAGCAGACCGAGGCCTTCCGTTTTGGAAATCCTGTTGTCGACGACTGGGAAGGAAGGGTGAATGCCTGGCCGCTGGACGAGGGGCTTATCGACTATGTCGAGGCAGGCTCGGCGCAGAATGAAGAGAATGACCTGGCCGGACTGAATGTCATCGCCACACCGCGGTTCACCCTGTCCGGCACGCCTGTGGATGCCAGCGAGGTCACGCCGCAGCTGATCGCGGAAACCCTGCACGAAGCCGACGGGGTCGAGGCGAACGTCGCCTCAGGCTATCACGCCATCGAGTTCCTGCTGTGGGGGCAGGATCTGAACGGCACCGGTCCCGGCGCAGGCGAACGTTCCCATACCGATTTTGTCCAGGGCGAAGGCTGCACGGGCGGCAATTGCGACCGCCGCGCCGCCTATCTGAGGGCCGCCACCGTTCTGCTGGTGTCGGATTTGGAAGAAATGACATCGGCTTGGGCCGAAGGGGGACAAGGCCGCGCGGCCGTTATGCAGGACCCGCAGGCCGGGCTGCTGGCCATGCTGACCGGGATGGGCAGCCTGTCCTATGGTGAACAGGCGGGCGAGCGGATGAAGCTGGGCTTGATGCTGAACGATCCCGAGGAAGAGCATGACTGCTTTTCCGACAACACGCATAACAGCCATTATTACGACGGCCTTGGCATTCGCAACATCTACCTCGGCACCTATACCCGCAGTGACGGGACCGAAATGATCGGGCCCTCGCTGTCGGAACTGGTGGCCCAGCGCGATCCTGCGGTGGACGCGCAGCTTCGGGCCGAACTGAATGCGACCGTCGACAAGCTGATGGCGATCAAGACGGCCGCCGAAGGCGGTCTGGCCTATGACCAGATGCTGGAAGCCGGCAATGCCGAAGGCGAGGCGCTGATCATGGCTGCGGTGGATGCGCTGGTGACTCAGACCGCCTCGATCGAGCGGGCGGTGGGCGTGTTGGGGCTGTCGGGTCTCGAGGTCGAGGGTTCGGACAGCCTCGACAACCCCAACGCGATCTTTCAATAGGCCATGACCCGCCATGCGCTGGATTGCCAAACGCGGCGGATGCTGCCTGCCCTGCTGGCATTGCTGGCAGGACCGGCTTTTGCGCAAACGCTGGATGACCGGCACCTGTCGGTGATCCCGCGGACAGCCGAGGAGACCGCACGAATAAGGGCCATTCTTGCGGTCCCTTCCGACTTTGCCAAAGCCGAACCTTTTGAAACAAAACCGGCTGGCGCCGCCACGGTCCGCGCCTGCGATACGGCTGATGCCTTCAGCCAGGGTTCGGCCAACATGCCTTTCGCGCATGAGATGGACTTCAAGTTGGGCAATGCGTTGTTTCGCAAGACATGGGTCGCTTCTCCCGCCTCGACGCTGGCCTCGGACGGATTGGGGCCGATATACAATGCACGCGGGTGCCAGGACTGCCACCTGAAGGATGGCCGAGGCCATGTTCCCGCGACCGACAAGGACGCGCGGGTGTCGATGTTCCTGCGCCTGTCCGTGCCCGGCGGCGCTGCTCCCGAAGGGATTGAGGAATGGCTGCCCACCAGTCCCGACCCGGTCTACGGAAGCCAGTTGCAGGATTTTGCGACCTTTGGCCTGCCTGCCGAAGGCCGCATGGACATCACCTATGCCGAACACTCCGTGACACTGTCCGACGGTCTGACCGTATCCCTTCGCACCCCGCAATACGCCATCGGCGATCCGGGCTATGGTCCCTTGTCGCCGGATGTGATGCTGTCGCCGCGTATCGCGCCGCAGATGATTGGCCTCGGCCTGCTGGAGGCCATTCCTGCGGCCGAGATTTTGGCAAACGTTGATCCGGAGGATGCCGACGGAGATGGCATATCGGGACGGGCACAGATCGTGATGTCGGTCCGATATGGCGTCTCGATGCTGGGCCGCTTTGGCCTGAAGGCGGGGAACCCGACGGTGCTTGAACAATCGGCCGAGGCATTCGCAGGCGACATGGGCCTTTCCAACCCCCTGCACCCCCTGCCCCATGGCGACTGCACCGTCTTGCAGCCCGCCTGCCTTGCCGCGCCCCATGGGCAGGAGCCGGGACAGCGTGACGGGCTGGAGGTCGACCGCGCCAGCCTTGATCTGGTGGCTTTCTATGCCCGCAATCTGGGTGTGCCCGAAAGACGGGGGGCCGCCGATCCCCGCGTGCTGCGCGGCAAGGCCGTTTTTCATGACACGGGTTGCGCCAGTTGTCATACCCCCAAGCATGTGACCCATCGCCTGCAGGATCAGCCTGAACAAAGCTTTCAGCTGATCTGGCCTTATTCGGACCTGCTGCTGCACGACATGGGCGAGGAACTGGCCGACCACCGCCCGGAAGGCCGCGCGACCGGCACCGAATGGCGCACCCCGCCGCTTTGGGGGATCGGACTGACCCGCACCGTCAGCGGCCATACGGATTTCCTGCATGACGGACGCGCGCGCAGCCTGCTGGAGGCGGTGCTGTGGCATGGTGGCGAGGCTGCGCGTTCCCGTGACGGTGTCATCGCCCTGCCTGCCGACGACCGTGCGGCCCTGATCGCCTTTCTGGAGAGCTTGTGATGCCGCGCCTGTTGATCCTGCTGATGTTTCTGACGGCTTCGCCCGCGCAGGCCGACATGACCCGTCTGGTTGCCGATCATGTCCTGCCCCGGCACGAGGCCTTTGCCCGTTCCACCGCCGCATTGGCGCGGGCTGCCGAAGACACCTGCGATCCCGGGGATCTGGCCCCTGCCTATCACGCTGCTTATGATGACTGGCTGGGCCTCCAGCCCATCCGGGTCGGCCCGATCGAGGAAGATGGACGCGGCTTGGCGATCGCCTTCTGGCCCGACCCCAAGGGCCTTGGCCTCAAGGCCCAGCGGGCGCTGCTGGAGGGGGATCCGGCCCGGCTGGAACCGCAGGCATTTGCGCAGCAATCGGTTGCCGCACGCGGGTTGACCGGGCTGGAGCGCCTGCTGTTCCCGCAAGAGCCTTGGCCTGGGGAGACCTGTTCGCTGATCCGCGCCACATCGGCCGATCTGGCGCGACTGGCTGCCGAATTGCGCGATGGCTGGCACGATGACTTCGGTCCCCTGCTGCTGAGCGCGGGCGAGCCGGGCAATCCCCGCTTTCTGACGCAGACCGAGGCGCGTCAGGTGATGTTCACCCAAGTGATCACGGCGCTGGAATATCTCAAGGACCAGCGTCTTGGCCGCCCCATGGGCAGCTTTGACCGTCCTGCCCCCGAACGGGCCGAGGCCCGCGCCTCGGGACGCAGTCTGCGCAACGTGACGCTGTCGCTGGGGGCGATCCGGGACATGGTCGCGACTTTGTCCGACAAGGCTCCGGACACCTTGGCGGCACTGGACCGCGCCATTGAACTGGCGCAGGCACTCCCCGATCCGGTTCTGGCGGGGGTGTCCACTCCCCAAGGGCGCCTCAGGATAGAGATCCTGCAGCAGGCGGTGGACGCTGCCCGGCAGACCGCGCTGGATGAATTGGGACCGGCCTTGGGCGTCACGGTCGGCTTCAATGCAATGGATGGTGACTGATGACAACGCGACGTCTGTTCCTGGCAGGTCTGGGCGCCCTCGCCTTGCCGACAACCGGCTGGTCCGAATTGGGCAGCCCGGCCTGTCTGGCGGCGGGAAGGTCGGACGAAGGCCATGTCCTGCATGGGCTGACCGAACGGGGGGAAAGCCTTTTCGCCCTCGCTCTGCCCGGCCGAGGCCATGCGGCCGCCGCTCATCCCCATCTGCCGCTGGCCGTGGCCTTTGCCCGACGCCCGGGCACCTTTGCCATCGTGCTGGATTGCCGTGACGGCAAGATACGCCACCACCTGACCCCACCCCAAGGGCGGCAATTCAACGGCCACGGCGTGTTTTCAGGCAACGGACGGGTACTTTATACGTCGGAGGTGGTTGCGAGTACGTCCGAAGGGCGGATCGGGCTGTGGGACACGACCCGCTTCATGCGGATCGGCGAATGGTCGTCCGGCGGGATCGGTCCTCATGATCTGAAACGGCAGGATGATGGCACGCTGATCGTGGCCAATGGTGGAATCGCCACGGATCCCGCCGATCGCAGCAAGCTGAACATCGACAGCATGCGCCCCAACCTTGCCAGGCTTTCGGCAGACGGCCGCATCGTCGCCCGCGCCGAGTTGCCGGCACCGTTCCGGCAAAACTCGATCCGTCACCTGGCCCTGGGCCAGGACGGGCTGGTGGCCTTTGCGATGCAATGGGAAGGCGATCCGTCCGAAGCGGTGCCGCTGCTGGGCATGTGGCGGCCCGGGACAGAGCCTGTCCTGTGTTCGCCCCCGGCCGCCGAGGCCATGCGGATGCACGGCTATGCCGGCTCGATCGCGATGAACCGTCAGGGTCTGATCGCGCTTACCTCTCCACGAGGGGGCGTGGTGATGATCCATGGACCCGATGGTGCTCATCTTGCGACGCATGCACGTGCCGACATCTGCGGTGTGGCGCCCTCAGGTAAAGGTTTCCTGGCAAGTGACGGCAGCGGCGTCATGTGGTCCTGTACCACCAGCGCCCTGAGCCCGCTGGTGCAGGGCGGTCCAGCTTGGGACAATCATCTGGTGGCGCTGATCTGACGACCTGTGACCAGCGTCATTAGCGTTCATTTCAGCAAAGACAAATACCTTTTCGGCAACCTGCAGGAACGGGTTGTCGCGGCAAAGGTTTGCAGCCGCGCAGGAAACAGGGTGACGGACACGAAGCCCGACCAGGCGGCACGAAGGCATCTCTGCCCCTCTTTCCCCGCTGGCACCTGACGATCGTCCATTCGCCCCTCGCGGACGAAAGGGTCCCGCAGTCAGACGTCGACCCCTGCGCAACGGGCGGTGTTGCGGATATGATCCTGCATCCGGGCCTCTGATCCATCAGGGTCCCGGCGTTCCAAGGCTTCGATGATGGCACGATGTTCTGCGATCGACTGGCTCATGCGGTCGGGATCGGTGTTCGGGATGGGCTGGCGCTGCGTCTCTGTCAGAAGCTGCTGCACCGTCCGGTAAAGGCCCGACAGCATGCGGTTGGGACAGGCAGCGGCGATGGCAAGGTGCAGTGCCAGGTCAGCCTCGACATGGGCAAGCAGGTCGCCGGCACTCCAGGCCTCTTCGAACGCCTGGGCGGCATCCCGCAGCGCTTCCGTGGTATGAGGCGTCATGGCGGTGGCCGCCAGTCGGCACAATTGGCCTTCCAGCAAAAGCCGGGTCTGGAACACCTCGCGCAGATCATAGGCATCGTCATAGCGCCAGGTGGTCGAGTGGGATCGCGATGCGGGGTCCAGCACGAAAGTGCCGCGTGCCGGCAAGGTCTGGACGAGACCCAGCGTTTCAAGCGTCAGCAGAGCCTCCCGGAGGGACGGGCGCGAAACGTTCAACTGTCCGGCCAGCAGGCGCTGCGAGGGCAACTTCTGTCCTGCCTTCAGCTCTCCTGACCTGATCATCTCCTGCAGGCGACGCGCGATCGTTTGCGTCACCGGTCCCTTGTCCCATATCAATGGTCACTGCCTTTCCTGAGGGCATCCTGTTCCTGTTTCCTTTGCTCATACCGAGAGAAGCATTGCAAACCTGACGAACCCGTGGCTTCATACTGGTCAGACCGGTTTGTCCGGTCAACCAGAATGATAAAAAAGAACGGGGAGCTATCATGCAAAGACATGGAATGGGAAGGACGGCGCTGTTTCTGGCACTGCTGGCAGTGTCGGCATCAGGCGCGGCCGCACAGGACAAGATCACTGTCGGCGCGAATATCGGCAATGTGCCGTGGGAATTTCAGGATGAAACCGGTCAGTTCGTCGGCTTTGAGATTGATCTGGTCGCCGCCGTGGCAGAGCGGCTGGGTGCCGAGGTCGAGACCGTGAACATTCCCTTCAACGGCCTCTTCTCGGCCGTGCAGTCGGGGCGGATCGACATTGCCACCTCTTCGATCACCATCACCGATGAGCGGCTGGAATCCGTGACCTTTGCCCAGCCTTATTACGACAGCGATCAGTCGCTGACGGCCTTGGCAGAGGGTCCGGCGTCTCTTGCGGAGATGGAAGGCAAGGTCGTGGGCGTCGACACCGGTTCGACCGGCGACATGTGGGCCACGGCGGAACAGGCCAGCCATGGCTTTGCC